>NZ_CP031946.1:3202500-3550000 GCF_003443535.1 Ruegeria sp. AD91A | reverse complement strand
AACCTGCGAGGCGATTGCGCCATGAGCCTGATCGTCCACCAGATCGGCCCGACTTGCACCATCCAGGACCAGGGGCGCATTGGTTATCTGGACCAGGGCCTGTCCCGGTCTGGTGCTGCCGACACACTGGCCCTTCGTGAAGGGGCCGCATTGCTGGGACAGAGCCCGGAACTCGCCGCGCTGGAAATGGCCGGAATGGGTGGCGAGTTTGAGGCCACACAGAACATGCGCATCGCTTTGACTGGTGCGCGGATGCAGGCCAGTATTGATGGCAGCCCCGTGGCCTGGAACGCCTCGCATCGCTTGGAGCCCGGACAACGGCTGATCATCGGTGCGGCCCTGCAAGGCAATTACGGCTATCTTCACTTGGGGGGCGGTATCGATTCAGAGGTTTTTCTTGGATCTAGATCAGCGCACCTGACGGCACGGATCGGGCGAGCAGTGCAGCCAGGCGACAGGCTGACATGTGGTCCGGATGCAGGCGACGCAGGTTTGAAACTGACCCCTTCCGAGCGCTTCTCGGGTGGCGTGTTACGCGTCGTAGCCAGTTTTCAGACGTCCTTGTTTGATGACGCAACGCTTGATCGATTTGTCCACACCTCATTCCATCGTGGCGCCCGCGCCAACCGTATGGGAATGCAAGTGGACAGTGACGGAGACGGGTTCGCGGCCACTGGCCAACTGAACATCTTGTCCGAGGTGATCACCCCGGGCGACATCCAGATGACCGGAACCGGAGACCCGTTCATCCTGTTGCCTGAATGCCAGACCACAGGAGGGTACCCTCGCATCGCGACCGTTTTGCCCTGCGACATGCCCCGCGCAGCGCAGACGCCCGCTGGCGGAGCGATCACGTTCGAATTTGTGAGCTTGGATCAGGCCACCGATTTGCACTCGGCATTCCTGGCGGATCTTGCCCGCCTGCCCTCAAAAGTCGAGGCGCTGGTGCGTGACCCGCATGACATCCCGGACCTGTTGTCCTACCAATTGATCAGCGGAGTGATCTCTGCCACCGACTGAGGAGATGTGCCGATGCCAAGCGTCGATCTGAATGCCGATATGGGGGAAAGCTTTGGCCCATGGAAAATGGGCGATGACGAAAGCCTTCTGAAAATCATCACCTCCGCCAATATTGCCTGCGGCTTTCATGCAGGTGATCCGGATGTAATGGCATCTACAATGAAGCTGGCGGCCGAGAATGGTGTCGGCATCGGCGCGCATCCCGGGTTTCCCGATCTGCAAGGTTTTGGTCGCCGGAACATGAAGCTGTCCCAAGGCAACCTGTGCAATCTGGTGCGGTATCAATTGGGTGCGGCGATGGGCGTGGCCAGAGCGGTCGGCACTAAAGTACGGCACCTGAAATTGCACGGAGCACTGGCCAATATGTGTTCGGTTGATATTGATATGGCGCGGGCCTGCTATCAGGGCGCGCTGGACGTCGACCCTGACATCATCGTGATGGTTCTTGCCGTGACGAAACAGGAAGACGCCGTGCGCGAGCTGGGCTGCAATTGGGTGGGCGAGATCTTTGCCGACCGCGCCTACAATGACGACGGAACATTGGTTGACCGCAGCCTGCCCGGAGCCGTGATCCACGACGCGGATGTCGCAGGACCACGCATCCTGAACATGGTGCGTGAAGGCGCCATCATTACCGAAAGCGGCAAGCGGCTGGAGACATCCATCGACACGATTTGCCTTCACGGGGACGGACCGACTGCCGTTCAGATTGCCCGCTCAGTTCGTGAAAGCCTGATCGGGGGCGGTGTAGAGGTGACGAAATTCACCCGCTGAACATCATGCGTTAACACCAGCAGCCCAATTTTACGACTGTTGCCCGTGCAGGTCTCAGCGCTTAGCATGACGGGCAAACGCATATTCTGAATACCATAATTGCAAACAATGCATTGACCCACAGCGGGCACGTGCAAGGAGGTCGTGGAATGTCATTTGATCTGATGTCTTATCAGCCCCGAGGCGACAAGAAGAACTCGGACTTCTTCAATGAATACCTTCCGAAGATATATCAACGCCGGACAAGCTCGGGCGTCACGGATCAGGTTGGCGCAATGAAAGCCATTATCATTCAGGTCGAACCCGGTGCGCTGTTCGACACAATGGTCGAGCTTTACGTGATGACGCCTTATCGGCACACCGCCAGCTATCTGGGGCAGACCCACAGATTTTCGGTTCTGCATTCGCATCCCGACTATCCCGCGCTTATCCTGATGGCCCCGCTCAGCCCCGGATTTGAAGATTTCATCCCCCGCATCAACCGCATGTACCCGCTGGCGCGCAACATGCCTCAGACGCGTTATGTAGGTGAGGTTTTCGCTGCCAGTGATCTGGACGCGCTGACCGGAGCACTTGAGGATCAGAACATACGCTTCGAGTATTCCGGCGACACCGAGAACCCGTTCTACACATCAGACGGATTCCGATTCACCACGCCGTCGGACTTTACCTGCAACCGGGTTGGGTATTCGCCCCACGACTTTAACGACACCGACAGTCTGGGCCTTGGGGATCGCGTGTTGCTGAGCAATACGGAACAGGCCCGTCTGGAACGGGCCGCCGCCTTCGGAACCGAAAGCAGGATCGCCCCGCTGATGCTGGGAATCGACCATCTTGCGACCCGGGTGCTGGCGGGTGAGCGCGAGGATGCGATCCTCGAATTCCTGACCATGGTGCCCTACTATTTCTGGGGTGCTTACAACATATTCGACATGAACTCATCGACCAACGTGAACCGCAGCGGCAACGTGGACGATGACAAAAAGTCTCCGGCAAAGGTTTTCACCGCAAACAACACGCCATCTTTCGTCAATTCCTTCGCCAAACTGCCAATGCCGACCGAAGATTTCGTGCGCAATTTTGGCCGCCGTCTACACCACATGGCCGTAGAGATTCAGGATGGCGATCACGGCGCCGGGGAAAAGAACGTCGATTTCGTGGTGAACACCCTGAAGGACAAGGGCGTGCCGTTTCTAGCCCATGTGGTGGGTGAGTGCAAAGATGACCCGAACCTGAAACAGATCTTCTCGAAACACTCGAAGCACACCCTGCTGATTACCGAGTATATCGAGCGGTGTCACAAATACGACGGGTTCTTCACCAAGGACAACGTCGCCGCCCTGACGGCTGCCGCCGGACAGGATGAACAATACCAGCACGGTCACGTATTCGACTGAAAAAAAGGCTGCGGAACACCGCAGCCCAGACCCGTTCAGGAGAGAATATGCCGAACCTTATGACGGCCCGATCATGAAACAGGTGACGTTGCGGGCCTGCAGACGACGACAGGCCAGATCAGCCTGTTCGCGGGTCATGCCCTGAAAGGTTGCATCGAAACCACGCGAGTTTTGGTTTACCTTGCGCAGCGTGCCTTCCAGCGTGGTCATTTCCGACAATGCAGTCTTCAGCAAAACCTTCTCGGCCTCGTACCGCGTGGTGTAGCGACCCACATTGACGCCCCACAGGTGACCACCGGACGAGGACAGGCGGGTGACGACCTCCTGCTCGGGCTCTGGCTGTTTGGAGGTTTCGGTCGACGCCAGCACCAGATTGTCCGGACGCAATGCCGGACGGGTATCAGAGGTTTCGACAGGCGGGGCAGTAGGCGCGATATCCGCTTCGGCAATGGCCGCCGCAATACCGCTGGTGATGCGATCGCTGTTCTGATCGGCTGCCGCCGCAACAGCACTTGCCACCTGCGTTGCCGCAGTTGGCCGTACAATCGGGCGCAGGCTGGATTTTGGCGCGCCGCTCACACTTGCCACCTGCGTATTGCCACCCAGCCCGGTATTGCCCGCATAAGCGGGGCGTGCCGGTTTGCGAATGGGTGCGCGCGACGGGGCACGACGGAAACCCATATCCAGAAGCTCTGCAACCTTGGCGTTGCGCGAGGCACCGGATTTTCCACCAAAGACGGTTGCGATGATGCGCTCGTCCTTGCGTTTCGCCGACGCCACCAGATTGAAGCCCGCCGCACGGGTATACCCGGTCTTGATACCGTCAGCCCCTTTGTAGGCGGCCAGCAAGCGGCGATTGGTGTTGGGAACGGTCTTAATCCCAGCATGCGTCGATTGCCGCGAGAACAGGTTGTAATACTGCGGGTAATCATACAGCAGATGCCGCCCCAGCGTGGTCATGTCGCGCGCGGTGGACAGGTGCCCCGACTCGGTCAGACCATGGGCGTTCTTGAAGGTCGTGCGGCCCATACCCATTGCTTTCGCGGTCCGGGTCATGCGCCGCGCAAAGGCCGCCTCGGACCCGCTGATGGCAATCCCGATGGCGGTGGCCGCATCATTGGCCGATTTTACGGCTGCCGCACGGATCAGATACCGGAATGCAATCGTCTGACCCGAGCGCAGGCCCAGCTTCGACGGCGGCTCGGCCGCTGCCTTCTTGGTGATCCGAACTTGGGTATCCAACGTGATTTCACCGTTTCGCACGGCTTCGAACGCAACATAAAGCGTCATCATTTTGGTCAGCGACGCCGGATGCAACCGAGTGTCAGCGTTACGCGAATGCAGAACCTCTCCGGTTCGGGCATCGATCACCATCGCAGCGTAGGGTGCCGCCATGGATTTGAGCGGCGCAAACGCCAGCACACTTAGCAACGCTATAAGGAATAAGCCCATTCGGGCCGGAACTGTCCGCCGAATCTGCACGGTATTTGCCTCTGTCTGCCTCGCGCCGCCGGGTTTTCCCGGTCAGCAAATTTTGTTTTATTATCGTTCAGACTATCACAGAGACCTAGTGAAATAAACCGAAAGCTGAACATTTCGCGGTTTCGTTACGCCGCCCGAACAGGGCTATATCTAGACAGATACTGCCCAAAGCACACCAGATGCGCGATTGAGGCAGAACTGGGTCAACACCCGGCAGGGTTTTTGTGGAACTGCGGCCAAAAGGCAACATCACTTCAGGCCGCGCACCAGATCGACCAGATCGCCCAAATCCCTCAACTCCCGGAATCGGGGACTGTCGACCGGGGCTTCAGCATGCTCCACCTGCCAGACAAGGCCGTGCGGGACATGAACCCCCCAGCTTCCAGCCTGAATCGGAGCCACAACGTCAGATCGCAGGGAATTGCCAACCATCATCGCACTCGCCGGGCCGTCACCGTGTTGGTCAAATATGGACCGGTATGTGTCAGGGGTTTTTTCAGACACGATCTCCACCGCATCGAACAGATCGCCCAGACCCGACTGAGCCAGTTTGCGCTCTTGATCGATCAGATCCCCTTTGGTGATCAAGACAACCCGGCACAAGTCGGTCATGCCTTCCACGGCTTCGCGGGCATGGGGCAACAGCTCGATCGGATAGGCCAGCATTTCTTGGCCGGCTTCGATCAATTGGCGAATGACCGAGGCCGGAACACGGTCGTCAGTGACCTCGATAGCAGTTTCGATCATCGATAGGACAAAGCCCTTGATACCATAACCGTAATGTCGAATGTTGCGCTTTTCGGCCGCCAGAAGCCGCTCCATCAGATGGTCCCGGTCGGCATGCTCGGCCAGCAATTCAGCAAAATGCGCCTGCGTCAGCTGAAAAAACCGCTCGTTGTGCCAAAGGGTATCATCCGCATCGAAACCGATTGTCGTCAGCCTGTCAGTCATCTTGTTTACGTCCGCTTGCTCTTTTCACCGGCCATCCCCACGTTATATAAGCGCGGAGATAAACCCCAAGCCTGAATCGGACCGTTGCCTACGATGCTGGAAAAGACCTGGATGATGTCTGACGAACCGGACGACGACAGCGACGCGTCCGTCCTGCTGCAGACGCGCCCTAAAACCAAGCGTCCGCCTTTGTACAAGGTGCTGTTACTGAACGACGATTACACGCCGATGGAGTTCGTGGTTCATGTGCTGGAACGTTTCTTTGGCATGACCCATGCGGAAGCGTTCGAGATCATGCTGACCGTGCATAAAAAAGGTGTAGCCGTCGTCGGCGTCTTCAGTCATGAGATTGCCGAGACCAAAGTTGGCCAGGTGATGGATTTTGCCCGCAGGCACCAGCACCCGCTGCAATGCACCATGGAACGCGAAGAATAAGGCTTTTCGCCTGACGCTCACCCACTTTCTGCCGGAATAGCCCATGTCCCCTCGCCTGGAACTTGCATTGCAAAACGGCCTGTCGCTGTCGCTGCCTCTTAGCGTGATCTGCCCCGTGCCAGGCCATGATTTGTCAGTGCTTCCCCAGGGGGCGCAGGTGGTGCAACCGTTCAAACCTTTTCACGACCATTTTGCTGCGCAGGGCTTTGACACGGTGCCAGAAACAGACGGCCCCTGTCAGGATGCCATTGTGTTTTTGCCGCGCGCCAAGGCGCTGGCGCGGGCGATGATCCATCTGGCCAGTTCACGAGCCCGAGGCGTTGTCGTGATCGATGGCGCAAAGACCGACGGTGTGGACAGCATTCTGAAAGATGTACGCAAAAGGACCTCGGTCGAAGGGCCTCTATCCAAAGCCCACGGTAAAATTTTCTGGTTTCAGGCTGACACACAGACCTTCGCAGATTGGGCCGCGCCAAAGACGCAGATGGTCGATGGATACCACACGGCACCAGGTGTGTTTTCAGCCGACGGGATTGATCCCGCTTCGGCCATGTTGCTGAACGCCTTGCCCGCCAAGCTGGGGCCTCACGTGGCGGATCTGGGTGCAGGATGGGGGTATCTGACCGCAGAGATCCTGGAGCGCGACACTGTGAAATCCGTGCACCTTGTCGAAGCAGACAACCTGGCCCTCAACTGCGCGCGTATCAACGCATCTGACCCGAAGGCCCGGTTTTATTGGGCCGACGCCGTCACCTGGACTGCGCCAGAGCCTATAGACACGGTGGTGATGAACCCTCCGTTTCACACCTCACGCAGCGCGGATCCAACGCTGGGTCAGGGGTTCATCATCGCTGCCGCGCGAAATCTGACCCGCAACGGGACCCTATGGATGGTGGCAAATCGCCACCTTCCATACGAGACAACGCTGAACGAACAATTCACTCAGGTCAATGAAGTCGCCGGCAACAACCGGTTCAAGGTGTTTCAGGCCACTCGCCCTCGACGCTAAGGCTCGCTAACCTGCCCCCAATTCAGGAGGATTCGTATGTCCTTTTCCATCGCAGGCAAGACAGCAATCGTTACAGGCGGGGCCAATGGCATCGGACTGGCCATAGGACGGCATTTCGCAGATGCGGGCGCAAACGTCATGTTCGCCGATATAGATGAAAAAAGCCTGGTCGATGAGGTTGGGGAACAGGCAGAGGACGGCAATATTCGCTACTTCGCAGGCGATCTGCGCGAAAAGCTGACCATTGCCAATTTACTGTCGGCAACACTGGATGCGTTTGATCAGGTGGATATTCTGATCAACGGGGCGCGCCAAGTGATCCAGTCTGATCCGCTGGACCCTGATGATGACTCGATGCGCACCTTGCTGAACCAGAACCTGATGCCTGCCCTGCGGCTCAGCCAACTGGTCGCAAAGCGTATGATCAAACAGTCCGGGGATGACGATGAAAGCCCGGCAGGATCGATCATCAACCTGTCTTCAATCGCAGCCCGGCGCACGCATCCGGACCTGATGGCCTATTCCGTGTCGACCGCCGCGTTGGATCAGTTGACACGTTCACTGGCCGTGGCGCTGGCGCCGAACCGCATCCGGGTCAATTCGATTGCGCTCGGCTCGGTCATGAGCGCATCCCTGCAATCGACGCTGAAAGAGAACCGAGACTTCCGCGACGATATCGAAAAGCACACACCGCTTGCCCGCATCGCGTCGGCCACCGAATTGACGGAAACCGCGCAGTACCTGGCATCGGATGCAGCCGGATTCATCACCGGCCAGATCCTGACAATCGACGGCGGCCGCACATTGCTTGACCCTGTTGCCGCACCCGCGCATTAAGACCCATGTTCGAAAAAGAAAAATCCACCGCCTCTGCCTGGTTCCGCCAATTGCGCGACGACATTGTTGCCGCGTTCGAGGCGTTGGAGGACAGCCACGATGCCGGCCCGTTTTCCGACATGAAACCCGGCCGGTTTGAAGTGAAGGAAACCAAACGCCAGTCCGAGGACGGCTCTGACGCAGGCGGCGGTCTGATGTCCGTGATGCGCGGCGGGCGTGTGTTTGAAAAGGTCGGGGTCAATGTCTCGACAGTTTACGGGACCCTGGGCGAGCGTGCACAACAGGCAATGGCAGCACGCAAAGGCATTCCCGGGATGACCGAAGACCCGCGTTTCTGGGCCTCGGGGATCAGCCTCGTGGCGCATATTCAGAACCCGCATGTTCCAGCGGTGCATATGAACACTCGGATGTTCTGGACCCCGCACGCCTGGTGGTTTGGTGGCGGATCAGATCTGAACCCCTGCATCGAGTATGATGAAGACACGGCGCATTTCCACGCGACCCAAAAGGCTCATCTGGACCCGCATGGCCCCGGACATTATCCACGTCTGAAGGAGTGGGCAGACGAGTATTTCTATATCCCCCACCGCAAACGCGCACGCGGCGTGGGCGGTATTTTCATGGATGATTATTGCACCGGAGACTGGCAGGCGGATTTCGCCCTGGCGCAGGATATCGGTCGGGCATTCCTGCCGGCTTTCCTGCCATTGGTTGAAAAACGGCGTGTACAGGGTTTCTCGGACTCCGACAAAGACACTCAGTTGGTGCATCGCGGTCTTTATGCGGAATACAATCTGGTCTATGACCGCGGCACTAAGTTCGGACTGGAAACCGGACATGACCCGGACGCGGTTCTGATGAGCCTGCCGCCGTTGGCGAAATGGGTCTGACGCTTAGAACGTGTCCATGATGAAATTGTCATAGCAGTAGTTCTGCGCCGACGACGCCGACATATTTGCCCCAACTTTCCTGACGGTGATGGAATACCCGGGCTTGGTATCCGCCCCCGGCGGCGGGGTCAGCGAGAATTGCACGGTCCGGACACCGGGTTCATAGGCGCGCCAGATATAGATCCGCTGGTTGTTTGGCACGCCCAGCGAGCGGATCGCATAGTCCCCGATCCCACACCAATAGTTCACGGGCGCCGACGATCCGATGGCCTTGACCTCATAGACACCGTCCGGCATCGGAGTGATTTCCGTGCGAAATTGCGGTCGAACGGACAGACCGAACCCAACAGCCTCGGCCATTGCAGGTATCAACAAAAGTGCAGCAGCAGCGAAAGACTTTACTAAACGCATAATCCAGATATCCCGAAACAAGGGGCCGATACCAATAACATAGCCGGGACGACCTGCGAGTAAAGCGGGACATGCCAACGAACCTGTAACACTGACCACAACAGCGAATTAATTCTACTCAAATTGCAGGAAAGCATTACACTCTCTGTAAACTTTTGGGTCCCGTTACACTGTTGGGCATTTCTTTGAGCAAGACGTTTCCAAAAGACTGGTTTGATTTCCCGCCTGAGAAATACTCGGATCTGGGCGCAATGTTCTATCTGGCAGGGCTGACGACAACACATCAGAAACGCAGTCTGGCACAGGTTTTGTATGCGTTCGAAACCCCGTTTCGCCTGGGCCAGTACCATATCTTCCGACAGAGCGGATTCCCCCGAGGCTTTGTCACGTTCGCCGGGCTCAGCCCCGAGGTCGAGCACCGCTATGCAGTAAAAGGAAAACCCCTCACAGACGCGGATTTCACCAGCGGACCCTCTTTCTGGATCATCGATCTGGTGGCCCCGTTTGGACAGACCAGCCAAATTGTTGATATCCTCAAGCAGGAGATCCCGCACCAGCGTGTGCGCACCAACCGGATGGACAGTGACATGACACGCAATCGGATTGTCGAATGGACGCGGGATGAAGCAGGCGAAGTTCACATGCGCCTGTATCGAAAGAAGGAATTTGAACGCGTGTTGCAGCAAGGCGAGGGTTAATTGGTTTCAGTTCCGATCACAGGCGAACTGACCGGGGATGTGACTGGTTTCCCGCCCAACGTGGAGACGGGACAACCCACGTTGGACAATGGAAACTTCAATCCGGTCACACAAACCTGGACGATAGCGGCACAGCCCGCCAACGGAACCGCCTCGATCGACCCGAACACAGGAGAGTGGACCTATACCGTCGACCCGACATTTTTCGATGGTCTCGACAAAGGCGAAGTTGTCTTCGATTCTTTCTTCATCAGCGTCTCGGGTACAACGCAAGTCGGCCCATTCACCCTTCCATTCACCGGCACACCGGACCCGGTGGAAGTGGTCATCAGGATTGAAGGCGTCTGTTTTGCAGCCGGAACTCTGATTGAGACTGAAAACGGCCCAACTGCGATTGAAACGCTGGAGGTAGGTCACAAGGTGGCTACCGAGGATAACGGTCTGCAACCCATCCGCTGGATCGAAAGCAGTACGATTCCACGCGAACGATTATGCGATGAACCTGTTATGCGCCCCGTTCGTATCTCGGCGGGCAGTCTGGGGCCGAACGAACCCTCTCGCGACCTTCTCGTGTCGCAACAGCACAGAATTCTGGTAAAGGGCCCGAAGGTCGAGTTGCTTTTCAGCGCATCCGAAGCCCTGGTTGCCGCCAAACACCTGTGCGGATGGCCCGGCATTGGCATCGATACATCTGTTGAAGCCATCGAATATCTCCACGTCCTGCTGGACCGACACGAAATCCTGAGCGCCAACGGAGCGCTGGCCGAAAGCCTGTTTCTGGGGGAAGAGGCGCTGTATACCTTGTCCTCTGACGCGTTGCGGGAGCTGGCCGCAATATTCCCGGACAGGCCGACCCCGGGTCATACCGGGTTCGGGCGCGCGGCTCGTCTGATACTGCGCGAACACGAAGCCCGCGCCCTCGCCCGAGACTAACTACCGGCCACAATATGTCCGCCGACATCCTGCGGGGCCAATGCAACCGTCTTGATCACCGCATGACATGTGCTGCCCGGTTGCAGGTTAAGGGCCGCAACAGATCGACGCGTGACCCGCGCCAGCACATTGCCCGCCGGGGTCCTTACGGACACGATCGCACCAGGTCCCTCGCCCGACCGGATCTCTTCGACAGTGCCGCTGAGCACATTCAGCGCCGAAAGCCCCTCGGGTTTTTTGTTCGACAGGATCACTTCCTGCGCAGGAATACGAATACGCAAGTTAGCTCCGATCTCATGCGCAATGCGAGGCAGAAACAACCGTGCGCCATTGGCATTCAATTCCGTCAGCCCATCGGAATGATGCTTTGCAACCTGAACCTGCAACACGGCCCCGACGGCACGGACACCCGTAGGGGCCACAGACGGGTCGGCAAGAACTTCGGATGCGGGCCCATGACGAACGGCCTTGCCATCCTGCAACGCAACGACGGACGTTGCCAATCGGGCCACTTCAGCAGCCGAGTGCGTCACATAGAGGATCGGAACCGAAACCTCATCCCTGAGACGCTCGAAATAGGGCAGGATTTCCGCTTTTCGCCCATCATCCAGTGCCGCCAGAGGTTCATCTGCCAGGATCAATCGCGGGCTTGCCAACAAGGCCCGCCCGATGGCAACACGTTGTTTCTCACCGCCTGACAACCCGGCAGGTCTGCGGTCCAGAAGATGATCGATGCCCAGCATGTCGATGACCCTGTCGGGGTCTTCGCGTCGTGTATTCTTCGGCGCGAACCATCGCCCATAAGCAAGGTTCTGACGCACGGTCAGATGAGGGAACAACCGCCCTTCCTGAAAAATATATCCCAATCGACGCCGATGCGGCGGCAGCCAGAGTCCCTTTTCCGTGTCGAACAGAACCCAGCCATCCACAGACACACGTCCCGCCTCGGGCCGCAGCAACCCTGCGACTGCGTTGACAATGGTGGTCTTGCCCGATCCGGAGCGCCCAAAAAGCACTGTTACGCCGGGGGGTGCATCAAAACTGACGTCCAGATCTATCCCTGACAGATGGTGGTGCAACCGAACAGACAGGCTCATGATCCGGCCACCCGCGCGGCGGCGCGGCGTCCCACATATTCTGAAAGCAACAACGCGCTCATCGCGATGACGATCGAGATCAGAACCAGCCGCGTCGCAGCGGCCTCGCCGCCTGGAACCTGCAAAAAGGCGTAAACAGCCGAAGGCAATGTCTGCGTCTGACCCGGAATATTGGACACGAAAGTGATCGTCGCACCGAATTCACCCATGGCCTTAGCGAAAGCCAAAATAGACCCGGCTATGACCCCTGGTAGAATCATCGGTAAGGTCACAGTAAAAAACACCATCGGGCGCGACGCGCCCAGTGTTGCTCCTGCCTGCTCCAGCTTCGGGTCCACCGCTTCGATCGACAAACGTATCGCCCGGACCATCAAAGGGAAGGCCATGATTCCGGCGGCAAGGGCTGCACCTGTCCAGCGAAAGGCCACTACGATCCCGAACTCGGCCAAGATCCGCCCCAGTGGCCCTTGAATGCCGAAGGTCAGCAACAACAGGTATCCGGTGACAACCGGCGGCAGGATCAGCGGCAAATGCACCAGACCATTCAAAACCTGTCGCCCGGGAAACCGCCAGCGGGCCAGAGCGTAAGCGACAAATATCCCAAACGGCAAAGTCGCCAGCGTCGCCCAAAAGGACACGCGCAGTGAAAGTTTCAAGGCTTCAACTTCTGCAGGCCCTAACCAATCCAAGGCAATCACCTGCCCGGCAGGGTAAATCCCTGCTCCAGAAATACAGCCGTGACAGCATCCGTCTTCAGGTGTTCAAGGAAAGCGTGTGCTCCTTCTTTTGCATTGAGGGTCAGTGCCGCAGGGTAAATTATCGGTGGATGCAGGTCGGCGCGGAAAGTCGCAACGACCTGGACCCTTTCCTCCACCTTGGCATCTGATTGGTACACGATCCCCAATGGCGCGGCCCCTGCTGCCACCAGAGCCAGCGCAGCGCGAACATTGTCGGCCTGCGCCACCTGATTCCGCACAGCTTCCCACTGGTTCAGACTCTGCAAAGCCGCTTTGCCATAAATCCCGGCAGGCACCGCATCAACCAGTGCCATGGCCAGATAGCCATCTTTCAATTCCGCCCTGAGGTCATAGCCCGGTTGGATTTCGCCCATTTCGACACGATCATCAGACCCGATCAGAACCAGACCGTTGCCCAGTAAATCCACTCGAGAATCTGCCCGAATTAGACCATCCTGCTCCAACACATCCATCCAATCCGTGTTGGCCGAGACAAACATATCCGCAGGTGCGCCCTGCTGAATCTGCCGCGCCAGAACCGACGAGGCCGCATAAGAAACAGTAACTCTCTGGCCGGTCTGGTTTTCATACCCCACCACAATTTCATCCAAAGCGGTCTTGAGGCTGGCCGCTGCAAAAACCAGAATGCCTTCGGCACCGGCCCTGATTGGGGCCAGCGCCAATATGCCAAAGACCAGTGCCACCATCCAAAATCGGCGGCCGAAGGATAGGGTCATGTATATTCCCGACCGGATCGTTTCAGTTTCTCCGGGAATATCGGACGCCACAGGTGGCGCGCAAGCGCCTTTGGCCATTTAAACATGATGGGTCGAAAGTTCAGCGCGACATTTGCTGTCGATCTGCCTGGAATTGGGTTGCACACTCCTTGACCTGAGGGGGGTCCTGAGTACACGTATGTTCAGTCGACCGCTCATACGATGCAACGTTGGTCGGCTGCTGATCAAGGAATACAAGAAAATCTTCCAGACCCTCTTGCGCCCGCCCGCAGGCTTGGCTAAATGCAGCGTCACGGGTGATTAGCTCAGTTGGTAGAGCGCTTCGTTTACACCGAAGATGTCGGGAGTTCGAGTCTCTCATCACCCACCATTCTTTCCCCACATTGTATCAAGGTCTTACGCGACTAGCACCTTTTGCTGTGCTGCGCATGAAACTGTGTCCGCTGCGCCTCCGCTGCACTTAGACAGAAAAGATGTCTCCAACACAGGAGATATGGGCCATGCCAACAATCGTAAAACGGCCTAGTGGAAAGTGGCAGGCGACGGTTCGGAAGGACGGGCAATCCCGATCCAAGTCATTTCTAAAGCGTGCTGATGCGACTAAGTGGGCTCGTGAGACGGAGTTGAGCGCCGACAGGGGATTGCTAACCCCAGACCTCAGTGTGAACGCATCCGAGATGACACTTGGTGAAGTGTTGCGAAAATACCGAGATTACATCACGAGCGAGAAACGGTGCGCGGACAATGAAAGTTATGCAATCAACGGGTTCCTGCGTAAATGCTCCAAGTTAGCCAGCAGGAAGGTCGGCAAGCTGCGATCCGCTGACTTTACCCACTATCGTGACCAGCGCATTAAATCCATGAAGGCGGCGACTGTGGTGAGGGAACTGGGTTGGTTGCAGCACGCCCTTGATGTCGCCTGTGAGGATTGGGGGCAGAACCTGCCACAAGGAAACCCGGTCAAGCCTGTCCGAAGACCAAAGATTGATAACCGCCGCGAGAGGCGATTGCATGAAGGAGAATGGCAGGCTTTGTTGGGTGCAGTGAACCAAGCTCGGTCTCCGCTGATGAGGCCATTGCTGACGCTTGCTTTGGCGACCGGGATGCGCCGAGGGGAATTGCTGTCGATACAATGGAAGCATGTAGACCTTGAGCGTCGGACAGTGTTCTTGCCCCAAACCAAAAACGGTCGCGCCCGTACAGTGCCTCTCAGCCCGAATGCCGTTGCCGTTTTGATGGACCTGCCACGCGGGAACGACCGGTGTTTGCCCCTGTCTGGTAATTCTGTGCGATTAGCCTTTGAGCGCCTCAGGCACCGGGCAGGCGTGGTAGACCTTACATTTCATGACATTCGACACGAGGCGGTGTCCCGCTTTGTGGAAAGCGGATTATCGTTGGCGCAAGTCCAAATGATCAGCGGACATCGGGATTTGCGGATGCTGATGCGTTACACCCACCTGCAGACCAATGACATCGTGGCAAAGTTGGCAGCCGTCGAACATGCGTAAATCGGCGTGATGCTGTGCAGGGTGGTCGTAGTCTCTCGATGCGTCAGTTTTTGACCACCCTACTCCATATCAAGCGACAACGCCGCTCCCCGATCTTTTTGGCTGTCCGTGGCTGGCTTTCTGTCCCGCACACATTTGGAAATGGCATTAACCCTTCCTCTTGTGAACACACAGGCGCTAACCCTCCGTTTTGTGAACTAACAAGCGTTACCACTGCCTCATTCGAGCAAAACCCCTCCCTCAGTTGAGCATACAGGTTTCGCTTGGTCATTGTTGATCGGGTCACTTAGACGACTTGGCCTTCCTTTACTCCAATGCGAGTGGAGTAAGTAGCAAGTAAGCATAAGTAAATAAACACTAAATCACGATGACCTGTAAGCAAAGGTACTAAAAAGAGGGCTTTTGATCCCTCTAGTTTATCCATTGCGTGTTCACCGGGATTTCCTCCCAGTCGCCCCAACGGGGCAATTCCATTTGCTCGGTATCCAACAGAGCACATTCCCCAAACTGGTCCAATGGACCAAACACAGGAGGTTTGAATGCCCCACATCACTATTGTCGACAAACCTTGTGGGTATGGCAAATCCACAGAAATCAACCGCAACTTCAAGAAGCCGGAAAAATACATAGCCGTTGTTCCGTATCTAAGTGAGGTGGAACGGTTCATCAATGGTGCCCGAACGGGTTCCGATTTCATTCTGACACAGCCTATTTGCAACGGCGGCAACAAACGCGATCACTGCGAAAAGTTGATCCGGGCGGGTAAGTCAATTGCTTGTACTCATCAACTATTCTACCGGCTCGGAACTCTGGCGACCCAGAGTACCGGCGTTGCGAGATGTACTGAGTTCGACAGCGACGGCAAACCAACCATCGAAGTCGATCACTTACTTAGTGGATACAACCTCATCATCGACGAGGTCGTAAATCCCTTCGAGGTGGACCAAACAGTCCGAAAGGTTGACTTTGACACAGCTTACCTAGGCCTTGGCATGGCAAAAGAGGAGCCTGACGGTCGAATTGTTCCAACGGAAATGTGGGATGAACTATACCGAAAAGGGAACAAGACTTTTGACCGATCCCTCTATGACAAAGCCAAGTCGGGTGCACTGTATCGCATAAGCGAGAAGCTGTTCGTCCTCGCCATTCCCAAAGAACTCTTGCTCAAGCCCAAGTCCGTGACGATTTACACGTACCTTTCGGAAGGATCGGTGCTGCTGCAGTACCTGCAAAAACTGCAGAAAGAGCATCCCGGCTCCTTCACTTTGGATGTGCAGCGTCTGGATAAAGAAGTCGAGGCAGCGTGGCGAGAAGATGTTGCTAACGCGCTGACGGTATTACCCATACCGGAACTAAAGAACCAAAAGTGGACACACTGCGCTCAGCTAAAGACGATCAAAACGCACTCGCAGTGCTCCTCGATTGGTCACAAGCTACGCAAGTTCAAAGCAAGAGAACTGTATGGCGTAGACCCCAAAACGGTCATGCTGACGTGTGCACGCCGCCTGTGGCATGACGCTGAGACCGGACAAAAGCCAAAGGCAGGTAGGCTCTCAAGGCATACGCGCATGTTCGGGCGCGCCTTGAAAGAAGAGGTGTACAACAAGGACACTGAGGTCTTTGATGCAATGTGGACCACAGACGGTGTTAGCTTCGTACCCAACACCACACGTGGGACCAATGCCCACATAGGGTGCACCACAGCGGTGTACCTATATGACCAAAACCCCAATCCACAACTTCTCACGTTCCTTGGCATGAAACGCGACAGCAACGAAGCTCAAAGGTTCTCTGACGCCTATGCGTTGACCGAACTGGTGCAGTGGCTGTTCCGATCCGCAATACGTGTCGGAGGCCTTAACGGTGCGGGGCGCGCCTACACGCCAAGGCATCGTGTAACGCTCTACATGCCATCTCAGAGAATGCGGAACCTACTGCTGAACTGGCTGCTATCCGGTGAGGTCAATAGTGGACAGGTTTGTGCCAAAGGGCATAGGCAGAATGAGTTGCTTTCCCGGTTGGAGGGTCGTCAGGTGGCGGCAGCAGCATAATGCCGTTTGACATAGCATCGGAACCGACGTTCCTCACTCGTAAGGAGGCCGCCCTGCGCGGCCTTTCTCGTTTCTGGACGGTTCGTCCGTGCAAGTTTGGGCACCTGGCTGAGCGCTACGTCAGCAATCGCCAGTGCGTTCAGTGCAACGCTGAGAACACGGTCGAGCGGGATCGGAGGTGTCGAGCAATCGATCCATCTTACCGTATGTTCAGGTCAGTACAGAACCGGTCAGGTCAGATATTGAGGGGCGAGGCCAGCCCGTCTCGGGCAGTCGGTTGCTCGCATGCGGCCTTAAAGCGGTACATAGAGGCACGCTTCACAGACGGCATGACATGGGATCGGTATGGTAAATGGGAGGTGGACCATATTACCCCTCTCTCAGCTGCACGGTCTTTGGAACACCTCATCGAACTTTGCCACTACAGCAACCTGCAACCTCTTTGGAAGCGGGACAACCTAGCAAAGGGCGGGGCGTAAGCCTCGCCCGTGCGGGAAGTAATCTGTCTTCTTTCGGTAAGCCCCCAATAATCTAACGCGAATAGAACCCATCACGAAGCTCTTGCCTTAGGCGCAGACGCTCGGGGTACTCTTTCAGAAATAGTTCGGTCGGTTTGCCCTCCCAAACTTGCGCATAAACTCGCATCTTGTTACCGCCATAAATCTTCGCAAGGTCCTCATTGGAATAACCCCTCGCCCAAAGGTCATCGGTAATCGCCGCAAGGATTTTGGCAAGTTCACCGTTGCCAGTGGCCCCTTTGTTGAACGCATCGATCATGTAGCCGCCGTCGTCGTACATGCTTGCGTTTGCAGTTGCGAACTGTACGACTAGTTCAGTCGAGAACATGTCGTCTGTCGCGATCCCAACATGGTCGACCCCCACAAGTTGGACATAGTAGTCGATCATATCAGCAGCTTGCTCGGGTGAGATATCCTCGGGCCAAACACCGTCCATCATCCATTCGGTGAAGGTCGGAGAAATATAGCCGCCCGATTTGGCTGCACGCAGCGCCTCGTCGTCGGGAATGGCCCGATAACAACCGCGTGTCGTGGCATTGGGTTCGTTCGCATAAAGCCCAGCTGGGACAGAGTGCGTATAGACATATGGCACGCCGGGATAGTTTTCATCCATGTAGTCCATGGCGTCGTTGGCCGTTTTGGAGCCCGTGTGGCTTAGGTCTAGCAGGATGCCGAACCGCACCATTTCATCGATGACCGACTTCCCCCAAGGCGTAAGACCAATGTCGCGCCCGTTATAGGCCGCCAACTGCCCCGATCCGGTTCGAAAAAAATCATTGTATGCCAGGATCATACTTTTGATCCCCATATCCTTTAGCAATGCCATTTTCTTAAGATCGCCATTCAGGATTGTGGCAGTTTGGCTGTTCCAGATGACGGCTGTCTTGCCTTGGATGTGGGCGGCTTCGATATCTCGGGTTTCATTGACGATCAGGTAGTTTTCCGGTTGTTGCGCCATGGCTGAGCGAAAGTGATAGTGCTGCTCTAGCAGGGTTTCAAACGACATATCCGCAGCTGCCAGCGTCATCTCGTGTCCCGTAATGCCGTTGTCCCGAGCCCGCGCGAAGTAGATATGAAGCTGGTCGTAGTCGGTCCAACCAGTGCCGTAGGGGCTGGCCAACATGCCGAGGACGATTGTGTCTTGCACGAATTGCTTCGCCTCTTCTGACCCATCCCAAGTCTTGCTTTCCTCGCCGGCGTGTAGTGCGCCACCAAAATTGATCGCTATGGCGCATGCGGCCAACAGGGTCTTCATGACAGAACCTCCCTAAATGTTTTGATCTTAGCTGCCACTTCCGATCCACCTCAGAAAACGATCCGGGTTCTTAGACCGAACAGCGTAATGCTATCCTGAGTGGGGTTCAGCAGCGGATCAGAAATGAACTGCAGTGATGGCGTGATCTGCAGTCCGGGCGAGATTGAAAACCGGTAGAATGCTTCGAGCGTGAATTGGTCACCGTCTATGCCTCTTGCCTCGGCCCAGTTCAGGCCCAACCCGGCCAAATCGGTATTGCGACCATAGTAGCCCAGACCTGCAGATACGGACCGGTCATAAAGCGCTGCGGTCCCCTTTGAGGCCCCAGCCCGAAAGAACGGCATCCATTTATTGTCAACAAACCATGCGGCAGAGAACGCAGCGCCGTAATCCTCCGCTCGACTGCCATCGTCAGCCGCATCCGCATGCCAGAGGGTCAGATGGATATTGTCGAAGTAGATGCGATCAAAGCCGGAAGTGTAACCTAGCTCGAGTGACTTGAAGAGATTGCCGTCGCTAAACACATCAAAGTTTGGATCGGACGGGTCGGCGTTTGCGTCTGACACGCTCGCAACGGCGTAGAGGTTCTCGCTCAGCTTTACCCCACCGGCAATACCAAGACCTTGGTTGGGCGTGTTAATTGTCGGGTTGGTATTGAAAGACAGGTTTTGGAAACCACTGTAAGGGCTGACCAACCCATAGATATCCACAAAGTCCGTTACATCAATCTGCCCAACTTGCAGCGTCCACGCGCCGTTCTCGGCCCTTTGGGTCCAGAACAGGTTGGTCAGCAGCAAACCATTATCGTTGAAGGCTGTCCCAGTGATCGAAAGTGCTCCGCCATCCAGCCCAAGAAACTGTGGGGCAACATCGGTGTAACTGTGCCGGTCTTCGATCTTGAATGTCAAAGAGCCGCGTTCAGTTGCCTGCCAACTGCCGTAGAAACGCGCAATTCCGCTGGCCGCCTCGCCGGTTCCCAGATCAGCATTCGTGGATTGGCCCAATGCCAAGTAGTCAATATTGAAGCGAAATCCTTCCTCGGCCAGCCGGTCTTTCCACTGAAACCAACCCGGTGCGATATTGCGAGGAAAATCGGAACGATATTGTGGGTCGGTCAGCCCATCTCCGGGCTCTAGATCAGCCTCGACCGAAGATGGCCCGGATAGTCCCTGAGCCGACGCTGCGCCAGCGAAGGCAATGCTCGATGCGGCAACCAGAAGTTTTATCATTCAGACGCCATTGCCCCGCCTGCCTTGCGATCTCCCGCCGCCCGGATGCGATCAGCGGCACGCTGCTTCCATTCCAGCCTGTCTGCTTCGGTTTCCAGAGATTCGACACGTTCCGTCTCCAACTGGAATGTCGCGTTCATCGGCATGAGGCCATCCACAACCATCATATTCTGAACAGAAGGATCGATAGTCAGCTTGCCGGTCAGCCGAACGGGTTCGTGGAAATAGCTGGGCGTCCAGTCCCCATTCAACCGCACACGTATCATCTGGTTGGGCGGAGGTGGAGGCATGTGACTGCACATCCCTCTTTCTGGCACCAAATACGCCACAGGCCGACCGTCCGGGTCACTCGGAGCAGGAATGGCAAAGCCTGCGAGTGTGATTGTTTGACCGTCGAATTGTCGATTTCCGTTCGTCCCAGCCTCTCTTCGACGTTCCGTCACAACCTCTCGCTGATCGAGTAGCCAGTCGACATCAATTCCATCAGCTGCCAAGGCATCCTCAGTCTCGGTCAAACGCGCTTGCCATTTTTGTCTCTCTTCTTCGCTGCCACCGTCCTGCTGCAACCTGCCGCGTAGTCTTACGGCGTAGAGGACATCGTCGAACTGTTCAGGTTTGAGATCGCGATAGGGGTCTTCAAAGACCTGCACGGATGGATCTGGCAAATCAGCCCAATCGAGATTGGCTCCCGCATCAACCGTTCCAGCAACCCATATCAACGCAATAGCCGCAATCAATATTCTCATCGTTCCATCCTGAATAAATGAAATAGACGCGCGAAAGCTCTGATGACACGCACGTCCATCGTTACGTTAGTCTGCTATCGGGACAAATAGGCGTTTCGATTCGGATTGATTGGCTGGAACTCGGGTGCGTTTTCGGTCGGCAGCCAGTTCTTATAAACGAGACCATCCTTCATAACGAAGTCGACGTTATCTCGCAGAACCGCGTCAAGATCTTCCAGCGGATTGCCATTCACCAGGATAATGTCAGCGTAAGCGCCTTCTTGGATTACGCCCAGCGGACCGTCCTTATGTTTGCTCATCTCACCACTCCAGCTAAGAACTTCAGCTGCATTTGAAGTGGCCGTTTGCAACGTAAGCAGGTTGTTGTTGGCGATTTTATTGAACCAAATTAGGTTTTCTGCCTGACGGCCAACATCAGGACCAAACATGTCGCCGCCTGTGACGATAAGCACATTATGCTTCAACGCCCATTCAAACATTTGCTTCGCGCCAGCATTCACAGCACGCGCTTTGTTTTTCTGATCAGCAGAAAAGAAGGTGATACTTTCTGGGTCTGCGAAAGCCTCCAACGACATGACCGCTTGAGCCGACAAAGCAACACCCTCATTCGCCATTCGAATTATGGTTTCCTCGGACACAAGAAAATTGTGTTCGATTGTCCGTACTCCGGCATCGATGGCCCGGTTGACGGAACGGTCGTGATAAGCATGAACAGTCACATAGCTGCCGTAGTCTCGCGCGACTTCAACGATGGCTTCCATTTCTTCCACGGACATTTGCGTCATATGAAGTGGATCGAACTCACTGGCGACACCGCCCCCGGCCATCACCTTAATCTGCGTGGCACCGCCTCGAAAATTGTGCCGCGCCGCGCGTCGCGCCTCGGTCACACCATCCGCGATGTAAGACCAACCGTGTTTTTCAAGGTCATCCACCGTGCCCGGCAAGTCATTGAAAAAGCCGATGTCACCATGCCCACCGGTTTGACTGATGACGCCACCACTAGGATAAATGCGAGGGCCGGGAATAACGCCATTGTTTACACCCTTAGCGACGCCAAGCACATTGCATCCAGTGTCGCGTGTCGTTGTAAAACCCTGATCGAGGTAGTCGATTAAGACAAGAGACGTATAGGCACCCGCAAGCATCTGGTCGTAGTCGGTGCGAGCCCAAGGAATACCGTCGCGCAAGCAAAGGTGCGAATGCATGTCGATCAAGCCGGGCATCAAGGTGCGGCCTTCTCCATCAACCACAAAAGCATCGGGAGCTTCGATTGGGTCCGCAGAAACGGCCTTTATCAGATTGCCTTCAACCAGCACCGAACCGTTTTCGACGAGTTCTCCGTCTACGCCGTTGAAGATGTTCACGTTACTAAATAGAACCTGCCGAGGCGTCTGTTCCTGAGCCTGCGACGGCGTCGTAAAGGATAAGGAAGCCGCAACAAAAGCTGCTGCGACAGTCGATACTTTCAAGCCGGACATAAGCACTCCCTTCATATTCATGTTTTGCCAACTGTAGTCCGGAAAGTTTTGTCTCGGTTGCCACTTCTGAATTAAAATGTTCGAATGTGATTGTAAAAATGGCCACTGAATAAAATTGCTAATCATCACTAGGGTGACGAGCTTGCCTTTCAACTCCACCTCTCAAGAGCATAGCGAGGGCTTTATTCGCCTCTCCTTAGCAGCTCCGTTTCTGCAATATCTCACCGGACGTAAAATCAATCCGCAACCAGCATTGGATCAGGTCGGCTTGAAAGCTGAACTGTTGTCTGACCCATCTGTGTTCGTTCACTCAGAGCTGGTCTACGGTTTAGTGAATGCCTTCTCAGAAGTATCAGGGGATCGATACCTAGGACTGAATGTAGGGGAAGCGTTTGACCTACAAGGATGGCCGCCCTTCGCTCAAGCCTTGCAATCTACAAAAACGCTATTCGAGTTTTTCACTCGCTTTGTTGAGCTCGTACCGCAGGAGTCCAATTCTGTGCGGCACAGCCTCGTCATTGAAGCAGACAAAGCGACTTATCGTATCGAGAGGCAACAGGAACCTACTGTCCCGCCCATTCAGGTGACCGGTTTTGGTGCCGCAATCTATGTACGCCTATTGCAGACCGTCGTCGGCGATTCCTGGGACTCTTCGCGTGTGCGGTGGGAAAGCAGATACATCAATGGTTTGCCTATCGACTACAAAGGGATCGAAGTTGGCCTGGGAACCGATCCCGGAATGCAAATTAGTTTTCCTGTGGGGTGGTTGTTTTTGCACCATGTCTCTGAGGGCTCTGCCAAGCCCATAGCCTCACCTAAACAAGAGGAAGAAGTAACCGTGGTGGCAGCTTTGCGCTCTGTCTTACGCGACAAACTGGATGAAACCGATTTGGGGCCAAATGTGGTGGCGGGATTGCTGGGAATACAGCAGGAGAGGTTTCTGAAAGCGCTTCAGCAACAAGGCACAACGCTACCCCGCGAAATAAAACGGCTGCGTGTCGATGTCGCCAAAGAGCACCTCAAAGAAGACCAGATGACAATTGCGGAGATTGGTCTGATGCTCGGCTATTCCGACAAGTCCCATTTCACTCGCTTTTTCCGAGGGCAAACCGGAATGACACCGACCAAGTTCCGCCTCGGTGTATAGTTACGTTGCGAATACTTGGACTGCTTTTCCACTACACACCAAGTGCGGGCCGACAAGGATTTGCAACACACTTTTTGGAGCCCCTATCTAGGGATCACAGAGGGACAATTGCCCCCATAGCCCCTGCGGCGGTGCATGCAGCGCTGCGCCACCGCTGCACCAACTCTTTGTTTCAGTTCGATCAGCGACAGACCTGATCTAAGAAAGATGTCATAAGATCTTGATACGTCCAGAAGATTGTGCAACCTTCAAGCCACTGACAACACTAGACATCTCTCCAAGATAGTGCTGGTTGCGGCAGTGGAAAACAGCACCTTGTTGCACGT
Organism: Ruegeria sp. AD91A; assembly: GCF_003443535.1. Taxonomy (GTDB): domain Bacteria; phylum Pseudomonadota; class Alphaproteobacteria; order Rhodobacterales; family Rhodobacteraceae; genus Ruegeria. The sequence goes on along the minus strand of NZ_CP031946.1, from coordinate 3,526,331 downwards.
GCGGATTAGGATAGAGCGCTTCGTTTACACCGAAGATGTCGGGAGTTCGAGTCTCTCATCACCCACCATTCTCCCGTCAAAGCACCAGCATTCAAACAATATCGAAATGCCGAGGCGCAGTTGCAACCGATTGCAAGTCGAGATCGATGATGCATAATGCACCAGCAATGCCACACTTATCTGTTTCCCTGCCCCACTACTATCGGAGTTCCCCGGCGTGAGTGTAACTCTGAAAGACGTGGCCGCTTTGGCCGGCGTTTCACGATCCGCCGTGTCGCGCACCTTTACCGAAGGTGCCTCGGTTTCTGCAAAAACGCGCAGCAAGGTTGAAAAGGCGGCCCGTGAGCTGGGCTATAGTCCCAATGCCCTGGCTTCGTCTCTGACGACCGGTCGCACCAAACTGATCGGATTGATTTCGAACAACTTTCACAACCCGATTTTCCTGGAAGTCTTCGATCAGTTTACACGCGCCCTGCAGGAACGCGGCCTGCGCCCGCTGATCGTGAACCTGACGGACGAAACCGAACCTGCCAACTCTGTCCGAATGCTGCGCCAATACTCGGTTGATGCAGCTATCGTGGCATCCTCGACGTTACCGCCCAGTTTTGCAAAGGCCTTTCATGATGCGGGTGTACCAGTGGTGCACACGTTCGGCCGGTCTGCCACCTCGCCCGAAGTCCATGTGGTCGGGATCGACAACGTGGAATGCGGACGCATGGCTGCGCGCGAGCTGGTCGCGCGGGGCTATGCCAGTGTGGGCTATCTGGGCGGGCCACAGGATGCAACCTCGTCCCTGGACCGGCAACGGGGCTTAATTGAAGAAATGGCCGGCCATCCGCAGATTCCGGTCAGCCACTCCTTCGCCGGGGCCTATTCCTTCGAAGCGGGGCGGGCCGAGATGCTGCGCCTGCTGGCCGGTGATCCGGCGCAGGCCTATTTCTGCGGCGATGACATCCTGTCGATCGGGGCGCTGTCAGCGCTGGCCGATCACGGGCTGAAACCGGGCAACGATATCGGAATCATCGGCCTGAACGACATGGAGATGTCGCGCTGGGAATATATCAACCTGACCACCATCCATCAGCCGATCAAGCAGATCATCACTTCGTCCGTGGATCTGGTCGTCGAGATGTTGAAAGAGCCTCAGCGTTATCCCGAAGCCCGAATTTTCCCCTGCCGGGTGATTGAGCGGGGCACTCTACGGCCCCGCGTCTGATCAACGAAACATTGGCGGGCGGGCATCATGCCAAGCGCCATCTGCTTTGCCCGAAGCAACAGCCGCGTGAACGGCGGCGATCGATCGCACACCATCAGCAGCATCGGGCAGCCCATCCCGGCTTTCACCGCGGATTGCATCCGCCAGATCGCAATAGATATTGGCGACGGCCAGCGGGAACCCCTCGGGGTGCGCGATGGCGACCCGTGACAGGCGCTGAGCTTCGCCATGCAGACCGCCCTCGCCCTTTTCTATGATCTGTGTACGCCCACCGACGGGAGTATAGATCAATTGGTTGGGCTGCTCAGACGCCCAGCGCAGCCCGCCGGTTTCGCCAAAGACCTGTATGTCAAAGCCATGCTGGCGCCCGATCGCCACAGAGGATGTCCAAAGACGCCCGACTGTGCCGCCTTCCATACGAAAGTTGATCATTGCATCGTCTTCCAGTTCCCGGCTTGCGATCGTTGAGGCCATATCGGCCGAAAGCGTCTTCACCTCATCATCGCAGATAAAACTGGCCATATGCAGTGCGTGAATACCGCAATCGGCAAACTGCCCGGAAACGCCTGCCATCGCAGGGTCATAGCGCCACCGCACACGCGGATTGTCGGCATCGGTGGCATCCCCGTGGTGGCCATGGCTGAAATTGGTCACCACAAGACGCACCTGTCCGATTTCGCCCGCGCGCACCATCGCGCGGGCCTGACGTACCATGGGATAGGCGGAATAGCAGTAGTTCACCGCGCAGATCTTTCCCGATGCTTCGGCAACGCGGACTATTTCCTCACCCTCTTCCACGGTCATGGTCATCGGCTTTTCACAGAGGACATTGAAGCCTGCTTCAAGATACGCCTTGGCAATCTCGAAATGGGTCGAGTTGGGTGTGGCGATGGTCACCAGGTCAACCCGGTCTTCACGGTCTTTCTCGCTTGCCAGCATCTCTTGCCAGTCTCCATAGGCGCGATCGGCGGCAACACCCAATCGCTGCGCGTATTCCCGGCCGGCTTCGGGCCGGTGATCCAGCGCGCCAGCGGCGAATTCAAACAGCCCGTCAGCCTGTGCCCCCAAGCGGTGCGCGGGACCAATCTGGCTGCCTTCACCACCACCGATCATGCCCCATCTCAACTTAACCATGGTCATTGTCTCTCATTAAAACTTTTAGGTTGAGCGATCAGAAATCGCAGATGTCTTTCCACTGCCGCTGATCTGACGACGCCAACGCGGCAGCAAGCACACGGTTGACCTCATGCCCGTCGCGAAAAGAGGGCCAAGTGGCTTTTCCGGTATGGATGGCCTGCAGAAAATCTTTGGCCTCGATAATGATCTGGTCCTGATAACCTGTTCCGTGGCCCGGACCCTGGCAGAAAGGCTCGTAATCCGGATGCGCCGGGCCAGTCAGGATCTTGGCAAACCCGCGCGTGGCTTCGGGCCCTTCCCGCTTATACAGCCACAGCGCGTTCTGGTCTTCCTGATCGAACCGGATAGCGCCCTTTGTTCCAGATATTTCATAAGCATAGCCCATTTTCCGCCCCGTCGCGACGCGGCTGAAATACAGGTTGCCCATAACCCCGTTTTCGAACCGGCACATCATCTGGGCGTGGTCGTCGTTTGTCACCTCACCACCAGGTCGGGTTTTGTGAACCGTTTCAACATCTGCCATCACCTGTGCGATGGGTCCAACAAGTGCCAACGCACCGTTGACCATGTGCGGTGCCAGATCTCCGATTGTGCCATTGGCCATGCCCGTCGTGCGCCAGGTCGCCGGAGCTCGCGGGTCGGCATAGAAATCTTCGGTGTGCTCCCCCCGGAACCAAGTGACATCCCCAATCTCTCCGTCGGCGATCAGCTGGCGGGCGAATTGGCTCGCGGGCGTGCGAATATAGTTGAACCCCACCATGTTGACCGCACCCGAAGCCTCGGCAGCAGCAGCCATAGCCTGACTGTCCGCAAGCGACGCGCCCAATGGCTTTTCACACAGAACCGGTTTGCCCAGTGCAAAAGCCGCTTCGGCAATCTGACGATGCGTGGATTGAGGCGAGGCGATGACGATTGCCTCGACCTGTGGGTCCTCAACCAATACACGCCAATCGTGAGTCGCGCGTTTGTACCCGTAGGCTGTCCTGTATCGTTCAGCGCTATCGGGGCTGGACGAACAAATGACCTCCAGTCGGGGTCTCAATGCCGTGTTGAACACTGCACCGACCGCAGACATGGCTACGGAATGGGCCTTGCCCATATAGCCGCCGCCGACGATTCCAATTCCGATTTCAGGCATCTGCAACGGCTCCGAACATATCATTTGCAACCGGTTGCAAAATCAGTATCGTGTGAATCGATTCAACGCAAGGTCCAAACTTTGCCGACCCCACTCTGCCGGAGGACAAAACTTGAGCGCTTTGATGGATGGTATCAAAGGAAACCGCTTCGCCGTTCTGGGTCGCGCAGGTATGGACCTGTACGCCGACCCGATCGGCGTCAGAAGCGAGGATGCCGACACGTTTCATGCCGACCTTGGGGGGTCTTCCGCGAATATTTGTGCCGGGTTGGTCAAGTTGGGCAGTGAGGCGTCGCTGATCACGTCCGTCTCGGATGATGCGATCGGACGGTTCTGTCTGAACCGGTTGCGGCATTACGGTGTGGACACATCCTATATCCGCGTTCTGGGCGGCGAATACCGCATGTCTCTGGCCGTGTACGAAAGCCGGATCGAGAACTTTCAGAATGTGATCTATCGTAATGGGGCCGTTGATTTCCAAGTCACCGAAGAGGATATGGACAGGGTCGATTATTCATCATTCTCGGCGATCATCTCGGCTGGGACGGTCTTTGCGTCCGAACCGTCGCGCAGCGCTACATTCCGGGCCTTTGAGAACGCCCGGAACGCAGGCCTGCCGATCATCTTCGATATCGATTACCGCCCCTACAGCTGGCCCTCACCCGTGGTGGCTGCCGAAGTTCTGTCGCGGGCTGGTGACGCCAGCGACCTGATCGTCGGCAACGACGAAGAGTTCGGGTTCATGGCCGGCGGCATCGAAAAGGGTTTTGCCAAGGCCCGGGAACTTGCTGAAAAACCCGGTCGGATCATCATCTACAAGATGGGTGAAAAAGGCGCTGTCACCTTGGTGGACGGGCAAGAACTTCGAACCGGTATTTACCCGGTCACTGCTGTCAAACCCAACGGGGCTGGCGACAGTTTCATGGCGGGTCTGTTGGCTTCGATCGCCGCAGGGCACGATCTGAAAGACGCCGTCATGCGCGGTTCGGCCTGCGCGTCGATCGTGGTGTCGCATCCCGGTTGCGCGCCCGCCATGCCGACGACCCCGGAACTGGACGCGTTCCTCGCTTCTCATCCCGGCCCGGCCACATAGGAGAACTCCATGCATATCGCGCCCTACGATAACCAGAACAAACCGATCGTCGACGCAGATGATCCAACTGTCCCACTGAACTATTTCAACATCGTAAAACTGAAAAAGGGCGAGGCCTTCGAATACAAGGTCCCGGGCTATGAGACCTGCATCGTGCCTGCCACCGGCAGCGTCGACGTGGATGTCGAGGGCGTGCGCTTTGCCCTTCTGGGCAACCGGGGCGAGGACGTATGGGATGGCGAGCCCGAAGGCGCCTATGTGCCGTCGGGGGCCAGGGCGCTGATGGTCTGCGTCTCGGAGACGGCCGAGGTGTTCGTGGCCGGCTCCAAATACGACAAGGTGCTGGACCCGTTCGATGTGCGCGAACACGACCTGGTGCAATATGGCAGCGATGACACCAAGACGCATCGCAAGATCAAGCACATCCTCGGCCAGAAACAGCATGACAAGGTCGGCTGCCTGCTGGTCAGCGAGCTGTTTACCGTGGGTCAGGGCGGCTGGTCGGGCTTTCCCAGTCACAAGCATGACACCAACCGCCTGCCGGACGAGACCCGGCATGACGAAACCTACAATTTCCGTTTCAAGCCCAACTGGGGCTCGGGCCTGCAGATGTTGCAGCGCGAGGACAACGAACCGGGCGATGCCTACCATATCGTCGACGGCTCCACGATCTGCATCGACAAGGGCTATCACCCCTGCTGCGTGCTGCCGGGATACGAGATGTATTACTTCACCATCCTCGGCGGGCTGACCCAGCGGTCGCTGGTGCAGTATTTCCAACCCACCCATGCCTATCAGATCGAGACCATTCCGGGCATCAAAGACATGATCGCGAAGTTCAAATGACCCTCGTCACACTGAAAGACGTCCTGCAACCCGCTTATGAACAAGGCTATGCCGTGGGCGGGCTCGTGACGCTGGGCTGGGAAGACATGCGCGCCTATGTGGCCGCGGCCGAGGCGGAAAATGCACCGGTTATTTTGCAAGCCGGTCCCAGCTGTCGTGAGCACACACCGCTGCCCGTTCTGGGCAAGATGTTCCGGTATCTCGCCGAAAACGCCTCGGTTCCGGTCGTTGCCCATCTGGATCACGGCTACACTTTCGAGGACTGCAAGGTCGCCCTCGACAGTGGTTTTACGTCGCTGATGTTTGACGGATCACGCAAGCCCTTGCAGCAGAACATCGATGAAACCGCCGCGATCGCTGAGATGGCCCACTCAGCCGGGATTTCATGCGAGGGAGAGATCGGCTTTGTGGGGTATTCCGGTGGTGAAGGATCAAACGGCACCGACCCCGAAGAAGCCGCGAAGTTTGCACGCGAAAGCGGTGTCGACGCGATGGCGATTTCGGTTGGCAATGTTCACTTGCAGCAAAACAAAGAAGGTGGCCTGGATGAGGCGCGTGTCGCCGAAATCGATGCCGTGGCCAAAGTGCCTTTGGTCATTCATGGCGGGTCCGGTGTGCCGGTAGAGCAGCGAATGAAGCTGGCGCGCGAGACCTCGATCTGCAAGTTCAACATAGGAACCGAGCTGCGTATGGCATTCGGAAATGCCATGCGTGAAGCCGTCAATCGTGATCCTGAACGTTTTGACCGCGTCACGATCCTGAAGGAAACGCACGACCCGGTTGAGGCCGCTGCCCGCACCGTGATCCGTGCCTTTGGCGCCCCGCCGCAAAGGTAAGATGCCCAATCTTTCTTAAATCGTAAAGGCTGCCCGGAACGCCTCAAGCGCCGTTTCTGGGTCGCCCGCAGCAAATGCCTCGAGGCTGACAGGTCCACGGTACCCCCTGTCATTGAGCGCCCGCGCCACGGCGGCATAGTTGATCTCACCGGTTCCCGGCTGGCACCGCCCGGGATTGTCGGCCACTTGTATCTCTCCGATCCAAGGCAGGCAATTCTCGCACCAACGGATCAGATCGCCTTCCCCGATCTGCGTGTGATAGAGGTCCAGATTTATGCGCAGGCTCTGGTGGTTCACAGACGAAACCAACGCCAGAACATCCTTGGTCGAACCAAAAGGACAACCGGGATGATCCAGCAGATTCAGGTTCTCCAGCGTGAAAACGACATCCTGTTCTTCCGCCAGATCACAAATGCGGCGCAACGTGTCCCGCACTTTCAGCCACATATCGCCGGTCACAACATCGTGCTGCCAGAGCGGTATTCCACCATCGCCCAAACCGGTGCCGTGCAGGTTCAGACGATCCACACCAAGACGCTTGCCAATCTGTACCGTCTCACGCGCGGATGTCAGGAGCATGTCAGCCCCTAAATCATCCGCAAGACGGCCCTGAAGATAACCATTCATGATCGTATAGTTCGCGCCAACGCGTTCAAGTTTCACCGTATCCCAGGCCGGCCAGTTCCATAGGCCAACACCAAACCCCATCTCGGTCAGCCGCGCGGCACGCCACTCCATGGGTTTGTCGAGCCACAGCATTTCAGCACATGCCGCAAGTTGAAAAGGTTGAGGCATGTCAGCTCTCCAATTGTCCAGATTGGTTCAGATCGAGCCACCTTCGACCATGAAATTCCCCGCACTGCACATGGCCGCGTCATCCGAGGCCAGAAACAGGACCATGCGCGCCACATAGACCGGCTCAATCGGGTCCGGCAGACATTGACGATCCACCTGCTTGGCCAGCGCCTCGGGCGTGACCCACAGGTCTTTCTGGCGGTCGGTCATGATCCAGCCCGGCACCACCGTGTTCACGCGAATACGATGATCGCCCAGTTCACGCGCCATGGTGCGGGTCAATCCATGGACTGCGGATTTGGCGGTGGCATAGGCCGGAAAACCCGCACCTGCCTCCCACCACGAATTCGAGCCGATATTGACGATCGAACCCGCACCCCTGGCTATCATGCCGGGCGCCACTGCCTGAATGGCAAAGAACATGTGACGGATATTGGTCGCCATGCGCTCATCCCAGTAGTCCGGCGTCACTTCGCGCCAGTCATGACGATCATCCTGGGCGGCGTTGTTGACCAGCACGTCCGCGGCGCCCAGCTCCTCGACCAGTTGCCCCAACGCCTCTTGCATAGCTTCGATATCGCGCAAGTCGCACTGCACAAAAGTGTGTTCACCGTCCAGGCCAGACAGCAGCGCGAGTCCGGAGTCGGCATCCAGATCCAGAATGCCGACCTTTGCCCCTTGGTCGGCAAAGGCTCGAACGGTTTCAGCGCCAATTCCTCCAGCCCCGCCCGTGACAATAACCGTTTTTCCCGCAAGGCTTGGGTAATTGGCAAAATCTCTGTTCATCCGTCACGCTCCATGATCCATTCAACCTCTGGGGCTGGTTTAAACCGCCATTTTCGCAGCGGCCCGGCCATGACGTTAAGATAGTACATCTCAAATCCATAGGGCGCGCCACAAGGGTGATGGCCGCGCGGAACAGTAACAACATCGCCATCGGAAAGGGCCATTGTCTCATCCAGGTGACCATCATCTGTATAGACCCGCTGAATTCCGAACCCATTGGAAGGGTTGAGCCGGTGGTAGTAGGTCTCCTCCAGATATGTGATGCGAGGATAATCATCCTCGTCGTGACGGTGACTGGGATAGGACGACCAATGGCCATTTGGAGTGAACACCTCGGTCACCAGCAGGCTGTCTGCGTAGTCCTCATTCTCCATGGCGATATTGTTGATGTATCGCGTATTTACCCCTTTGCCGCGTTCGGTCAGGGTTATGCCATCAGGTCCAATCCGACGCGCCGTATGACCGCCCTTACCCGGCGCCGAACAGATGGCCACAACGCAGTCGGTTTCCGCCATGGCCTCCCACTCGGTTCCGTTGGGCAGATACAGGCAATGCGGCGGCGTCTTTTCGAACACGTTCATCCGGTCGCCCAAAATGCCCCAGTCCTGGCCTGCCCCGGTGATCTTTGCCTTGCCTTCGACCATCACCAGAATGACCTCACGACCCCCGGTTGCCTCGGCCGCCCTGTCGCCTGCTTTTAGATGATAAAGGCCAAAGCCCACATATCGCCATCCCGCGCTGGCCGGAGTGATGTCATGTACCTTGCCACGGGTTCCAAACGGTTTCTTCAGCAGGTCTGCCATTCTTGTTCTCCTTATTGGGCGGGCCCACAGGGTCCGCCTGAATTGTATTCAAGCAGCTTGCCTTGCCCGCAGGGCAGAAAGAGCCACGGATAGCTGTTCCTTCTTCCATCCTTCGAAAACGGCCCGTCTAAGGATGTCAGCCTGGCTGTCGGGCGCGTTGCCTCCAATCGGTGGATCAGTATCCAGATTGGTCGGGAACGGATAACCTTCAGCGGTAGCAGCAATCGCTGCATCAAGGTCCCCCGAAGTCAAAGCCCCACGGTGTTTCAGGGCGACAAGCGACGGGAACACAGCCTGCGACATGGAATGCCGATCGACCATCTCCATCGCACGACCGAAGGGGGATGAGATTTGCAGCAGGTTTGCCATGCGATTGATGTCGGTGCTGCTGTTCTCGCCCGCTGCATGGAACAGGGCCGGATTAAAGAACACCGCGTCACCCTTTTCCAGAGGCAACTGGATACAGCTGTCTTCGAAATACGCACGGTGCGCTTCATCGTGGAACGCCAGATAGCCCGATGGGTAGAGCTGCGAGAACGGCAACAACTTGGTCGGGCCGCTTTTCACCGGCATGTCACAATGCGCAACCGCCCCTTGCAAGGTCAGCGAGGCCGTCACCAGATGTGCATGGGCCGGATACCGGGCCGCGCTTTCGGCGCTTTGGAACCCAAGGTGGTAGTCCCGATGCGCCTGTTGCGCCTTGCCACCGGGGCGCACCTGATTGATCTGAGCGGTCACCTGATAGTTCGGCCCAAGCCATGCTTCACATGCCGCAGCAATCGCCGTGTTCCCGAAATAGAGCGCAAAGCCCTCGGGGTCGCGCAGGCATTGCTTTTGCAGCGCGTTCCACACCCGGTCATTCGCGCCCGAGGCGGCAAAGTGATCGCCCTCACCCGCGCTACCCTGCCGTTCTTCTTCGATAATTTCACGAAATACTTCCGTCGCCCGATCAATGATCGACGTGTCCGGATACGCCCCTTTCAGGGCGATCACACCGGCGGATTTGCCCAGCACCCGGCCCCATTCCGCCAGCAAGGCCCTACGCGTATCAGGCTGTTCCAAACCGGAACGCAGTGCCTGCATATCATAGACGGGCAAGTTCTTTTCGACGGAGACGGCAAAAGGTACCGTCTCGGTCGAAAGGCTCTGAGAGGTCAACACCTTGAATTCGTCCAGATCACAGGATTCCCGGTCAAAATAGCCGACATATCCAAGGTCCTGATGTACCATGACGTGCTCCTCTCTCATGGCTTCGGTGTTGCCCCGTAAGGCGGTGATTTAAGCGGTGATTTCCAACCCTGCGTTGCCACAAACCTTGACAATGTGGTCAAAGCCCATTTTGGAGTACTCACATGGCGGCGCCTTGGCGGGGTCCTGCTCTGCCTCGACCACAATCCAGCCGTTGTAATCCATTGCTTTCAATGCATTGGCCACGGCCTGAAAGTCGATGCAACCATCACCCGGCACTGTAAACGCACCTGCGATCACCGCATCCAGGAAACTTCGATTGTTCTCGCGTGTGTCCTGTACGATTTCGGGTCGGATATCCTTGAAATGTACGTGATGAACCCGGTCGCCCCAACGGTTCAGTGTGGCCATCACATCGCCGCCGCCAAACAGCAGATGGCCCGTATCGAAGCACAGCTTCAATTCGGGGCCGGAACCCTCCATCAGCCAGTTCACTTCATCTTCGCTTTCGATGACCGTGCCCATATGATGGTGATAGGCCATCGGCATGCCCTGATCTGCCATCCACTTGGCAAGTTCGGTCAGCTTGCCCGCATAGGCCAGTACCTCATCCTGCGACAGTTTGGGGCGATCATTGACAGGCGTTCCGATCTGCCCCTGAACGGTATTGGAACACTCGGCGTAAACGATACATGGGCTGTTCAGCGCGACGAATTGTTCGACCTGTTCGCGCACGACGCCGATCTCGGCGTCAAGGTCATTGACCAGAGTGCTGCCCGAGCACCAACCACCACACAACGCTATGTTGTTGGCATCCAGATACGCGCGCAGCCCTTCGGTGTCGGCGGGCATCCTCTGGCCGCGTTCGACACCTGTGAAACCGATCTCGCGCGCTTCTTTCAGCGCCTGCTCCATCGTGTAGGCTGCGGTCAGGTCCGGCAGGTCGTCATTCTGCCAGGCAATCGGAGAGATACCGATCTTCACGCTCATTTCGTGTTTCTTTCCTTGATGGCGGTTTCATAGGCCGCACGTTTTTCATTCACTTCAGGGCGGACGCTGACCTCGGGCACCGCCACTTCCCACCACGTTCCGCCATATTCGGTCGATGGGTAGGGATCGGTGTCGATCACCACGACATAGGGGCCTTTGACCTCACCGCGTTTGGCCAGCGCGTCTTCAAGCTCGGCAATTGAACGGACCTTGACCGAGGTAGCCCCCATCGCTGCCGCATGGGCGGCAAAATCAATGGCCGATGCTGTTTCGTGTACGGTGTGGTCGAGAAGGTTGTTAAACTCGGCCCCGCCTGTCCCCATTTGCAGACGGTTGATGCAACCAAACCCCCGGTTGTCCGTGACGACAACGGTGAACGAGATCCCCATCATCGCCGCCGTCGCCATTTCCGAGTTGGCCATCATATAAGTACCGTCACCGGTAAAGCAGATCACGTCGCGGTCCGGCTGGGCCATCTTAATGCCCATGGCACCGGCGATCTCATACCCCATACAGCTGAAACCATATTCCATGTGATAGGCACCGGGGCGCGGCGCTTTCCACAGCTTGTGCAACTCACCCGGCATCGTGCCGGCGGCACACATCGCAACAGTGTTTTCATTGGCAGCCCGCTGCACTGCGCCGATCACCTGCATATCCGTGGGCAGTGCATTGCTGTCGGTGGGGGCATCCGTCAGCGCATCAACTTTACCGAACCAATCAGATTTCAATATCGCGGGCAGATCCGGCGCGCGATGGTCTGCCAACGCTTCGCTGAGTTCACCCAGACCAACCCGAGCGTCGGCCTGCAACGGCATCGCTCCGTGCTTTTCGGCGTCATAGGCGGCGGTGTTCAGGCTGATCAACTCACGCTGGGGGTTCGCGAACAAACCCCATGACCCGGTGGTGAAATCCTGAAACCGGGTGCCGACGCCCAGCACAAGATCCGCCTTTGCACAGATGTCATTGGCGGGTTCGCCCCCGGTTACACCAACAGGCCCAAGGTTGAGCGGATGATCCCAGGCCAATGCGGACTTGCCGGCCTGTGTCTCGGCCACCGGGACATTGTGTGCTTCGGCAAAGCGCTGCAACGCGGCGGTTGCGTCCGAATAATGCACACCTCCGCCTGCAACGATAACGGGACGCTTGGCGGCCTTGATCGCGGCAACGGCACGGGCCAGTTCACCCTCATCCGGGCGAATGCGGCGCTGATACCAGACGCGTGGCTCAAAGAAGCTTTCGGGATAGTCATAAGCTTCGGCCTGCACATCCTGACAAAAGGCCAGCGTCGCCGGGCCGCAATCCGCCGGGTCCGTCATCGTGCGGAAGGCGCGTGGCAGAGCCGTCAGCAGATGTTCCGGGCGGGTGATGCGGTCGAAATACCGGCTGACCGGTCTGAAACAGTCATTCGCACTGATGGTTCCATCCGAGAACACTTCGGGCTGCTGCAAAACCGGATCGGGGCCACGCGTCGCAAACACATCGCCAGGCAGCAATAAAACAGGCAGGCGGTTTACATGGGCCAGAGCAGCCGCAGTGACCATGTTGGTGGCCCCTGGTCCGATTGACGACGTGACCGCCATCGCGCGGCGCCGACCCAGCTGCTTGGCATAAGCAATCGCGCTATGTGCCATGGTCTGTTCGTTGTGACCGCGATAGGTCGGAAGACTGTCTCTCACGCCATGCAGTGCCTCACCCAAACCAGCCACGTTGCCATGGCCAAAAATCGCCCACACACCTGCGATAAAAGGCTCTCCGGCCTCGTTCATCTGCGCCCCGAGATAGCGCACCAGAGCCTGCGCCGCGGTCAATCGGACTGTTTTGCTCATCATGATCCCTTTCAACTCGGAGCCGCTGTTGGCGGTCCGCGGGTTGTCTCATTTGCGAAGGTGTCAGGCCTTTTACCAGAGCCTGAAAACAGAGTGACGTCAGGTGCCACCGCCCGATGGATGCCCCCGTGGGGACATCCGGATATTTTGTTTTAAACAGTACCGCCCAGCGATCCCTCAAGCTCGGCCATTTCCTGACCGCCGGCCATCAGATCCTGCAGCTGTTCCGGTGTGATTTCGCCGCGCGTGGCCGTACCCAGTGTTTTGCCACGGTTCAGCACGGTAAAACGATCGCCCACCGCCAGCGCATGGCGCACGTTGTGGCTGATGAAAACCACGCCGACACCCTGGCTGCGCACCCGGTCGATTGTGGCAAGAACATTCGACGTCTGACGCACACCAAGCGCCGAGGTCGGTTCGTCCAGGATCAGGATCTTGGCGCCGAAATACACCGCCCGCGCGATGGCGACAGTCTGACGTTCACCACCTGACAATGTACCGACAGCCTGATCCGGTCCGCGCAGATTGATGCCCATCTTGCGCATCTCTTCCATGCAGACGTCGTTTGCATGATCCACATCGAACCGCTTGAGCAGCCCTTTACCCTTGGTAGGTTCACGCCCCATGAAGAAATTGCGCGTCACGCTCATCAGCGGGATCATCGCAAGATCCTGGAACACGGTTGCAATGCCCGCTTCCATGGCATCGCGCGGCGTGTCGAAGTGAAGCGGCTTGCCTTCGAACATGATCTCGCCCTTGGTGGGCTTGTGTACCCCGGACATGGTCTTGATGAAGGTGGACTTTCCCGCACCGTTATCGCCCAGCAGGCAATGGCATTCCCCGGGTTTGACGTCAAAGCTGACACCAGCGAGCGCGATGATATTGCCAAAGTGTTTTTCTATGTCTTTCATCTGTACGATGGGCGCCTGATCGCCGACGGCATCGCCATGGTGGAACTTGGTGTCTTCGGTCATATCAGCGCTCCCCGGTTACGCGCTTACGGATCGCGTTGTTGAACAGAACGGCAATCAACAGCATGGCGCCCAGGAAAACCTGGAACCAATCCTGATCAAAGTCGGTATAGGTCAGGCCGATGACGACCATGCCAAAGATGATCGAGCCGAAGAAGGCACCGATGGCCGAGCCATATCCGCCAGTCAGCAGGCAGCCGCCGATCACCGCGGCGATAATCGCCTCAAATTCTTTCTGAAACCCCCGCCGCGCATCGGTCGAGCCTGCGTCCATGACGGTTATGATGGCCACCAGAGCGGCACAGCAGGCCGTCAGCATGAACAGTGAAACCTTGACGCGGCTCACCGGAACACCTGAGTTGGATGCAGCTGTGCTGTCACCACCCGAGGCGAAAATCCAGTTCCCGACCGGGGTGCGCAACAGAACGTAGGTTGCCGCCAGTGTAATGAAAATGAACCACAGGATTTCGACGGGAATTCCCGGGACCTTGGGCGCGCCGCTTTTGAATGTATCTATCATGCCGTTGGCGGCCAGCCATGCGAACAGGCTGCCGAATGCTTCGCCCGAAAAGAAAGGAGCCAGCCAGTCGTTTTCGACCGCATCGCGTACACCGCGCAACTGGGTCGAACCGCCTGTTGCCATTTTCAGGCCGACCAGTGACAGGCCACGAAGGATGAACAAAAACGCCAGCGTTACAATGAACGATGGCAGGCCCGAACGGATCACGATATTGCCGTTGATCGCACCAACACAGGCCGCGAATACGAATGTCATTGGGATGGCGAAGATCAGTGGCAATTGCCAGGTCACGACACAGACGCCGAAAAACAGCCCCGAGAACGCAACCATCGATCCGATTGACAAGTCGAACTCTCCGCCAATCATCAGTAGTGCGGCGCCGATAGCCAGGATGCCCAACTGCGCCGCAGGGGTCATGAAGTTCATAACACCAGCAAGGGTGAACATCGATTCATCTGCGGTGATCGCAAAGAATAGGAAAACCAGAACAGCACCGGCAATGGCACCCAACTCGGGCCGTTTCATTAGTTTGGCTAGGAATGGTTCTTTCTTGACCCTTTCGTCCGACAGGACGGGCGCTGATTCACTCATGGTTTCCTCCCAATTCGGTGAGACCGGCGCGTTGGCGCCGATCCTGTTGATTGCCGGATCGCGCCGAAGTCAGCGGATGCCCTGTGCGGACAGTTCGATGACCTGAGCGGCCTTGTCCTGAGTGATCAGGTTCGGACCCGACGGCACGTCGCCGCCCGGCATCAGGCCGTACTTGGCGTGCAGACCCATGAAGTTCACGGACAGATAACCCTGAAGGTACTGCTGCTGGTCGATGGCAAAGGCCGCATCGCCATCAACGATTGACTGCAAGAAGTTGGCCGACAGGTCGAACGAGGCAACATTCACATCCCGCCCCGACGCTTTGGCAGCAGCGACAGATGGCTCGCCGGCCGAGCTTGCGCCCAAAGCCATAACGGTATCGACGCTTTCGTCAGAAGCCAGCGCGGCAGAAACCTTGGACTCGATCTCGGACGGATCGTTCGAGGTCGGCAGAACGGTTACCTTACCGCCAAACCCTTCGGTGAAACCTTCGCAGCGCAGGTCAAGTGACACGTTGCCAACCTCGTGGTTGACACAGATCGCATTGGAGCCACCCATCGACGCCAGTTCTTCACCAGCTGCTTTCCCTGCATCGTATTCGTCCTGACCTACGTGCAGCAGAGCACCCAGTTCCTTGGCCACTTCTGCGCCCGAGTTGATCGAGATCACCGGGATACCGGCGGCAACCGCGCGTTCGATCGAGGGGCCAAGCGCGTCCGCATCCGGGATCGAAACGATCAGCCCGTCGGGCTCCTGGTTCACGGCGGCGTCGATCAGCTGCGACATGGCCACCATGTCAAAGGTTTCAGGCGCACGATATTCCACGTTCACACCGACATCTTTACCGGCCTGCTCGACACCGTTTTTCACGACGTTCCAGAATGCGTCGTTTGCCTGGCCATGCGACACGACCACGATTTCCTGTGCAAACGCGGGCGTGGCCAAGGCCAATGCCCCCGCAGCAAGCGCGCCTTTAACGAATTTCTTCATTTCAGTTTCCTCCCATTGGTTCAGTCTGATCTTCTGTTGGGGTACCGGCCCCAATCATCCGGCTGTGCCGAATCTCCGTGGCTGCGACGCTGGGCCGAGCTGGCGTAAGTTTGAAGAATTTCGATCATTTTGCAACCGGTTTCAAAATTTCTTCCATTCGAACCGGTTTTCCTGTCTGCGCTGACACGGTTGCAGCCTCGGCCATCGCCAGTGCCGCAACACCATCTTTCAATGTCACCGGAACGTCGGATCCGCCTTCAACAGCTTCGACAAATGCGGCCCATTCCACGCGGTACGCAGGCATGTAGCGCTCCAGGAAGAAATAGGTTGGTTTGGCGCCCACAACACCGTCTGCCGTTGATTTTACGACTGTGTTTTCCAGTACATTCCGAGCCTGCAGCAACCCCTCAGAACCCAACAACTCGACCCGCTGGTCATAGCCATAGGCTGCGCGCCGTGAATTCTTGATGACTGCAATCCTGCCATCCGCGTAGGACATTGTAACTACGGCTGTGTCCACATCTCCTGCAGCCCCAATCTCGGCGTCCACAAGCGAAGATCCAACCGCCGAGATGGTATCGGGAACCTCCCCCATCAGGTAGTTTGCCATATCAAAATCATGAATCATCATGTCTCGAAACAACCCACCAGAAACTTTTACGTAGCTTACCGGCGGTGGTGCTGGGTCAAACGAGTTGATTGAAAGCAATTCCGCCTTACCAATTTCACCCGCGTCCAACCCCGCCTTCAAGGACGCGAAATTGGGATCGAATCGCCGATTAAATCCAATCATTACCGGCTTGCCTCGTCCCGAGACAGTGTTCAGGCAATCCGTGGCACGCTGAAGGTTCAGATCAACAGGCTTTTCGCACAGAACAGCCTTGCCTGCGCCGGTCGCAGCTTCGATCAGATCAGAATGCGTGTTGGTTGGAGTTGCGATCAGAACCGCGCCAATCTCCGGATCCGCAAGGATCTCTTCAGAGCGGCGCGCATCGACCCCATGATCGTTGGCCAGGCTCGCCGCAGCTTCGGGCAAGGCGTCGGAAACGGCACTGAGCGTGCTGCCCGGATGAGATACAATCGCCTCTGCATGAACACGCCCGATGCGCCCGGCGCCCAACAATCCGACCTTCAACATGCAACTCTCCCGAATCTTGTTATTGCGCGCAACAATGATTCTCTTTGCAACCGGTTGCAATATTTTTTTTGACTACCTCAGAGCTTTTGCTCCCAAAGCCCCAAATCCCCTCGAAAAAGCAGCGACATGATCCCAGATCCCGAACCTTCAGAACACTCCACACGCTGAAATCCGCGCATTGGCCGCCCTACGGGAATCCCCCAATTTCGGAACACGGTGAATCAGGTTAATGTTTAGTTAAGGAACACACTACCACTCTGTGACCCCTAAGAAGGGCTGGCATGACCCCCTCGTCCAGCCCTTCCCCCCCCACCCAGCAGCCACAAGAAAGCGGCGGCCCCAACGGCCCGGTGCTTTCATTGAAATTGGCGTTCGAGAATGGCGATCCCTGAAGGACTCGAACCCTCAACCTGCTGATTAGAAGTCAGCTGCTCTATCCAGTTGAGCTAAGGGACCGCTGCACCCTTCTTGCGGTTTTTACGCGTGGGGTTCAAGAGCCAAGCGCATGAATGCGCTGTTCGGATCGTCGCTGTACCCAAAGATCGGTCCGCAGTAGGAATAGCCCAACGCTTCGTAGAGTTTACGAGCGGCATCATACTCCGGAAGATGCTCTGCCCCGGTTTCCAAAACCAGGGCTTCGACACCTTCAGCACGCGCCAGTTCTGCCAGATGGATCATCATGACGCGCGCCAGTCCGCGCCCACGCGCCTGCGCGAGGATATGCACCGATTTCACCTCGGCCGTACCATCGGGCAGCGCTTTCAAAGCGCCGCAGCCCAAAGCCTGCTTGCCGTCGTAGATCGCACAGAATCGAATCCCCGGTCCGGCCAGTGACTCGGCGCTCATCGTGTGGTTGCTTTCCGCAGGACCCGCTGATTCGCTGTGGGCGAAATGCGCTTCGACAACCGGGCGCAACACGTCCGAAGTCGGGTCGGCCTCGCGAATGTCGATCATTCAGTGTGTCCAGGGCGCACGCCGGTCGGTGGCGAAGTTTTCCCCGTAGCCCCGTGCGCGCAGGTTGGCTTTGCGCTTGTGCGGCTCGCTGACCTGCGCGTCGATACCATTGTCACGAGCGTAATCAATCGCCTCTTTCTTGGTGTCGAATTTCAGACGTATCTGGGTTTGCGTGTCATTGGATGACGTCCAGCCCATCAGCGGATCAACCTCACGTGCCGAAGCAGGGGCATATTCCAGAACCCATTTGCGGGTTTTGGCCATCCCCGAGGTCATCGCATTTCTTGCAGGCTGGTAAATCCGTGCGCGCATGTCGCCTCTCCGTACTCACTTGGCTGAACCTGTTTATGCGTCAGAGCGCAGCCCGGGACAAGACAACAATTGTCGCGGATCACCGAAGCCCGCCAATGCCAGAAACTGTCATCAGGACCAACTATGATCTTCGAAAAATCAGCCGAAGGATAAAACAGATGATCCATCGCGAACGCACTATGGACGTCGACGCAAACCCCGGGAACATCTTGGCGATGCCCTCGACCGAAGCCCATGCCGTGATCGCCGTCAAACCGATGATGACGAAGGCTCTCGACGGCGAGCTTGCCGCGTTGGCCGGTAAGATTGGTTCGGATCACGATCCGGATGCGTATCTGCCTAGTATCAAAACTGGGAGATTTGTACCGGATCAACCCTTGCAGTTGGACAAAATAAGAACAAATGTAGGAGCCTGATCCGGAGCCTGCCCATGCCATACGCCCATTCCGACAAGACCCAAATGACAACCGAAGATGTTCGGGCCCGCCTGAAACTGGAAGGCGGCAAACAGTTTGTCATGCATACGGAGTTCGCCCCCGCTGGAGACCAGCCAACCGCGATCAAGGAGCTCGCAGGCGGTATTCTGGATGGGGAGCGTGATCAGGTTCTGTTGGGGGCGACCGGTACGGGCAAAACCTTCACCATGGCCAAGGTGATCGAGGAAACCCAACGCCCGGCGATCATCCTCGCACCCAACAAGACACTGGCGGCGCAGCTTTATGGTGAGTTCAAGAGTTTTTTCCCGGAAAACTCGGTCGAATACTTCGTCTCCTACTACGACTACTACCAGCCCGAGGCCTATGTCGCGCGGTCGGATACGTATATCGAGAAAGAATCCCAGATCAACGAACAGATCGACCGGATGCGCCACTCGGCTACGCGGGCGCTGCTGGAACGCGACGACGTGATCATCGTGGCCTCGGTCTCGTGCATCTACGGTATCGGCTCGATCGAGACCTACGGGGCGATGACGCAGGATCTGAAGGTCGGAAACGAATACGACCAGCGGCAGGTGATGGCCGATCTGGTGGCCCAGCAATACCGCCGCAACGATCAGGCGTTTCAACGCGGGTCGTTCCGGGTGCGCGGCGACTCACTGGAAATCTGGCCCGCCCACCTTGAGGACCGCGCCTGGAAATTCTCGTTCTTCGGAGAGGAGCTTGAAAGTATCACCGAGTTCGACCCGCTGACCGGCGAACGCGCCGCAACGATGGAGCAGGTGCGCGTCTACGCCAATTCCCACTACGTGACGCCGAAACCCACGATGCAGCAGGCGATCATCGGCATCAAAAAGGAACTGCGCACGCGCCTCGACCAACTGGTGGGCGAGGGCAAACTGCTGGAAGCCCAACGGCTGGAACAGCGCACCAATTTCGATCTGGAAATGCTCGAGGCCACCGGCGTCTGCAACGGCATCGAAAACTACTCGCGTTATCTGACAGGCCGCGCACCGGGTGAACCGCCCCCGACCCTGTTCGAATTTATCCCCGACAACGCCATTGTCTTCGCCGACGAATCTCACGTCAGTGTCCCTCAGATCGGTGGCATGTATCGCGGCGACTATCGGCGCAAGTTCACGCTGGCCGAGCACGGGTTCCGCCTGCCGTCCTGCATGGACAACCGACCCCTCAAGTTCGAGGAATGGGACGCCATGCGCCCGCAATCCGTCTTCGTCTCGGCCACGCCGGCGAAATGGGAGATCGAGCAAACCGGCGGCGTCTTCACCGAACAGGTGATCCGCCCCACTGGCCTCTTGGACCCCGAGGTCGAAATCCGCCCTGTGTCCATGCAGGTGGACGATCTTTTGGACGAGGTGCGCAAGGTCGCTGCCGACGGATACCGCACGCTGGTCACCACGCTGACCAAACGCATGGCTGAGGACCTGACGGAATACCTGCACGAACAGGGCATCAAGGTCCGCTATATGCATTCCGACATCGACACGCTGGAACGCATCGAAATCCTGCGCGACCTGCGGCTGGGCGCCTTCGACGTGCTGATCGGTATCAACCTGCTGCGCGAAGGGCTCGACATTCCTGAATGCGGTCTGGTCGCCATTCTCGATGCCGACAAAGAGGGTTTCCTGCGCTCGGAAACATCCCTGATCCAGACCATCGGCCGCGCCGCGCGGAACGCTGATGGCCGGGTGATCATGTATGCCGACAAGATCACCGGCTCGATGGAGCGTGCTTTGGGCGAAACCAACCGCCGCCGCGCCAAGCAGGTCGCGTATAATGAAGAACACGGCATCACCCCCGCGACCGTACAAAAGAATGTCGAGGATGTCCTGGCCGGTCTCTACAAGGGCGACGTCGACATGAACCGCGTCACCGCCACCATCGACAAACCGATGCACGGCGCGAACCTTGAGGCGCATCTGGATGGTCTGCGCGACAAGATGCGCAAAGCCGCCGAGAATTTGGAGTTCGAAGAGGCTGCCAACATCCGGGATGAGATCAAACGTCTGGAAGCCGTCGATCTGGCCGTCGCCGACGACCCCATGGCGCGTCAATGGGCGGTCGAGAAAGCCTCAGAAGACGCGGTGAAATCGCGCGGGCGGTCAACGGCTGGCAGGCCGGGGCAACGGGGTGGGAATGTGAAGAGAAGGAAGAGGTGACGCTCAGCCCTTGAAACGATTGGCTCTATGCCAATTCAAAAACTTCTCGTGCGGACGTAGCGTAAATGTGTCTGGAACGATCAGTTTTCGTTCAGGTGTAAACAACCTGTCGGCCACTGGTGCAGCAACGCTGTCTTTAGCGATTAGTATCGAGAGATCTTCATCTACCGATACCAAGCCACGATCAAACATCCAATGAATTGTTCCCGATAGAGCCATACCATTTTGAACACTGTCTGGCCCGTTTTCACTCACGGGAACAATGTGTGCGGCCTCGACTTCCGGGCGGCCACCTCCGTTTCGCAATTCCAACCCGGACATTGCGCAACGAGCTTGATAGGCTCGCTTAACTTGCCTAGCGAAACTGGCGTCCCGAAAGGCTCTTGAAGTTAGAATTCTCTCGCGTACCTCGGAGAAATTACTTGGAACATGAAACGGAGTTTGGATATCTGAAAAGCCGTCATGACGAGGAATTGCTTCAGCGTCACTTACCTCTCTCATTCCTTCATTCACTATCCGAGAAAAGTCCGCGTCTGATATCAGTCTGACCGCTGAGGCATTCACGCCTCCAGAGGGTGGAAGTCCGCTTTCATACGTATTGCCCAATGGATCGACGCGCGGCACTTCGTTTTCGAAATCGAATAAAGTACTGCGATCTAGGATGGCGTATGCATGCGTGGCATCTACAGGATCGTCGACTACTTTCTCGACACGTTGGACAGCGTAATAACCTCGGTTCCCGCCCATGCGCCCTGCGTAGAATATTACCCAGTCTCCAACTGTCTGCGCGACGCGAGACATGTATTGCCGTTTCGGAAAATGGTAAACTTCACCGGGTCGGTCTTTGTAGTGAGAATGCGACGATGCAATGAATACAGCCTTAACCATGTTGGGTAGTTACCAAATAGCGCCACACAATCAAGCGGCTGTGATATCCGTATGCATTGATTAGTTTCCAAGCTTTGCACTCCACCCTTGCAGCCCAACGCGCACTCCTCCACGTTTGAAATCACAAATTGTGATTCCAAACGGTTGCCATGACGAACCCGAACACCCTGCCCAGCACGCATGAGGTCCAAAGCGCCATTCACCGGGTGCGCGGCACCCGTGTCGTGCTGGCCGAGGATCTGGCGCAGTTCTACGGAAAATCCGTCAGCGCCTTCAATCAGGCCGTCTCGCGCAACACCGACCTGTTCGAGGGCTACCGCTTTCAGCTGACCGATGCCGAGGTCGCCGATTTGCAATCACAGAATGTGATTTCAAAACCGAAAGGTCGCGGCGGGCGGCGGGTCAATCCGTGGGTCTATACGGATTACGGCGTGGCCATCGCCTCGGCCCTGTTCAAAGACCCGCGCGCCATCAAGATCACCCGAATGATTACCGAAGCCTTCGTCGACGGCGCCAACGCCCTGACTGAGACCCCGCGCAGCGCGCCCGAGATCCTGCCGCCCGAAGGCACCTCCGCCCCGCTGCTGCCCAATGGCGATCAGTTGCGGGCGCTGGCCGAAAACATCCTCGATTCCGGTCAGCAGAGCCTTGTCGACTATATCGCCAACCCCACCACCAAGCGCCAGCAGGCCGTGGCCGTGATCATGAAGACGCTGGCGGAAACCGCAGGCGAAGAGGTGCGCACCCAGCACGAGCGTCTGCGCCTGCGCATCGCTGAACGGTTGGCCGCGGGCGATTATGCCGATGATGACGACCGCAAAGGGTTACTGGAACTGCTGAATGCAATGAAAGGCTGAGGCAACCCTTGCCATGGACCTTTCGGCCACTAGAATCCGCACCATGCGCGTTGTCTTGTTATCACTGATCCTCGGCACACCAGCCGCCGCGTGGGAAGCAACGGTGGGCCAGATCTGCACCCTGTCACATGTGATGGACACGGCAGAGATACTCCTGACCTACGACCCGGCACAACCGCTCTATACCCTGTCCGTTACCCGCAAGACCGAAGGCTGGACCAACACCCCATGGTTCGCGATGCGGTTCGAGGGGCCAAACCCCATCGAAATCGCCACTCCGCATCATGTCCTTTCTGACGGTGCATCATCGTTGACAGTCACTGATACCGGATTTGGAAACGTGCTGGACGGGCTGGAATACAACCTGACCGCCTATGCGTTCACGCAGGACAGGGTGACTGAATTTCCCTTGAACGGTGCGGCGCCCCAGGTTCGCATTTTTCGCGAATGTGCCGGGGCCCAGCTGTCCTGACCGGGTCAGAAATCGAACAGATCTTCCAGAAAACCGCCTCGTTTCTTTTTCTTGCGATAGCCGTGATCCGCCCGGTCATCATAGCCGGATTGTGGCGGAGAATACGCTGTCGACCGCTCGATGATCTTGTCCAGTTCACCCCGATCCAGCCAAACGCCTCTGCACTGCGGGCAATAGTCGATTTCGACCCCGTTTCGGTCCGTAATGACCAGTTGAGTGCCGTCAATCGGGCATTGCATCATACGATCTCCCATCTTGCTATCAGTATGAGATGGGGTTGATCCGCTGCATTGCCATCCCTCTGTGACATGACGCCCGTTCGCCTGGGCCGAAGTCGGATGACACGGGCAACTGGTCCTGGCCCGAGCAGATCTTCTGAACTTCGCAATTGCCGCCGTCAGGGTCGCACGAACTTGGCAGTTCCAAGAGACCGTTGTTGCGGTTCAGGACTGTTGTGAGCTGGCGGCGCACTTGCCCGCGGCACGCTGGCAGAACCACAGGCGACCCCGTCGCCATCCGGGTCATTGCGCTTGTGATAACCCGCCTGCCCCTCGTAAAATGGCCCTACCCCCAGCGACTGCGTTGCATCACAACCCGCCAATGCGATCAGGTGGATCACCGCCTCGTCCCGCTCAAATTCGGACAGGCGCAGAAAAACACCGGTGGCAATCACCACGGTGGTCAGCGGCAACAACAGAACCATGACCAGAATGCGAACCGGAGACAGCGCCTGCCTGCGCGTTGCCTCTGCGCGTCGGTGTCGTTTGGACGACCGTGGCTTCAGATCAGGCATATCCTGCGAGGGTTTCTTAAACAGCATTCCCTGAACCATAACGCCGATATGTGGCAAAGCCGAGGCAATCTGAATTTGAACGAGGCGAAACAAATGGCGCAGTTCAGGTCAGGCCCCTAAGATAAAAAAACCGCCAACTGCCCGTTCATTCTGTACTGCCGGACCGACATCGTGACTGAATCCAATCCTTATCAGACGCCCGACAAAGCGGTGCGCTTGCAAGCGCAGGATCTTCTCTTTCAAGCTCCATTTGCCGCGCTAGCCTTTCTGCGCCCTGACACGGGCTTGCCGTCACTCTCCCGGATCGCGTTGACCACGGATGAAGCAGGTTGCCCTGTCTCGCTGATCTCCACCCTTGCGGAACATACGCGTGCGTTGAGCGCCTGTCCCAATTGCGCCCTTCTGATCGGAGAGCCCGCAGACAAGGGCGACCCGCTGACCCATCCGCGCCTGACACTGCACGTGATCGCTCAGCCTGTTCACCGGGGCATGGCAGGCTATAGCGCCTTGCGAGACCGGTATCTGGCCAAGCGACCCAAGGCGAAACTCTACATAGATTTCGCTGATTTCGGACTGGTGCGGTTTACCATTCAGGACGGCCTTTTGAACGCCGGATTTGGCAAGGCTTTTCGCCTTACCGCTCAGGATTTCTAGCCATCAGCGAACCACATGCACGGCACAACCCGCATGACGCACGACATGCGATGCGGTTGAGCCCAGCAGCAGATCCTGCATCCCCGGCCGGTGCGACGCCATTATGATCAGATCGGGTTTGTTCGCCTCGGCCCAATCCAGAATGGTTCGGCCGGAATGTCCTTCAATCACCAAACCCTTGGCATTCGTCAGTTGAGATGCCAGTTCATCCAGTTCTGCCTGAATCGCTTTCCGTGCTTCTGTCAGGTATTCGGACGGCATGTAAGAGATCGCATAGTTGGGAATATGCTCGACCACATGCAACAATGTCACTTTGGCGTCTGGCGTGGCCAGAATCTGGGCAAGCTTCAAGGGCCCGGACGTATCTCTTTCAGCATCGAACGAGATGGGGACCAGAATGTTGTGATACATAGTGTGAGCCTCCATTTTTGCAGGCTCACTTTGAAACAGATATGAAGCACAGGCTTTGATTCAGGTCAGGAACTGCCAAATGTTTCAGCGACATCGTACATGACCGGCTCAAAGCTCTTGCATAGCTCGTTGATCTTGCGGTTGCGATCACGCATTTCAGGTGTGCGCAGCATAGCAAGGAAATCTTCGCGGCGTTCCCATTGCGAGTAGTTTGCGATCCGGGTTTGTGCATCATTGACGTGCAGCCCGGCGGAAACGAAACCTGGCTGCTTCGAAATGAACTCGGAATAGGCGTCCGTCAAGGCCTCCAAAAGGTCCTGACACGTGCCAGGTGTCATCTCAAAGGTCGTGATAACTGTTTGAACACTCGCGTTTTTGGCAATTTTCAGCATCGGGATTCTCCACTTCCTGGCCCAAGCCTAACACATCAAAATCAAACGTCGCCTATTTCCTGCAAGCTTCGCAAACCGGGTCTGTCATTACCGGTCAAATCAGAGTGAAATGGCCACCCGGCTCGGGGTGGCCATCCGGTCTCTTAACGTTCCATGCGCATCAGAACAGAGGCCGTACCCTTCACATGCTCTGGCCAACGCAACAGAAAACTGTCGCCTGTCGCCCCCTGTTCGACCTCAACATGAGGAGCGCTGAAGACGTGGTTGTTGAACACCCCTGAGAGCACACCGATTGTCGCAACCCCATCGCAGCTTCGTGCCTTACCGTCGAAAGGCAACTGTCCGTTGGCCGAGACAGGCCAAAGATTGGACACCGAGCTTTGCGTATGGCGAACCCTCAATGGGTTTGCGGTTTTCCTGGTTACGCCATGGTAGGTATTATTCTGGAAAGTCACGTTCGTATGCCTGTCTTTGTTCAAGTCGGCGAGGGATGTATCCACCTGTTCCGCTCGAAAAATGTCACCGCTCGTGGCACGAAACTTGTTACCGGTCACCACCAGGCCATTGAGAAAATGCCCGGGCCCATAAGGGCGAATAACGATGAAACTGAACCAGGACGGCGCTTGACTGGAATAAAATATATTGTCCGTAATGCTCATTGCACTGAAAGAAAAGCCACTGGTGTATGTCGGCGACGGGTCTCGTTCATTCGTCCATTCGATGAAACAGTTGTCGACATAATTCTCCGCGATGGTGGAACTATTGTAGGTGCCGATCATGATCAGCCCGGCAGTACGCACACCTTGCGGGATGCTATCGCCCTGAAAGACATGGTTGCCCAGAACCATATTGTTGTCGCCGCCCAGAACAGCGAAATGCCTGAAACGCACCGCGCGGTTGTGGCGCAGCTTCACATCGTTTGAATTGGTGTTCAATCCGATGGAATATCGATCCGTTACAACAAAAGATTCTTCTGCCGAAAGGAACTGACAATTGTCGATCAGCATGCCCTTGCACCCCGTTCCGGTCGACGTCATCCCCCGGTCTTTCGGGCGACTGACATGACAGTCTTTCAACGAAAAGGTGCTGCCAGCGGCCGCCAGACGAATTCCGCTACATCGGCTGTTGCACTGAAACTCGATCTGCTCCATTCCGAACTTCCGAAGTTTGCTGAAGCCGCTGAAATCCAGCAGGTACTTGAATGAGTAGAATGTGAAAGACTGGGTCCCCGACGCCCCCACAAGAGGCGCGCTCAGTGTGATTTCACCAGCCCCGACATTCTTTGACCGCACATAGATCTCACGCCCGACGCCGCTGCCCGCAACGTAGGACCCAACAGGAATGTTGGCGACATTTGCAACATTGGTCAGACGCGTATTGTCCGACGGATCGTAAGTCGCAGTTGATGTGAACGTTTCAGTATCCCACGCTGAACTGCTTTTGACGTCAAACTGACCGTTCCGGATCACACGACGGGTCGAAAACCCGCTCTGCTTGTTGGGAACCGCTGTCGCCATGTCGATCGGAGCGGTGACAGAAATCTTACGCCCGCCCAAATCGAGTGAGTCATGATCCGAATTGTTCAAAAGAGCCTGAAACGCTTTTTTGAACGCCAATTCTTCGTCTCCGAAGGCCGAAATGTAAGCAGGCAGATGGAAATCCTTTGTCAGCAACAACATCTTGTCATCCGGCATGGTGACTGTTCCTTCAAAGTCCATCTCGGACGTCATACTGGTGTTTTCAGCCAGATGATAGGTCCCTTGCGGAACGTAAACCCGTCGGCCACCCGCCGCCTGATCGGCCGCTTCAAACGCAGCCGAGTCGTCCGTCACACCGTCGCCGATGGCACCATAATCCCGTACATCCACAACACTGATCATTTCGCGCAGGAAGACACCGGTGACATCCGTGATCTCCAGGTCGTCGACGCGCACCAGCGCTCCGTTCAAGCCCTCAATATCCAGACCAAAATGGCCATACAGGGCGGCAAGCCCCCAAGGCATGTCCACGCCCGGGCGCTGGCCGGTTCCGACAATCGCCGTTACTTCATGCACGGCCCCATAGCCCGACAACTGTGTTGCAGGCCCCTGCTCCACGACACCCGCCACATGCGCGTCGCCCGCACCCCCAGCCCAGGCCGCAATACGCACCGACGGCAATGGTCCGCTGATCGCCTTGACCCGCGCCTTGATCTGCAAATAGCAACCGGGCAAAATCGGTGTCTGGCCCATGTATCGAAGCTGTTGGGTGGTTTGGATTTTCAGAATCTCCAGGCAGCCACCAAAATTGGCATCCGCAGGCACGAAAACCCCGGTGCCGGATCCACCATATGTGGGTGAGCCCGGCGTTCCGTCCCCCGCAGACCATACGGTCAGGCCATTCGCGAATTGAGGCGGCATGAAAACGATGCCGTCAGTGATTGCCTTGTTCATTGAAAACCCTTTCTCAATCGCGCCGCGCAAATCTGGCGACGCGTCCAAACCCTGTGTCCAGGTCCGCCCCGAACGCGTCAGTCTGGATACCGAAAGGGAGTTAACCGCGGTTCATCTCACCGTGACGGTGGTGTTGCCTCAGGCCGCAGGATCCGCGTTACCCAACAATTGGACCCCGTTGATTTTCCAACCGCCCTCCAGAGGGATCATCTGATAGTCCAATATATGCACGCGCCCATTTCCGTCAGTGATCAACACTTTCTGCCACAAAGCCCCCGCCACCTCACGCAATTCCAGAAAGCGCACGTCAGAAGGACGCCAGACCATTGGATACCCATTGCGTACCATTGCTCCGAAATTGTCGGGATTTTGAAAAAGGCGCTGAATGCTGGGACTGGCAAAGGTAAAGGCCGTGGCAAAATCATCCGCCTTGAAGGCTTGTATCTGCGCCGAAATGTTTGCTTCGATCTCTGCGTTTTGCGCAAATGCGCCTGAACCCAACCCGGCACTCAGGGATACAGCAAGCAAAAATCGACGCATGGGGCCACCTCCTGCAAAAAGTGTAGCCCCTTACTGGATCAGGTCAAATCAGGCCAGCTCTCCGGCCAGCGCCTTTTCGATCAGGGCGATTGTCTCTGGCACACCGTACAGAGCGATGAAGCCGCCAAAGCGCGGACCCTGCGATGCACCCAGAAGCACTTCGTACAACGCCGTGAACCAACCGCGCATGGGGTCGAACCTCTCACGCCCGATGGAGTAGACCACCGATTGCAGCGCCTCATCCTCGGCCGGGCCATCATAAGCCTCAAGCGCGGCTTTCAGCGCTTCGAGCGCCTCACGCTCCTGGTCGGTCGGTGCACGATGTTTACGCGTTGGTTTAACGAAATCGTTGAAGTAGCGAACCGCAAAGCCCGCGGCCAGGTCCAGATCGGGATGGCTCAATGCTGTTGCTTCCGGCGCATAGCGGCGGATAAAGCCCCACAGCGCCTCCTTGTCTTCCGCGCCAGAGACCGACGCCAGGTTCAGCAGCATCGCAAACGGTACGATCAGGGTCGATTCAGGAACGTCGCCACCGTGAATATGCCAAACCGGATTGTTCAACTGAGCTTTCAGGTCCTGCCCCGGATAGGCGCGCAACTGTTGATGATATTCATCATAAGCCTTCGGAATAACATCAAAATGCATCCGCTTGGCCGTTTTGGGCTTTTGGTACATGAAATACGCCAGGCTTTCGGTCGGTGCATAGGTCAGCCACTCGTCAATCGACACGCCATTGCCGGACGACTTGGAAATCTTCTGGCCATTCTCGTCCAGAAACAGCTCGTACGAGAAATGCTCGGGCGCCCGGCCACCAAGCGCACGGCAGATCGCATCATAGATCTTTTCGTTAGTCGCGTGTTCCTTGCCGTACATCTCGAAATCAACGCCAAGCGCCGCCCAGCGCGCCCCGAAATCTGGCTTCCATTGCAGCTTCACGTTGCCGCCAGTGACGGGCAGGGTCCATTCTCTGCCATCTTCGTCATCGAAGGTGACGGTATAGGTCTCAGCGCAGACCTTCTTCATCGGAACATACAAAACCCGACCGGTTTCGGGATGGATCGGCAGGAAGATTGAATAAGTCTGCTGGCGTTCTTCACGCAAGCTTTTGAGCATGATGGCCATGACGTCATCGTACTTGTCGACCGCGCGCTTCAGGATCTCGTCGAACTGGCCTGAACGATAAAAATCGCGTGCCGAATAGAACTCATAGTCGAACCCGAACGTATCAAGGAACCGACGCAGCATGGCGTTGTTGTATTCGCCAAAGCTGGGGTATTCGCCAAACGGATCGGGAACCGAAGTCAGCGGGCGCTGCAAATGTTCCTCAAGCGCCTCGGGATTTGGCACATTGCTGGGCACTTTGCGCATCCCGTCCAGATCGTCCGAAAAACAGATCAGCTTGGTCGGGATATCCGAAAGCGCCTCGAACGCGCGCTTGACCATCGTGGTCCGCGCGACCTCACCAAACGTGCCGATGTGGGGCAGGCCCGACGGGCCGTAACCGGTTTCGAACAGCACATACCCCTTTTCCGGAGCACCTTTCTGATAGCGTTTGAGCAACCGGCGCGCCTCTTCAAAAGGCCAGGCCTTGGACGACATCGCGGTTTCACGCAGTTCAGACATTTCAATGTGCTCCATCGGGGAAAGTGTCACGGCCACCCCATGCAACCGGACCGACCCCTCCTATTGTGCCAGTGCAGCATGAGTCAATAAAGCAGTGGCGCAATTCGCGGCACACCCAGTTAAAAAACAGCCGCCATCGGGCCTGCTGCAAAACTGTTTTTTGGCCCGCAGACACTCTGTACGTGATATCTGCGCCGCTTTTTCACTTACCAGCCTTACTCAAGCCACAATGGTGGGACGATTGTTCCCGCGAAACAAAAAAGACACGGGCGGCGCGCCAACTTGACCTGCTTATTTCGCACGCTTACCCGGCAATGTTAAACAAAGGCGACACGGGGGTTTCCCCGAACCAGAGGAAACGGGATGCGACGCGAAACCACCAACCGTATACGCTTTGTACTCGAAGATATCCTGCCGCCTATCCTGCGTGACAGCGCCGCCTTTCATTGGCTAGCCTGCAGGGTTTGGGGCGAACACATCACGCGTCTTGCAGAATTCCGCGAACGCGCAACCTACCTGACGGATGACGAGTACGAAAAACTCTACCGCGATCATCCGCGTGTGCATCAAGGCACCGACAATTCCGAGACCTGTATCAAACGGATAGCCGAGGATATCGTTGGGCAAAGCATCTGCGATATTGGCTGCGGCACCGGAGTTCTTTTGCAACGCATAAAAGCCGCCAGACCGGATATCACGCAGCTGACAGGAGTGGATTTCGTGGTCGATGATGCGGATGCCATCGACAATATCGACTATGTCGCTGCCCGGATCGAAGAGCTGCCGTTTGAAGACAACAGCTTTGACACCGTCATCTGCACCCATGTGATTGAGCATCTTCTGGACTACCGGCAAGCGATCGCTGAACTGCGTCGTGTCGCGCGAAAACGCGTCATTATCGTCGTCCCGCGTGAACGCGAAAGCAGGTTCACCTTCAATCCACATTTCAACTTTTTCCCCTACACACACAGCTTTCTGCGTGCCGTGTATCCCAGCCCGGACATCCATATCTGCGAGGATCTGGGGCGCGACATCTATTACTGTGAAGACCGCTCCGAGGAAAAACCAGAACCCGAGCAACAAGGATGACCCCGCCCACCCCTACGACACTGGTCTGGGCTGGTTTGCTGTGCACACCAGTTATGATCTCAGCCGGGCAAATCTTGTTCAAACTTGCAGGAAACCGGATTGATGGGCGCGAAGTCACCGGATTTGCGGGGCTCATCCAAACGCTATTCGATCCGTTCCTTCTGACAGCCTTTGCCATCTATGGCTCGGCAACGGTGCTTTGGGTGTATGTCCTGCGGTATCTGACACTGTCCCAGGCCTACCCCTTCATGGCCCTCAGTTTCGTTCTTGTGCCACTGGCCTCACACGTCTTCTTCGGCGAAACACTTGGGCTGCGCTACTGGTTGGGGGCTGCGCTTTTGATTTCGGGAATGATGGTCATGAACACCTGATCACGCTAGGTGGATGAAACAAGGTGTTGAACCTGACCCGCTGCGCTCATATCGTGCGTCTTCGAACAACCCCAATCAGGACCATCCCATGACCGAGCAAGTGCCCCACCCGATGTCTCCGCAGGATTGCCTTGTGGCGATCATGGTTGCAGTCTCGGCCTCTGACGAAAACATCCGAACCGCCGAGCTGGTCAAGATCGAAGTTGCCGTGAACATGCTGCCGGTCTTTGCAGGATACGACATTGATCGGACCCGTCGCGTATCACAAATCGTTTTTGACCTGTTCGAACAGGAAGACGGGCTGGATGCGCTGTTTGGCCTGATCCGTGAAAACCTGCCCGAGCGTCTGAACGAAACGGCCTATGCGCTGGCTTGCGATGTTGCGGCCGCCGACGGAGCGCTGGCCGAAACGGAACTGCGCCTGCTGGAAGAAATCCGGTACGAACTGAATATCGACCGATTGCATGCCGCAGCCATCGAACGCGGGGCACGCGCGCGCCATACGGTCTGATCCTCTGATCCCGATAATCTAGCTTCCGTAAAGCGAGCCCCAGCGCTCCAGCAAGGCCCGCTGCAGTTTTCGCGACCTGCGGTTCCAGCTGCGCGCGCCTTCTGGGCGTTCACGTTGTGCACGTGGAATTTTGGCGCGATGGGCCACGTCCGCGGTAAAAATTGCAAAGGCCAGATCGACCCCGTCCGCCGTTGTCAGGAAACCGCCCAGCCCGGATACGAAGTTCAATGTCCCTGTCTTGGCATCGACCTTGATCGGATGGTTCTTGACCGGCCGCCCATTTCGATCAGTTAAGGCAAAAGGCTTCATCAAGGGGCGCAACGCCCCCATTTTCCGGGCCGCGACAAGGGCAGCGACCAGATCCGCCGGCACCATACGCGAGGCATCGCCCAGACCGGAATGATCAACCATCGCAATTCCGCTCACGCCAAAACTCTGAGACGCCCAACGGTTCATCTCGGCCGCCGACTCTGCCAGGTTCCGTGGGTCAACGCCACGCGCTTTGGTCGCGGCCAATCCGACCATCTCGGCCGTCAGGTTGGTTGAGTATTTCAACATCCCGCGCAAAATACTGTCCAATGGATCGCTGCGATGCAGGACAAGGTCGACGCCCTTCGGCGACTCTCGCGTCACCTGCACCCGATTCAAAACGATCCCATTGGATCGGGCCAATGTGCGGAATACATCTCCAGCGTATAAGGCCGGTTTGCGCACAGGCAACCAGCGCGCCCCGCCATTGCCCAGCGCGCCCTTGGCCACGGTCCACCGATCCTGCCGTGGGCTTGGCTGATAGGTATAGATCGGCAGGCTTCGGCTTTCGACCCGCATGGTCGCCACATCCACTGCCGGCACGTAACGCGCGCTGCGGGCGTCCATGGTCACATCATAGCCTTTACCGGCACGCTTCCACTCAAAGTGAACCCGATTGAAATTCAACGATATTCCACTGATCGCCGGGCTGTACCCCACATGATCCGGCTGCCCCGGATCAATGCTGAATACGAAGGGCAGAGCCCCGTCATAAACCTTGAAGGCTCCGCGAACCTCGGTAATTCCGGCCTTGCGCAGGTTGGCCGCCATCGTAGCCAGCGCATCCGTGTCCAGCAGCGGGTCTCCACCCCCTGCCAGAATCAGATCGCCATGCAAAATTCCGTTTTCAATTGGCCCATCTGCGATCAAACGGGTTTCGAAGCGATGGTCAGGCCCCAGAACGTCCAGCGCGTAAAGCGCGGTCATTGCCTTGCCAACGCTGGCCGGTGGCAAACCCGCACCCTCGCCAAAATTCTCCAGTGGCGCCCCGGTCGCCACATCCGCAACGGCGAACACAACTTCGCCTTTCAATCCTGCGGCTGCGACCAAACGCTCGGTGCCGCTCAACAGCACACCACGCGCACGCGGCCTGAGCGAAACCAGCGGCGCCTGCGCCAGACCAGCTACCGGGATCAGAGACGCCCCCAATCCTCCCAGAAACAAACGACGTGAAAAACGACCAGTCATAGGTGAAATAAAATCCCACAGATCAAATGCGCGCAACAGCTACCTGAGATTATGCGCCCACTGCGGCTATTCCGGCAACACTTCCGCGCGCCATTCGCCGCGCGTCCGTATCTCTGTGGAACTGACATCGACCATCGGCACATTCACGAAACACCAGGCCGGAGCCTGCGCCCGTCCCAAAAGATGCCGCGCCTGCCCATCGATTCGGTATTTGGCATAGACCCGCGCCGCCGGAGACATCCGGGCGGATATCCGGTCGCCCGGCCGCGCCACCACACCAACAGGCACTCTGTCCATGATCACCCGCCAGTCTTTCCAGTGATGAAACTGGGCCAGATTGTCCGCGCCCATCAGCCAGACAAACCTGACATGCGGAAAAAGCTTCTGCAACGCCGCCAGCGTATCCGCCGTCGCCCGTGTCCCCGTCAGCGCCTCGATATTCGTCACGTCAACTTTCGGATGCTGCATCACATTTCGTGCTACCGCCATTCGCCTGCCCATGGGTGCCGGCCCGCGTTCTTTTAGCGGGTTGCCCGGCGATACCAGCCACCAAACCCGATCCAACCCGAACGCCTTCATCGCCTCAAGCGTGACATGTACATGGCCCTGATGCGGTGGATCAAACGACCCGCCGAACAAACCGACGACCTGCCCAGGTCGCGCATATGGTATGCCGTACCGCTCCATACCCTGCTGATGTTCAGAACTGCGAGGTGTTGTCAATCAACAGGTTGCGCCAAATCGCCAAGCCGAACCCGCCCGGGTCGCACGACTTCCGCGCACCATCCTCCGTGCCCCCGCACTGCGGAATAGCCGCCTTTACCAAGCGATTCTTCCATCCGGCTGCACGGCGCACATATTACTGTGAACCGCAGGATGGCCTCTCCTACTTGCACCTGACGTCCCTTGAGCGCCGCCAGATTGATCCCCGACACCACCAAGTTTCGCCGCAGAACACCCGGCGCAACCGGTCCGCGCCCCAGATAAGAGCCAATCGCCGATAAATGCTCCTGCTGGATCAAAGTCACCGCCCGCTTGCCCGCGCGGGCGCGGTCACTGTCCAGACCGGCCTCAGTAATCACGACCTCCTCTAGCGCTGTAATCTCGACTCGGCGCTCTGGTCGCGCCCCGATCCACGTAACGCAACCGGGCTGCGCCCAACCTGCAATCAAATCCGCCAGTTCCGACACAACGCCTCCATTTTCAATGCAACCTGACTACGCCGTCCGACCCAAAGACGAAATTCACAATACCACCAGCTTGCCCAGCCCGTCCCGCTCGGATATCCAGCGTTTCAACCAAATTTCCCCGACCCAGAGGACGCGACATGGCCGCCTATCAATATGTCTACCACATGCAGGGTGTCTCCAAGACCTATCCCGGTGGCAAGAAGTGCTTTGAAAACATCCACCTGAGCTTTCTGCCCGGCGTAAAAATCGGTGTCGTCGGCGTAAACGGCGCTGGTAAATCGACGCTGATGAAGATCATGGCGGGGCTCGACAAGGACTTCACTGGCGAGGCCTGGGCAGCCGAAGGTGCCAAGGTCGGCTATCTGCCGCAGGAACCGAAACTGGACGAAACCCTCAATGTCCGCGAAAACGTGATGTTGGGTGTAGCCGAAAAGAAGGCAATCCTCGACCGGTACAACGAACTGGCCATGAACTATTCGGACGAAACCGCCGATGAGATGGCCAAGCTCCAGGACGAGATCGACAGCCAGAACCTGTGGGACCTCGACAGCCAGATCGACGTCAGCATGGAGGCGCTGCGCTGCCCCCCGGACGACGCCAACATCGCCAACCTCTCGGGCGGTGAGAAACGCCGCGTGGCGCTCTGCAAGCTGCTGCTCGAAGCGCCCGATATGCTGCTGCTTGATGAACCGACCAACCACTTGGACGCCGAGACCATCGCCTGGCTGCAACAGCACCTGATCGACTACAAGGGCACCATCCTGATTGTCACCCACGACCGCTATTTCCTGGACAGCATCACCGGCTGGATCCTCGAACTCGACCGCGGTCGCGGCATTCCTTACGAGGGCAACTATTCCGCATGGCTGGAACAAAAAGCCAAACGGCTGGAACAGGAAGCCCGCGAAGACAAGTCCAAACAGAAGACCCTGCAGCGCGAACTGGAATGGATGCGTCAGGGCCAAAAAGCCCGTCAGGCCAAATCCAAGGCCCGGATCAACGCCTATAACGAGCTGGCCGATCAGTCCGAACGCGAAAAGCTGACCCGCGCCCAGATCGTCATCCCCAATGGCCAGCGCCTTGGCGGCAAGGTGATCGAGGTCGAGGGCCTGTCGAAACACATGGGCGACAAGCAACTGATCGAAGGGCTGGACTTTGCCCTGCCCCCCGGCGGCATTGTCGGCGTCATCGGCCCCAACGGCGCCGGTAAATCGACGCTGTTCAAGATGCTCACCGGTCAGGAGCAGCCAGACAGCGGCACCATCACGCTGGGCGACACGGTCGAGCTGTCCTATGTCGACCAGTCCCGCGACGACCTGAAAGACAACGACACCGTGTGGGAGGCGATCACCGGCGGTGCCGAGATCATTCAGCTGGGCGACGCACAGGTCAATTCCCGCGCCTATTGCTCGTCCTTCAACTTCAAGGGTGGCGACCAGCAGAAAAAGGTCTCGCTGCTCTCCGGCGGTGAGCGCAACCGCGTCCACATGGCCCGCCTGCTGAAAGAGGGCGGCAACGTCCTGCTGCTCGACGAACCCACCAACGACCTCGACGTCGAAACCCTGCGCGCACTGGAAGACGCGCTGGTCGATTTCGCTGGCTGCGCCGTCGTCATCTCCCACGACCGCTTCTTCCTCGACCGGATTTGTACGCATATTCTGGCCTTCGAGGGTGACGCCCACGTGGAATGGTTCGAGGGCAACTTCGAGGATTACGAAGAGGACAAAAAGCGGAGGCTTGGGCCAGATGCGTTGGAGCCCAAACGGTTGAAGCACAAGAAGTTTGCACGGTGAAGGATAAGAGCTATGTCGGCGATATTCACAGAATAATCTCTGGAGCGAACGCTGTAACAAATACCAGATGCATGTATTTTGACAGGGATGGCAAGAGATGTAAGTCGCTTGCCATTCAATCGCACTCTTTACAGAAAAACGGCCCACTCGCCTCAATTGCTGAAAGCAATCACGTTGTCAAAGTAGGACCTAGCTTAAAGGCTCGACCGATGGAGGCTAGACTTCTATTTGAAAGAACAGGAGTCAAGAAAGCCTCGAGATTTCCTGGATTTTGCGAACAACACGACTCTGAGGTTTTCTCTGCTTTGAAACAAAGAACCTATCTTTGGACAAAAGTTCGGCTATCGTCTTCGCTATCCGCGCCATAGCGTTGGAATTGTATCGGAAGACCTTTATGATCGCCACTCAAAATGAGACAATCCGCTACCTAGAACAGAAGCGAAAACCAGAAAAAATTGAAGTCGCAAGGCTTATTCGTAGAGGTGCTATCGCTGCAGAAAAGGCAAATACAGATACTCTAAAAAGACTGTTTCGATGTTGGCATAAAGAAGTTCCATCCACTTTCCACTATCGGATGGTTCAATTCGAAAACCCATACCCATTCGCATGCACGGGAGCATTTGAACCTGAATAGGATTTCCGCGGAAATTTCTTGTATTCTTGTGATCCTATGAAAACGAAGTGGAACCCGGTATTTGCATTCTGTGGTAATATTCATGAGAAGTTTTACGCCGTTTTTTCAGGGTTTCAGAGATATTCAAAACATAGGATTGACAAGTTTATTCCCTTCGTTGACCCCCGAGAACCAAATCTTGGCGAAACAATATTAACCGCCTGCTTGGCTCATTCAGAGAACGTCTTTTTTAACGAAAAGTGGCGAGACAGCCTTTCCCAAAATGAGATCTCAAAAGTTAGGCGACTTTCGCAAAGTGGCTTGTTCGAAGGTATTCGTAACAAAGGTGACCTAGAGTTGAGGATTTCTCTTCCTCCCAACTCCGTAAGTCGATTTTTTGGCTCACTTTGATAGAAGTAAGCAAGCGTAGGATGGGGTTTCACCCCATCACTCACTCAACGACCCTACCCGAACACCCGCACGATCTGTTCCCGCGCACCAAACCACTTCCTAACTTCAACCTCTCAAATGATGGGGTGAAACCCCATCCTACGGCTCTCCGAACGTGCCATCGGTGACCACACCACTCCACTCCGGATCAACCCGGCCTGCGCGAATATCACGATGGATCGACGAATACGGCCAATCGGTAGAGTGTTTCCCCGGCCGGCTCATGAATGCGACCGCCAAGAAGCAGCGGCTCAACATAAAATACATCGGACTGATTGTCGGGGCAGCACTTTGCCAGATCGGTTTCCGCGAAACCTTCCGACCCGACCCAATAAGCCCGGTCACCGAGCTTTCTGATCGGGGCTCACTGCACCAAAGTCCACAGGAATCGGGTTCAACCTCTTCTGTCAGGTCCTGTTCCCGCTCTCTGAGTTCCAGCGACAGCTCGTGCATTACTGGGTTTAGAAACCAGGCCGTAAACCACACCGCGTTTGGCCAGGGTGTGGTTTTCACGGCTACAGAAGAAGTTTGATACTCTCACTTGTCACCCGGCCCCAACACTGCTAAACGCACCCAATCTTGCGGCCTCGGATTCGTTCCGGGGCCTTAGATATTTTGAACCGGGGACCTTCGGGGCCCTATACCCTTGGCACCTACGGGGGCCTATCACATAGCGGGGAAACCCCCGCACTTGCTAAACGGAAGACAGAAAGCATGGCACTCAAGTCGTACAAGCCGACGACGCCGGGCCAGCGCGGGCTGGTGCTGATCGACCGTTCGGAGCTTTGGAAAGGACGTCCGGTCAAGTCTCTCACTGAGGGTTTGACCAAATCGGGCGGCCGGAACAACACCGGACGGATCACTTCACGCCGCCGCGGCGGTGGCGCAAAGCGTCTCTACCGGATCGTTGACTTCAAACGGAACAAATTTGATGTCGCGGCAACCGTTGAACGGATCGAATATGACCCGAACCGGACCGCATTCATCGCACTGGTAAAATACGAAGACGGCGAGCAGGCGTATATCCTGGCTCCGCAGCGTCTGGCTGTTGGTGACAAAGTCGTGGCATCCGCCAAGGCCGACATCAAGCCGGGCAACGCAATGCCGTTCTCGGGCATGCCCATTGGTACCATCGTCCACAACATCGAGATGAAGCCTGGTAAGGGCGGTCAGATCGCACGTGCGGCCGGTACTTACGCTCAGTTCGTTGGTCGCGATGGCGGCTACGCTCAGATCCGTCTGAGCTCGGGCGAGCTGCGCATGGTCCGTCAGGAATGCATGGCCACCGTCGGTGCCGTGTCCAACCCCGACAACAGCAACCAAAACCTCGGTAAAGCCGGTCGTATGCGCCACAAAGGCGTGCGCCCGTCGGTTCGTGGTGTTGCAATGAACCCGATCGATCACCCGCACGGTGGTGGTGAAGGTCGTACCTCGGGTGGCCGTACACCGGTTACTCCATGGGGTAAGGACACCAAGGGTAAGCGTACCCGCAACAAGAACAAAGCGTCCCAGAAGCTGATCATCCGCTCGCGGCACGCCAAGAAGAAGGGACGTTAATCTATGTCTCGCTCTGTTTGGAAGGGTCCTTTCGTCGATGCTTACGTGCTTAAAAAAGCCGAAGCAGCGCGCGAGTCGGGCCGCAACGAAGTCATCAAGATCTGGTCGCGTCGTTCCACCATTCTGCCCCAGTTCGTGGGTCTGACCTTTGGTGTGTACAACGGCCATAAGCACATTCCCGTCAACGTCTCGGAAGACATGATTGGTCAGAAGTTCGGTGAGTATTCGCCAACTCGTACCTATTACGGTCACGCCGCTGACAAAAAAGCGAAGCGGAAGTAAGTCATGGGCAAGGAAAAGAACCCCCGCCGCGTGGCTGAAAACGAAGCAATGGCGAAAACGCGCATGCTTCGCACCAGCCCGCAGAAACTGAACCTGGTTGCGCAAATGATCCGCGGCAAGAAAGTCGAGAAGGCTCTGACCGACCTGACTTTCTCGAACAAGCGTGTCGCGCAGGACGTCAAGAAGTGCCTGCAGTCCGCAATCGCGAACGCCGAGAACAACCACAACCTGGACGTTGACGAGTTGATCGTCGCCGAAGCATGGGTTGGCAAAAACCTGGTCATGAAGCGCGGTCGTCCGCGTGCCCGTGGCCGTTTCGGCAAAATCATGAAGCCGTTCTCGGAGATCACCATCAAGGTGCGTCAAGTTGAGGAGCAAGCCTAATGGGACATAAAGTCAATCCGATCGGCATGCGCCTTCAGGTCAACCGCACCTGGGACAGTCGCTGGTACGCTGACACCAAGGATTACGGTGATCTTCTGCTGGAAGACATCAAGATCCGTGAGTTCATTCAGAAAGAGTGCAAACAAGCCGGTGTTGCACGTGTGATCATCGAACGTCCGCACAAGAAGTGCCGCGTCACGATCCACACCGCACGTCCGGGCGTCATCATCGGCAAGAAAGGTGCGGACATCGAAGTTCTGCGCAAGAAGCTTGCTGGTATGACCGACAGCGAACTGCACCTGAACATCGTCGAAGTGCGCAAGCCCGAGCTTGACGCGCAGCTGGTTGCCGAGTCCATCGCTCAGCAGCTGGAGCGTCGTGTTTCGTTCCGTCGCGCAATGAAGCGCTCGGTTCAGAACGCCATGCGTATGGGCGCCCTGGGTATCCGGGTGAACGTCGCTGGCCGTCTGGGCGGTGCTGAAATCGCACGGACCGAGTGGTACCGCGAAGGCCGCGTGCCTCTGCACACCCTGCGTGCCGACATCGATTACGCACATGCCGAAGCGATGACCCCCTACGGGATCATCGGGATCAAGGTCTGGATCTTCAAAGGTGAGATCATGGAGCACGATCCGCAGGCACGTGACCGTAAAGCACAGGAACTCCAGGACGGCCCTGCACCTCGTGGTGCTGGTGGCGGTCGTCGCTAAGGAGGGAAAGATATGCTTCAACCAAAGCGTACTAAATTCCGCAAGATGCACAAAGGCCGGATCAAGGGTGAAGCCAAGGGCGGCTCTGATCTGAACTTTGGCACTTACGGTCTGAAAGCTCTGCAGCCCGAGCGCGTCACCGCGCGTCAGATCGAAGCTGCACGTCGTGCCATGACCCGTCACATGAAACGTCAGGGTCGTGTCTGGATCCGTATCTTCCCCGATACTCCGGTCACTGCAAAGCCGATCGAAGTTCGTATGGGTAAAGGTAAGGGTTCGGTCGACCGCTGGGTTTGCAAGGTCAAGCCCGGTCGCGTGATGTTCGAGATCGACGGCGTCAATGACGACATCGCCCGTGAGGCCCTGCGCCTGGCCGCGATGAAGCTGCCGATCAAGACCCGCGTCGTGGTTCGCGAAGACTGGTAAGCGCTTGGGGTTTCGACCCCAGTCGTGACAAGATTGACCCTCGTCGGGAAACCGGCGGGGGTTTTTCTTTGAAGGACCTACCCACAATCGACATAAGCCGCACCTCCCCCGTGGCGCCTTGAAACAGACAAAGCGCGGGTCCGTTCTTAATCTGGCCCAAAATGTCCCGGAGCGCGAGGCAGAGCCTCGCAAATCCCCCATCGCCTTCCGCACATCACTGGTCTAAGAGAGAGCCCATGCCACAGATTGAATCGCTTTTCGTCACCCGCCTATACCGCGCCTCCTTGTCCGAATTCGATCCGAAGATCGATGCGGAAGAGTTGGAAAACTCTTGCCTTGTCATTGCAGAGGATGACGAGGCCGGACAGAATTGGTGCGAACAGAATGGTTATCCCGGCTATACCAGCTATGCATCGCTGACCGACTTGCCGTGGCGGTTTCCGATATTCGCCGATCTCGTCAAAGTACTGGACCAACATGTGGCTGCCTTTGCCAAAGACCTGGAGTTCGACTTGGGCGAAGGAGAGCTTAAGCTGGAGGACCTGTGGATCAACATCCTGCCCGAGGGCGGGATGCATTCCAGCCACCTGCACCCGCACAGCGTCATTTCGGGTACGACCTACGTGGCAATGCCCGAAGGGGCCAGTGCGCTGAAACTGGAAGATCCGCGTTCAGGCCGCATGATGGCCGCACCGACACGGCTCAAAGACGGGCGGTGTGACCTGCAACCCTTCATTTATATGAAACCACACGTCGGAGACGTCCTGCTCTGGGAAAGCTGGCTGCGCCACGAGGTGCCGATGAACATGGCCGAGGATGAGCGGATCAGCGTCAGCTTCAACTACAAGTGGGAGTGAGCCCCGGTTCATGACACACGGGTCACCCCAGTGAAGCGATTGCGAGACGAACGGACGGTGCCCATTCCGGTCACGATTCACAAGAAGTTACCGATAGACCTTGCAATATGCGCCAACATGGCCCATGTGAACCACGCATACGTTTTTCTATTTCGACCACTGTCTCCCGTTATTCGGCGTTCAGTCTCTCGATCCAGACCGACTACGCCGCGCTGTCGCAATTCCGCGGACAGCAATTTATTAGGAGACTACGGATATGGCCAATGGCACCGTAAAATGGTTCAATACAACTAAAGGTTTTGGCTTCATCGCACCGGAGACCGGTGGCAAAGACGTGTTTGTACACATCTCTGCTGTTGAGCGCTCGGGTCTGACCGGCCTGGCTGACGACCAGAAAGTAACATTCGACATCGAACCCGGCCGTGACGGTCGTGAGTCGGCTGTGAACATCGCTCTGGCGTAAGTCACACAGACTTAGACAGTTGAAGACGCGGTCTCGTGCAAACGAGGCCGCGTTTTGTGTTTGTGGGGAAATCGGGTCGTACTCAACTACGCAGCTACTCCACTCTAAAACAGCGGTTGCAGACACTTGTTGCCAATTGACTAGGTAGCTGATTGGAATACCAGCTAGCGACCTCATCGATAAAGCGTGAAAAAGGGAAGGAGCTATAAGTATTTAGTATTTGAGGACAGGTGGCGTATTGCACGCAAGTTTGGTGTCACCGATTTTGTTGAATCAGGATGAGCAAGCCGTCTACGCGGTCAAAGCATGCGTTCTACCAACGCTTACGGATGCGATTTTGATTTTGATTTTTGCGCCGACACTAATGATGTTTCCTTGGCTTGTTATTCATTTCGCTTTTCGAAGAACCTATTACGTCATCACTACGTAAAGAGTTCTCGTGTAGGATGCGGGTGGTGTAATCGGCGAGGCGCGTTTGAGTGACATCGACAGAATCCGTGGGTCACGTTCTGCTTTGATGTTGATGGGTGCGGACACTAGATTGTGGTTGCCACGCCTTCCAGATGCCTGGCATTTTGAAGGAATCATTACTCGGGTTATGGCTAAAGTGGGTCACAGAAAGTAGTGGGCGAATGCCCACGCTCACACACCCGCCAAACTTCCTCTTGCCACCCACTGCTGAACCCCCTATAGAGCGGCATCTTGCGTTCCCCCGGCTGAGTCGGGGGATTCGTATGTCTATCATTCATCCACCAGGTCAAAGGTGACCCGTGTACGGGGCCTTCTGGTGTTTTGAGCAAAGGAAAAAGGCGATGAACGCCCAAGAACTGCGTGACAAGACCCCGGACCAGCTCCGCGAGGAACTGGCCAACCTGAAGAAAGAAAGCTTTAACCTGCGCTTTCAACAGGCAACCGGTCAGCTGGAAAACACTGCTGGTATCAAAGCGGCCCGCCGCAATGCCGCCCGCGTCAAAACCATTCTGAACGAAAAGGCCGCTGCTGCGGCATCGGAGGAGTAATCCTATGCCCAAGCGTATCCTGTCCGGAATCGTAACTAGCGACGCCAACGAGCAAACCGTGACTGTTTCGGTTGAACGCCGTTTCAAGCACCCGCTGCTGCATAAAACCGTTCGTAAGTCCAAGAAGTACCGGGCTCATGACGAAAAGAACGCCTTCAAGGTCGGCGACACCGTACGCATCATC
Source organism: Ruegeria sp. AD91A (assembly GCF_003443535.1). Taxonomy (GTDB): domain Bacteria; phylum Pseudomonadota; class Alphaproteobacteria; order Rhodobacterales; family Rhodobacteraceae; genus Ruegeria. The sequence continues at coordinate 3,483,123 of NZ_CP031946.1, read as the reverse complement.
GAATGCGCGCCGAAATCGAAGACGAAACGTTGGGAAGTTCTGGAAGCGTAAGCTTTCAGGATTTTTCCATTTGTCGAAACCCTGGGGGATCTAACCAGACCAGCCCCCACAGGTCGGGAGAAACCACATGATCCAGATGCAGACCAATCTGGATGTCGCTGACAACTCCGGCGCACGCCGAGTTCAGTGCATCAAGGTCCTGGGTGGTTCCAAGCGTAAATACGCCTCCGTCGGCGACGTCATTGTCGTCTCGGTGAAGGAAGCCATCCCACGCGGCCGCGTAAAGAAAGGGGACGTCCGTAAGGCCGTCGTCGTACGCACCGCCAAGGAAGTCCGTCGTGAAGACGGCACCGCGATCCGTTTCGATCGCAACGCCGCCGTCATCCTGAACAACAACAATGAGCCGATCGGTACCCGTATCTTTGGCCCCGTTGTCCGTGAACTGCGCGGCAAGAACTTCATGAAAATCATCTCGCTGGCTCCGGAGGTGCTGTAATCATGGCTGCTAAACTCCGCAAAGGCGACAAAGTCGTCGTGCTGGCCGGCAAGGACAAGGGCAAAGAGGGGACTATTACCTCGGTTGATCCATCCGCCGGTAAAGCTGTTGTTGATGGCATCAACATCGCCATCCGCCACACCCGTCAGTCGCAGAACTCGCAAGGTGGTCGCCTGCCTCAGGCAAACCCGATCGAGCTGTCGAACCTGGCACTGCTGGACAAGAACGGCAAAGCAACCCGTGTTGGCTTCCGCATGGAAGGTGACAAGAAGGTCCGCTTCGCCAAGACCACAGGGGACGTGATCGATGCTTGATAACGCAACTTACACCCCGCGTCTGAAAGCTCAGTACGCCGAAACCATCCGTGCCGCTCTGAAAGAAGAGTTCGGATACAAGAACGATATGCAGCTGCCCAAGCTGGAAAAAATCGTTCTGAACATCGGTTGTGGTGCTGAGGCCGTCAAAGACTCGAAGAAAGCGAAAGCTGCTGTCGAGGATCTGACTGCGATTGCCGGTCAAAAGGCCGTTGCAACCAAGGCGAAGAAGTCGATCGCGGGATTCCGCGTCCGTGAAGACATGCCGCTGGGCACGAAAGTGACCCTCCGCGGTGACCGGATGTACGAATTCCTGGATCGTCTGATCACCATCGCGCTGCCGCGCGTTCGTGACTTCCGCGGTGTTAAACCTTCTTTCGATGGTCAGGGCAACTTTGCCATGGGCATGAAAGAGCACATCGTGTTCCCGGAAATCGACTTCGACAAGGTCGACGAGGTCTGGGGCCTGGATATCGTAATTGCCACCACAGCGAAAACCGACGCTGAAGCAAAGGCATTGTTGAAAGCTTTCAACATGCCGTTCAACGCGTAAGCGCCGGGAGGATTGAGACATGGCTAAAAAAGCAATGATCGAACGCGAGAAGAAGCGCGAACGCCTGGTGGCCAAATATGCCGCAAAGCGCGCCGAGCTGAAAGAAATCGCGAATGACGAGAGCAAGCCGATGGAAGAGCGCTTCAAAGCGCGTCTGAAACTGGCGAAACTGCCGCGCAACAGCTCGGCTACTCGTCTGCACAACCGTTGTCAGCTGACCGGTCGTCCTCACGCTTACTACCGTAAGCTGAAGGTCAGCCGTATCGCGCTGCGCGAGCTGGGTTCTGCTGGTCAGATCCCCGGCATGGTGAAATCGAGCTGGTAAGGGAGACATAGATATGAACGATCCTATCGGCGATATGCTCACCCGTATCCGCAACGCGCAAATGCGCGGCAAGTCCACCGTTTCCACCCCAGCTTCCAAGCTGCGTGGTTGGGTTCTGGACGTGCTGGCGGACGAAGGTTATATTCGTGGCTACGAAGCGACGACCGGTGAAAACGGTCATCCGGCCATCGAAATCAGCCTGAAATACTACGAAGGCACCCCTGTCATTCGCGAATTGAAGCGGGTCTCGAAGCCCGGTCGCCGCGTATACATGGGCGTCAATGACATCCCGCAGGTCCGTCAGGGTCTGGGTGTGTCGATTGTCAGCACTCCGAAAGGTGTGATGTCGGACGCAAACGCTCGCTCCAACAATGTTGGCGGCGAAGTGCTCTGCACCGTCTTCTAAGGAGGTCTGCAATGTCTCGTATTGGTAAAAAACCGGTCGAGCTGCCCAGCGGCGTTTCCGCCTCTGTGTCGGGTCAGACCATCGAAGTCAAAGGTCCGAAAGGCACCCGCAGCTTCACCGCGACTGATGATGTAACGCTTTCGGTCGAAGACAACGTTGTGCAGATCAACCCTCGTGGGATGTCCAAGCGCGCGCGCCAGCAGTGGGGCATGAGCCGCACTATGGTTGCCAATCTTGTTGAAGGCGTAACCAACGGCTTCAAGAAAGAGCTGGAGATCCAGGGTGTTGGTTACCGGGCTCAGATGCAGGGCAACACCCTGAAGCTGAACCTGGGCTACAGCCACGATGTTGATTTCACAGCTCCGGAAGGTGTCACCATCACCGCGCCGAAGCAGACCGAGATCGTTGTGGAAGGTATCGACCAGCAGCAGGTGGGCGAAGTCGCGGCCAAAATCCGCGAATGGCGCCGTCCCGAGCCGTACAAAGGCAAGGGCATCCGCTATAAGGGCGAGTTCATCTTCCGCAAAGAAGGCAAGAAGAAGTAAGGACGCAAACCATGGCAAACAGCAAAAGAACCCTGTTTCTGAAGCGCCGCCTGCGCGTTCGGAACAAACTTCGCAAGGTCAACGCGGGTCGTCCGCGTCTGTCCGTACACCGTTCGAACAAGAACATCTCTGTTCAGCTGATCGACGACGTGCGTGGCGTGACCTTGGCCTCGGCCTCGACCCTGGAAAAGGATCTGGGTGTCGTTGGCAAGAACAACGTCGAAGCGGCCACCAAAGTGGGCGCGGCCATCGCCGAGCGTGCCAAGAAGGCAGGCGTCGAAGAGGCCTATTTCGATCGTGGCGGCTTCCTGTTCCACGGCAAAGTGAAGGCAGTCGCCGACGCTGCGCGTGAAGGTGGTCTGAAGATCTAAGACTTGCGGGCGGGTTTCGATCCGCCCCGATGATCCGGGGGCCTTGGCAATGCCGGGGCCCACTTGGATTGAACAAACGGTGCCGAGAGCGCCATATGAGAAAAGGGATGCCAAATGGCAGAACGTGAAAACCGTCGGGGCCGTGGCCGCGACCGTGAAGAAACACCGGAATTTGCAGATCGTCTGGTTGCGATCAACCGCGTGTCGAAAACCGTAAAAGGTGGTAAGCGCTTTGGCTTCGCCGCTCTGGTGGTTGTCGGCGATCAGAAAGGCCGCGTCGGCTTTGGCAAAGGTAAAGCGAAAGAAGTACCTGAAGCCATCCGCAAAGCGACCGAGCAAGCCAAGCGTCAGATGATCCGCGTACAACTGCGCGAAGGTCGGACCCTGCACCACGATATCGAAGGCCGTCACGGCGCCGGTAAAGTGGTTATGCGCAGCGCTCCTGAAGGTACCGGTATCATCGCCGGTGGCCCGATGCGTGCCGTGTTCGAAATGCTGGGCGTCAAGGACGTTGTGTCCAAGTCGCTGGGCTCGCAGAACCCGTACAACATGATCCGCGCCACCATCAACGGGCTGACCAAAGAGCAGAGCCCGCGTTCGGTTGCACAGCGTCGTGGCAAAAAGGTTGCTGACATCCTGCCCAAGCGGGACGAAACACCGGCTGCTGCTGAAGCAGAAGCATAAGCATAAGGAGAGCGACCCATGGCAAAAACCATCGTCGTCAAGCAGATCGGCTCGCCGATCCGCCGCCCCGCAGAACAGCGCGCGACCTTGATCGGTCTGGGCCTGAACAAGATGCACAAAACCCGCGAGCTGGAAGACACTCCTTCGGTCCGCGGCATGGTCAACAAGATCCCGCATCTGGTTGAGATCATCGAAGAGCGCGGCTAAGCGCGACTTCTTCAAGAACTTTGGAAACGCCTCTGACACCGGTCAGGGGCGCTTTTTCTTGCCTTTAAGTACAATTTAAGTATCGTTTTGATCTATTTTGTTTAAAGAGTGAGAAAAGATGAGACTATTCCTTACCGCCATTTGTGTGACAGTTATTGGTGTCACTGCACATGCAGCGTGCCCTAGCAAGGCTCCAAAACTAGCAAAAAGCAATTTCTCAGACGGGGACCAAAAGGTGAATGCGGCTTGGCTGCAAAAGAACCTTGGGGGGCACAAAGTCGTATACGCTGGCAAAGACACTGAAACATATTTCGCCGATGGATCCTATTCCTACAAAAGTAAGGGACAAACTTGGAAAGCAAATACCTACAAATTCTACGATAACGGAATGCGGTGTATCGGATACCAAAAACCGCGTTTTGACCTTTATGTTGTGAACGACGGCAAGCTGGTTTTAGTAAACGAGAAAAAAGAGCGCTACGTCGGCCAAATACGAAAATAGGTATTTTCGGCAACATGCAGGGTGAGACAGCAGTCTTGTATGGCTAAGTGTACCCAATACGGAAATGGAACTCCCTATACATAACCGGGGATGTAAAGATTCGCTTTTCAGTTTTCGGGCTGCTTTGGGTTCGCTCAAACCGAACGCATGCTGTTGATTACCAATCGCATGGAATTCATGAATTGCGTGCGCTCAGCTTCGTTCAATATCTGTAGCGCATCAGCATTCACGGTCTGGGCGGCCTCATAGGCGCGGTTTCGAAGTGCGGTGGCCTTCTCGGTCAACCAGATCAATTGCGCCCTGGCGTCAGCGGGACTCTTTGTTCTTTTAATCAGGCCGTCGCGCTCCATTCGGTTGAGCGTGTTGGCCAAAGTCGCCTGTTCGACGTCAATTTTGGCCAGCAGATCCTTTTGGGTGACCCCGTCTTTGAGCCAAAGCTCCAGCAAGACTGGGAACTGTCCTACAACGATGCCCAAAGGCGCAATGCGCTGCTGCAGCTCTTTAGCAAACAATCGCGCCATGTGATTGACCAGATATCCGGCCGAGTTCTCTTTTTCGAAGTCCATGTTCGAGATTTACACTTGAATAGCATGCTATTCAATATTATATAGCTTGCTATGTGAATGAACCAAGAGGAATAGAAATGGCTCATATCGAAGAATTGGACACAATCGTCACCTTGGCAGATCAGATGCAGAGTGAAGAAGGTCCGGTGGTGCTGATCAACCTGTTCACGGTGGACGCGGAAGACGAAAAAGCGCTGCTTGAGGCATGGTCACATGATGCAGATTTCATGAAGTCCCAGCCAGGATACATCTCCACCCAGCTCCATCAGGGCATCGCGGGCAGTTCAACCTTTGTGAATTACGCGATCTGGCAGGACGTCAAAAGCTTTCGCGACGCGTTCACCCATCCTGAGTTCCAACGTCGGATTGCGGACTATCCATCAAGCGCAGTAGCCCGGCCACATCTTCTTCGAAAACTCGCAGTCGAAAACCACTGCGTCGCCTGAAATAAAAACCGGAGCAGCCCCATGTTTAGAGCAATTCACCCCATCGCCGGAGTCATCGGATTTCTTACAATCCTCGTGTTCTGGACTTCCACCTTGTACAGCGAGTTGTTTGCAACCCATGCGACCGTCGCCGCTGTAAAGTCCATGATCGTCAGCGGTCTCTTTGTTCTGGTGCCTGCTATGATAATTGTCGGCGCGTCCGGTATGTCCCTTGGGCGCCGCCGCAAAGATGCGCCAGCGCTTGCCAAGAAGAAGCGGATGCCGATCATAGCGATGAACGGGTTGCTCATCCTGGTTCCGGCCGCCATCTACCTCAGCGCAAAGGCAAACGCTGGCTCCTTTGACACCAGCTTCTATACTGTACAGATCGTCGAACTGATTGCTGGCGCAACCAATCTGACGCTGATGGGGCTCAGCATTCGTGACGGCCGGGCGATGACTGCCCGCAAAAAAATGCGGGCAAGAAGTGAAAGCAGCATTTGATTGCAATGGGCCAGCGAAATGTACAGCCATTCAATAGATGCATATCGGCTAGACCAAAAGTTCCGTTGTTAGCGATACCAAACACACCTATCTCAACCTTGTCCAAACAAGGAACACACAAGGAAACGTCGGGGAATTCGCCCTGATTTGAGAAAGGAACACAGAAATGACAACAGCAACACTGACCCATACCGGCTTCAACTTCGGCACCCGGATCAAGGACATGATCGAACGGATCAAAACGGCGCGTGCACGTGCGGCTGAGTATCAGCGCACCTATTCCGAGTTGCAGCACCTGAGCAACCGCGAACTGGATGACATCGGCATTCGCCGTTGCGACATCGCGGATATTGCACACAAGCACGTATACTGCTCGTAACCGCAAATACCTGCAAACCAACTTAAAGGCGCCATACGGCGCCTTTTCTGCTTTCTGAAATAGACTCCCACCCGGTGTGAAGGGCTCTCAGGGGCGCCCTGAGCGCTAAAAACATGCGCGTCATACCCCCTTCCGCGGCTGCAACTATTTCGTCGCCCTACGGCGCTAAAATCAACGTAATGGTTCGATTGAAGCTGCCACGCGGCCCAGCAGCACCGGGAAACACTACCAAGAAACAATCTCGGCAGAAACCTGGGCTGCGCCAATCCGTTCTTTCGCCACGATCCATAGGACAAGCGCGAGCGTCCTTAAACGCGCCACACGACGCAGAATACTTCTGTCACCTGAGAAAATGTTTGATCCAACCATCTACGGCCCTCCTGCGGCCTCTCAAAGGCGGTTCAGATCCTTCCCATTTCAACCGTCCAGCCACAGCCCACCTGAATCGTCCTGGGCAGCGTTCAACCCGGTTCCAGTACCTGAAACGAAATCGGCCCCGGCGGGTTGAACCGCCGAGGCCGTGAATAGTCGCAGTAAGCGCCGGATCAGAGACCGGTGCTTACGTCGATGGTGTTACCCTCTTCCAGGGTCACATATGCTTTCTTGACGTCTTTCCGACGGCCCAACTGGCCACGGAACCGCTTGACCTTGCCTTTGGTCACGGTTGTGTTCACCGCCTTGACCTTCACACCAAACAGCGCCTCAACGGCCTCTTTGATCTGCGGCTTGTTGCTGTCGATCGCCACTTCAAAGACAACCGCGCCGTTTTCGGACGCCATGGTCGACTTTTCGGTGATGATCGGCTTGCGGATCACGTCGTAGTGTTCTGCCTTCGCGCTCATTTCAGTCGAGCCTCCAGTGCTTCGACAGCCGCTTTGGTGAGCACCAGAGTGTCACGCTTGAGGATGTCATAGACGTTTGCGCCCATCGAAGGCAGGATATCCAGACCCTCGATGTTCTTGGACGCTTTCAGGAACCCTTCGTTCACAGTCGCGCCGTCGATGACCAGAGCGCGTTTCCAGCCCAGGTTTGCAACCTGTTTGGCCAGAGCGGCAGTCTTGCCTTCGGCTTCGGCGTTTTCGATCACAACCAGTTCACCGGCTTTGGCTTTTGCCGATAGAGCGTGGCGCAGGCCAAGCTTGCGGAACTTCTTCGGCAGGTCATGACCGTGCGAACGCACGACGGGGCCTTTGTAGATACCACCACCACGGAAGATCGGCGCATTACGGTCACCATGGCGTGCGCCACCGGTGCCCTTCTGGCGATAGATCTTCTTGGTTGAGTAGCTGGTTTCCGAGCGGGTTTTGACCTTGTGGGTGCCGGCTTGCGCGTTGTTGCGCTGCCAACGGACCACACGGTGCAGGATGTCCGCGCGCGGCTCGAGGCCGAACAGGTCTGCATCCAGCTCGATGTTGCCGGCTTTGCCGCCGTCCAGTTTGATTACATCAAGTTTCATGCTTCACCACCTTCCGCGGGAGCTTCTTCCGCAGGTGCTTCGGTTGCAGCCGATTTCACAGCAGCCGGGAAAGGCAGGCCTTCCGGTGCTTTCTTCTTGACGGCGTCCTTGACGGTAACCCAGCCCGATTTCGGTCCGGGAACGGCGCCTTTGATGAAGACCAGACCACGGTCGGCGTCAGTTTTGACGACTTCCAGGTTCTGGGTGGTTACACGGGCAGCACCCATGTGACCGGCCATCTTCTTGCCTTTGAAAACCTTGCCCGGGTCCTGACACTGACCGGTCGAACCGTGCGAACGGTGGCTGATCGAAACACCGTGCGAGGCGCGAAGACCACCGAAGTTGTGGCGCTTCATTGCACCGGCAAAGCCTTTACCGATCGAAGTACCCGAAACGTCAACTTTCTGACCTTCCAGGAAGTGTTCTGCCGAAATCTCGGCGCCCACTTCGATCAGGCCATCTTCGGAGACGCGGAACTCGGCCAGCTTACGCTTGGGCTCGACCTTTGCAGCGGCATAGTGACCGCGCATGGCCTTCGAAGTGCGTTTTGCCTTGGCAGCACCTGCGCCCAGCTGAACGGCGGTGTAACCGTCTTTGTCAGCGGTACGCTGTGCAACGACCTGCAGGCCGTCCAGGTGAAGAACGGTCACAGGAATCTGCTTGCCGTCTTCCATAAACAGGCGGGTCATGCCAACTTTTTTTGCGATAATACCAGAGCGCATAATCTATACCCTCCGATCTTACGACTGCAGCTTGATCTCGACGTCCACACCAGCGGCGAGGTCGAGCTTCATCAGCGCGTCAACGGTCTGGGGGGTCGGATCAACGATGTCGAGCAGACGCTTGTGCGTGCGGATCTCGAACTGGTCGCGGGATTTCTTGTCAACGTGAGGGCCACGGAGAACCGTGAACTTCTCGATCTTGTTCGGCAGCGGGATCGGGCCGCGCACGTTCGCGCCGGTCCGCTTGGCAGTGTTGACGATCTCTTGCGTGCTGGCATCCAGAACGCGATAGTCAAATGCCTTCAGCCGAATACGGATGTTTTGGCTTTGCATATTAACAGCCTTTTATCAGGCGTTGAGGTTGAGAGGAGGACAAGCGCGCATCGCCAACCCTCATCGAACCCAAAAGGCGGGAATCACCCCGCCTTGATGTTCTTGTAGAGAACTCGCGCGATCTACAGGGGTTGATGGGGTTTGGCAAGGCCTATTTACTTGGACTTTCACCTGAAGTGTGCTTCTCAACCTGCTCTTCAGTGATGACGACTTCTGCAAGCGCATTCGCGAGACCCTCAGCCTCCCTCCAACACCGAAAAAGCTCTTCATGCAAGTCTTCTAAGTCCGCGATCATATCGTCCCGGCCCTCTTCGGATTGAACCTTGAAGTTGTGGCGTTCAAAAAAACCCATGAAAGAGCTTGTTTTTCGCAATTAAACCTCGTTTGAACTGACTAATGACTAGATCGTCTTCAAAGCGCAATTCTTGTTTTAACATCGCCAAGACTCTGCCCAACGTACTGGATTCGATAGTTTCTAGAGCCATTGCGGCCGCCTTCGGGTCCTGCTCGACATACCAATTATTGTTATGTCCCTTGCTTGCCAGAACAACAGTTCCGAGCGCGGTTTCGAAAAGCTGCGCAGCTTCTGCAGTTATTCCAAATTTTGCATAGAGCTGATCTCTACTCGCCATACGAAAACCTTTTTCATGTAAAGTAACTTATTACAAGAAAAAGGCCGCCCGATTTGGGGCGGCCTTCTTTAGTTCATCGATGTGCCGGGCTGAAGCCCGGCCTACCGATTATTCTACGATCTTCGACACAACGCCGGCGCCGACAGTGCGGCCGCCTTCGCGGATGGCGAAGCGCAGGCCCTGCTCCATCGCGATCGGTGCGATCAGCTCAACCTCGAACGACACGTTGTCGCCAGGCATAACCATCTCGGTGCCAGCCGCCAGGGTCACGGTGCCGGTCACGTCAGTTGTACGGAAGTAGAACTGAGGACGGTAGTTCGCGAAGAACGGAGTGTGACGACCGCCTTCTTCCTTGGTCAGGATATAGGCTTCGGCTTCGAACTTGGTGTGCGGTGTAACCGAACCCGGCTTACACAGAACCTGGCCACGCTCAACACCGTCACGGTCGATGCCGCGCAGCAGGGCGCCGATGTTGTCGCCCGCTTCACCGCGATCCAGCAGCTTGCGGAACATTTCAACACCAGTACAGGTGGTTTTCTGAGTGTCGCGGATGCCGACGATTTCGATCTCGTCGCCAACGTTGATCACGCCACGCTCGACACGACCGGTCACAACGGTACCACGACCCGAGATCGAGAACACGTCTTCGACCGGCATCAGGAACGGCTGGTCAACAGCGCGCTCAGGTGTCGGGATGTACTCGTCCACGGCAGCCATCAGCTTGCGGATCGATTCTTCGCCGATTTCCGGCTTGTTGCCTTCCATCGCGGCCAGAGCCGAACCTGCGATGACAGGAATGTCGTCGCCGGGGTAGTCATACGAAGACAGCAGCTCGCGGATTTCCATTTCCACCAGTTCCAGCAGTTCTTCGTCGTCAACCTGATCCACTTTGTTCATGAACACGACCATCGTCGGGATGCCAACCTGGCGGCCCAGCAGGATGTGCTCGCGGGTCTGCGGCATCGGGCCGTCAGCAGCGTTCACAACCAGGATCGCGCCGTCCATCTGTGCGGCACCGGTGATCATGTTCTTGACGTAGTCGGCGTGGCCGGGGCAGTCGACGTGCGCATAGTGACGCGTGTCGGTCTCGTATTCCACGTGGGCGGTCGAGATGGTGATGCCACGTGCTTTTTCTTCAGGCGCGCCGTCAATCTGGTCATACGCTTTGAAGTCACCGAAATACTTGGTGATTGCTGCGGTCAGCGTGGTCTTGCCGTGGTCAACGTGGCCAATCGTGCCGATGTTGACGTGCGGCTTATTACGCTCAAACTTTTCCTTTGCCATGATGGCCTCCTTTTTCGGTAATGAAGAGAGCCCGTGAACCGAGCTCCCTCAAATCTTCGCTTATGCGTATTTCGCCTGGATCTCGTCCGAGATGTTCTGCGGAACCGGATCGTAATGGTCGAACTGCATGGTAAACTGGGCACGGCCCGACGACATCGAACGCAGGGTGTTGATGTAGCCGAACATGTTCGCCAGCGGAACGAATGCGTCGATCGCGATTGCGTTGCCGCGCGGCTCCTGACCAGACACCTGGCCACGACGCGAGGTCAGGTCGCCGATGATACCACCGGTGTATTCTTCCGGAGTGATCACTTCGACCTTCATGATTGGTTCCAGCAATTTCGCGCCGGCTTTGCGCATGCCTTCACGCATACACATGCGACCCGCGATTTCGAACGCCAGAACGCTCGAGTCAACGTCGTGGAACTTACCGTCCAGCAGGGCAACCTTGAAGTCGATCACGGGGAAGCCAGCCAGAGGGCCGCTGTCCATAACCGACTGGATGCCTTTTTCGACACCCGGAATGTATTCCTTTGGAACGGCACCACCAACGATGCGGGACTCGAAGGAGTAGCCTTCGCCCGGCTCGGTCGGAGTGATCTCAAGCTTGACCTCGGCGAACTGACCCGAACCACCCGACTGTTTCTTGTGGGTGTAGGTGTGCTCGACCGGCATCGAGATGGTTTCACGATAGGCCACCTGCGGCGCACCGATGTTGGCCTCGACCTTGAACTCGCGCTTCAGACGGTCAACCAGGATGTCCAGGTGAAGTTCGCCCATGCCCTTCATGATGGTCTGACCTGATTCCAGGTCAGTTTCCACGCGGAAGGACGGGTCTTCTGCGGCCAGACGGGCCAGACCCTGTGACATCTTTTCCTGGTCGCCCTTGGTCTTGGGCTCGACCGCGATCTCGATCACCGGATCGGGGAAGGTCATGGTTTCCAGAACCACCGGATCCTTGGCGTCACACAGGGTGTCACCGGTGGTGGTGTCTTTCAGACCCGCCAGCGCGATGATGTCGCCAGCAAACGCTTCTTCGATCTCTTCCCGGTTGTTCGAGTGCATCATCATCATACGACCGATGCGCTCTTTCTTACCTTTGGTCGAGTTCAGGATCGAGTCACCTTTGTTCATGGTGCCCGAGTAGATCCGGGTGAAGGTCAGCGAGCCAACGAAGGGGTCGTTCATGATTTTGAACGCCAGGCCCGAGAACGCCATATCGTCATCCGCGCGGCGCGGAATGTCACGAACTTCTTCCTCGTCGCCGGGTTTGAAACCCATGTAGTCGACAACGTCCAGCGGGCTGGGCAAATAGTCGATCACAGCGTTGAGCAGCGGCTGAACGCCTTTGTTCTTGAACGCCGAACCACCCAGAACCGGAACGAACGCGATTTCCAGAGTACCTTTACGCAGCAGGGCGCGCAGGGTCGGAACGTCGGGCTCATTGCCTTCCAGGTATTCCATCATCGCGTCGTCGTCCATTTCGACGGCCGCTTCGATCATCTTACCGCGCCATTCGTCAGCCATGTCTTTCAGGCTGTCACGGATCGGTGCTTTGACCCAGCTTGCGCCCAGGTCTTCGCCCTGCCACAGCCATTCTTCCATGGTGACCAAGTCGATCAGGCCTTCCAGCTCGGTCTCTGCGCCGATCGGAATACCAACCGGAACAGCACGTGCGCCAGTACGGTCTTCGATCATTGCAACGCAGTTGAAGAAGTCTGCGCCGATCTTGTCCATCTTGTTGACGAACACCATACGCGGAACCTTGTAGCGGTCAGCCTGACGCCACACGGTTTCGGTCTGGGGCTCAACACCGGCGTTTGCGTCCAGAACGCAGACAGCACCGTCGAGAACCGCCAGCGAGCGTTCAACTTCGATGGTGAAGTCAACGTGGCCGGGGGTGTCAATGATGTTCAGGCGGTGCTTGGGCGAGTCAGCAGTTTCACCGTCTTCGGTGCGTTCCCAGAAGGTGGTGGTCGCAGCCGATGTGATAGTGATGCCGCGTTCCTGTTCCTGCTCCATCCAGTCCATGGTGGCTGCACCATCGTGCACCTCACCGATGTTGTGGGATTTACCAGTATAATACAGGATACGTTCCGAGCAGGTCGTCTTGCCTGCATCGATGTGCGCCATGATACCGAAGTTACGGTATAGTTCGAGCGGATATTCGCGTGCCATTTGGATAAGCCTCTAGAATTACCAGCGGTAATGGCTGAAGGCTTTGTTCGCCTCGGCCATCTTGTGGGTGTCTTCGCGCTTCTTAACGGCAGTACCGCGGGACTGTACGGCGTCCAGCAGTTCACCGGCGAGGCGTTCTTCCATGGTGTTTTCGTTGCGGCCGCGCGCAGCGGTGATCAGCCAGCGGATGGCCAGTGCTTCGCGGCGCTCGGGGCGCACTTCGACCGGAACCTGGTAGGTTGCACCACCAACCCGGCGCGAGCGAACCTCGACCGACGGTTTGATGTTGTCGAGCGCTTCGTGGAACACTTCGACAGGAGCGCGCTTCACCTTGTTCTCAACGCGGTCAAACGCGTTGTAAACGATGCGCTCTGCGACCGACTTCTTGCCGTCGATCATCAGGTTGTTCATGAATTTTGTCAGAACCTTATCGCCAAATTTGGCGTCAGGCAGGACTTCGCGTTTTTCGGCGGCGTGACGACGTGACATATCAGCCTCTCCTTCTTACTTGGGACGCTTCGCGCCGTATTTCGAACGACGTTGCTTACGATCTTTGACGCCCTGAGTATCCAGAACACCGCGCAGGATGTGGTAACGCACACCGGGAAGGTCTTTCACACGACCGCCACGGATCAGAACAACCGAGTGTTCCTGCAAGTTGTGGCTTTCACCGGGGATGTACGAGATGACCTCGAATCCGTTGGTCAGGCGCACCTTGGCAACCTTACGCATCGCCGAGTTCGGCTTCTTGGGCGTTGTGGTATAGACACGTGTGCAGACACCGCGTTTTTGCGGGCACTGCTCCAGGTGCATGGACTTCGAGCGTTTTACTTTCGGCTGCCGCGGTTTGCGGATCAGCTGTTGAATAGTTGGCATTCCGGTTCTTTCCCCGTTTTGCAACACACATGACATGCACGCGCGTCGCGTGCGGCTAAATTCGCTGCACTTATGCGTCCACAAGCGCAAAACCCACGAGCGTTCCCATTCCGAGGTGAACGTCGCGGTTGTTTCTCAGAGGGCGCGAACTGCAAAATTGTCCGGGCCTTGACCAGTTCATTACTGGAATCGGCTACGGGGCGGCCCCCGGCACCGAGATGACGCGCGTATAGGGGGAGTCGTCCCGAGTGTCAACAGCTGTACACCAACGCCCCCGCGCTCGCGTTGTGTCGGGTGTATCGGATTGCCTTATAACGCGCCACCGTCCCTGTTGCGGCTGAACCGTAGCACGGGCATAGTCGTGTGGAATACCTGCTGATGGATTACAGATGCAAGTGATTGGCCTTTGCCGATTTTCCTATCCCGCAACGGGCGGCTTTCGGTTGAATCGGGATACAATCGAAGAGCAGCGGCAGTTTCTGTTTGCCCCTGACCGGCTGGAAGAGCGCTTTCACCTGTTTGAGACCATCACTCTGCCCAGCTTTCGCACCCAGACAGATGAGGCGTTTGAGCTGTTGGTGTTAACGGGGACTTGCCTCCCTCAGATCTATGCGGACCGGCTGCGCGATCTGACCGCCGGGATCAAACAGATCCGTGTCATTGAAAAGGAACCTGGAGATCATAAGCAGATTATGCGTGAGGTACTGAACACCGCGCGAGCGAATCCGCATCAGCCTTGCGTGCAGTTTCGACATGACGACGATGACGCCGTTTCCGTTGATTTCATAGAATGCCTCCGCGCCGCTGTTCATGAGAATGCGGGACTGATGCAGCAGAGCGAGTCTGTCGGCATAGATTTCAATCACGGTTTCATCGCCCGGCGCGAGGCACGAGGGTTTCAGGCCGCTCGGGTCTATCGGTCGTTGCTGGGTGTTGGCCTGGGTATGTATGTTCAGGCCGGCAGCAGTCGGACAATCTTTGACCGGTTGCACAACAGGCTGGCCCGGTTCATGCCTGTGGTCAGCTATCCGGACACGCCCATGTGGGTAAGGATGCTTCACGCGTACAACGACTCGGACCACGCGCGCAAAGATACCAGTGAGTTATCATCTTTCACGCCACAGCAGGCAGAAGACCTGCGGGCACGGTTCTTGATCGACCCGGACGCGTTCGACGTCAAATATGCAGCGCGCTGAGAAAATGCAGGTTATCGGTCTTTGCAGGTTTTCCTATCCCGCAATTGGCGGTTTTCAGACAACGCACGAGAGTGTCGAAGACAGACGGCGATTTCTGTACCAGCACGACAGGTTGGAAGAGCGGTTTCGCCTGTTTGAGACGGTCGCACTGCCCGGTTTCAAAAAACAGTCTGACGACGATTTCCAGTTGATAATCGTGGTCGGCGATTGCTTGCCCAAATTGGCATATGACCGCCTCAACGATCTGACCGGGGGTTTTAAGCAGGTGCGCATAGTCGCGAAACCTCCGGGGCGACACAGGAAAGTCATGCAGGATGTCCTGAATTCGGCGCGGAACAATCCCGATCAACCCTGCCTTCAGTTTCGACACGACGACGATGATGCAGTGGCCGTGGATTTTGTCGAACGGCTCCGAGGTTGTGTCAGGGACTGCGTCGGCTTGTTTGAAAAGCGCGCTATGGTCGCTGTTGATTTCAATTCCGGTTATCTGGCCCGTGCCACTGCTGATGGTATACAAGCCGCTCGCGTACACCGCCCGTTGATAACAGCCGGACTTGGAATGTACGTGCGGGGTGGGCAGCAGAAATCGATCATGAATTTTGCCCATAACAGGATCAACCGAGCGATGCCCGTTGTGACGCGACCGGATACTCCGATGTGGGTACGGGGATTGAACCGGTTCAATGACTCACCACGAACCAGAAAGATCGATGTCGGGCTTACACCTCTTACCCGGCAGCAGGAGCTCGAGTTTCAAACCCGTTTCGCCATTGATCAGGACATGGTCAGACGGAGTCACGCCAAGCCCTGACGCGCACGTGCCCGGAACAACGTAAATAACCCGGCACCCACGATCAGGGCGGCACCCAGCATCGTCAGATTGTCGGGCCATTCGTCAAACACGACCCAACCCAACCCGAGCGCCCAGATCAGGCTGGAATATCTGAACGGCGCAATAAATCCGACATCCCCCTGACGCATGACCATGACGCTGAACAAATAGCCAAGCAAAACAAACACGGCCGCCGCCGCGACCAGGGAACCCGCTGTTGCCGAAACCGGAACCCATCCTTCGAAAACCGAGGCTATTGCTGCGGCCCCTGCAATGGAAACCGAAGTGGCCAACGTAACCAGCATCGATGGCACGTCGGTTGACATACGTCGCGTGACAAGGTCCCGAACTGTAATCGAAGCCACTGCAACCAGCGCATAGATGGAATACACACTGAATCCCTCTGGCCCGGGTCTTACGATCAGAAGCATTCCGACGAAACCCACGGCGATAGCCAGTGAGCGTCGCCAACCAACCTGTTCGGAAAAAACCAAAGCCGCACCCAAGGTTACCGTAAGAGGCAATGCCTGAAGAATGGCCGTAACATTGGCAAGGGGCATGTTCTTCAGCGACGTCAGGAAAAAGAAAGTCGCGGCCAGCTCTGCAAGGCAGCGAAGTGCAACCAGCCACTTGTCATGGCGCGAAAAATTCAGATGCAACGTGCCCAAAGACCGGGCAAGTACATAGATCAGAAAAACCGCCAAGAACCCGCGCAGGGCCACCAACTGAAACAAAGGCAGATCCTGCAAGGTAACCTTCACCAGCGTGTCGTTCAGGGTAAATGCAGCCATGCTGCCCATCATCAGCAAGGCGCTTTTTGTGTTTGGAGTCATGCTGTTTCAAGCTCCGGGGCTATTGATCGCCCCGCATTGGCCAAGGACTTGAGCCGGATGTCAATATCGCACCATGCGACAGCGTGATCATCAACCGAATGGGAGGATGGTCCCAAACAGGTTCAAGCTGGAAGGCTCTGTCGTGTCTTTGACAAAATCCACCCAGTCCTCTCCGTATGCACGTTCGAAAAACACCGGGTATTGCCACACAAGGTTGTGAAAAGTAAATGTCGTCACCAACGCGCCAACCGTGAGCGCCCCGGCAAACTCTCGTAGTTTACCTTTCAGAAAAAGCATCACCATAATACAGGCCCCGCCTGCGAGGCCGAGGCTGACGAAGTCCTGCGTACCAACCTGACCGGGAACCGGAATACCAACCGATTGATATTGAATGAAGCGAGACAGGAAGACCGCAAGTATACCCAGCAAAAAAGCCCCCAGAAACGCAGCGGGATAACTCAGGCGCTGCCAGACACTTTCGGTACCAGGCGAAGGTGACTTGCTTGTGTTTTCTTCCGAGCGCTGTTTGATCCGCGCCACCCGGTCCTCGAAGGAATTGTTTTTGATGTCCATGGGTCAGCTCAAAACTATCTGAAAACACATTACAGCGCTAATTCACTGATTGCAGAACCACAAGCATGGCGCAATTGGGTCAATAGACGTGTTCTGACACTTCGGTTCACATTTCCGTACTTTGGTGCGGCCAGAAAAAAAGGCCCCGCGATTTCGCGGGGCCTTTTTAGTTCTGAATGGCGCTGCTTACTCGCGGCTTTCCGGTGTTTCGACCAGAACGTCCAGTTCATCCCCGACCATATCATCATCCATGATCGGAGCGGCCAGGGCAGCGGCGGCCTCGGCCTCTTCCCGTCGTGCTTCGATGACTACGTTGTCACGCGACTGCGCGATGTGACGAACGGCCTGAGTTGCACCACCAGTACCGGCAGGGATCAGACGGCCGACGATGACGTTCTCTTTCAGGCCAACCAGCTTGTCTTTCTTGCCCTGCACCGACGCTTCGGTCAGCACGCGGGTGGTTTCCTGGAACGACGCCGCCGAGATGAACGAACGTGTCTGCAGCGAGGCTTTGGTGATCCCCAAGAGGATCGGTTCGCCCTGAGCCGGACGGCCACCACGCGAGAGTGTCTTCTCGTTGGCCGCATCAAACTCCTGCTTGTCGACATGCTCGCCTTTCAGCAGTGTGGTGTCGCCTGAATCCAGAATCTCCCACTTCTGCAGCATCTGACGCACGATGACTTCGATGTGCTTGTCGTTGATCTTCACGCCCTGCAGACGATACACGTCCTGCACCTCGTCGATCATGTAATCCGCCAGCGCTTCGACACCCATGATAGACAGAATGTCATGCGGAGCCGGGTTGCCGTCCATCAGGTATTCACCCTTCTGGATGAAATCGCCCTCCGCGACCGGGATATGTTTACCCTTGGGTACCATATACTCGATCGTTTCCATCGACTCGTCTGCCGGCTCGATACTGATGCGGCGCTTGTTCTTGTAGTCACGGCCAAAGCGCACGTAACCATCCGCCTCGGCGATGATCGCGTGATCTTTCGGGCGACGGGCTTCGAACAGTTCAGCCACACGCGGCAGACCACCGGTGATGTCCTTGGTCTTGGCACCTTCACGCGGGATACGCGCAACAACGTCACCTGCTTCGATCTGCTGACCATCTTCGATCGACAGGATCGCGTCCACCGACATCGGATAGTGAACCGGGTTGCCCGCATCGTTGCGGACCGGCTCGCCATCTTCGCCAACCAGAATGATCTCAGGCTTCAGCTCGCTGCCTTTCGGGGCCGCGCGCCAGTCGATCACGATCTTCTGGGTCATACCGGTTGCTTCATCGGTCTCGTCGCGGACAGCAAGGCCCGAAACCAGATCGACATATTTCGCGGTACCCGCTTTCTCGGCGATGATCGGCAGGGTGTAGGGATCCCATTCGAACAGCTTGTCACCACGGGCTACCTTGGTGCCATCCTTCACGAACAGCTTCGAGCCGTAGGTCAGCTTGTGGCTGGCACGCTCTTCGCCATGTTCGTCTTTGATCACCAGCTTCATGTTCCGGCCCATGACCAGGCTTTCGCCTGCGGCATTGGCCAGGATCTGCGGGTTCTCGAACGAAACGACACCGTCTTGGCTGGCTTCCTGGAACGACTGCTGGCCACCTTGCGCAACACCACCAATGTGGAAGGTCCGCATCGTCAGCTGCGTACCGGGTTCACCGATGGACTGGGCTGCGATGATGCCGACAGCCTCACCTGTGTTCACCATGGTACCGCGTGCAAGGTCGCGACCGTAGCATGTCGCACAGACGCCTTCCTCGGACTCACAGGTCAGTGGCGACCGGATACGCATCGAAGCAACACCGGCCTCGTCGATCATGTCGGCCATACGTTCGTCGATCAACTGACCTGCAGCGACCAGAACCTCATCCGTACCCGGACGCAAAACGTCGTCGGCAGAGACACGGCCCAGAACACGTTCGGCAAGCGAGGCGACAACCTCACCGTCATTCACCGCAGCTTCGGCAGTGATCGCACGCTCGGTGCCGCAGTCGATCTCACGAACGATGCAGTCCTGAGCGACATCCACCAGACGACGGGTCAGGTAACCCGAGTTCGCCGTCTTCAGAGCGGTATCCGACAGACCCTTACGGGCACCGTGAGTCGAGTTGAAGTACTCGAGAACGGTCAGACCTTCTTTAAAGTTCGAGATGATCGGCGTCTCGATGATGTCGCCGTTCGGCTTGGCCATCAGGCCGCGCATACCGCCCAGCTGTTTCATCTGAGTAACCGAGCCACGCGCACCGGAGTGAGCCATCATGTAGACCGAGTTCGGCTCCATGTCCGACCCGTCTTCGGCCTTGGCAACGTCCGAGATCGTGCTCATCATTGCCTCAGTCACGCGGTCGTTACACTTCGACCAGGCATCGACCACTTTGTTGTACTTTTCGCCCTGAGTAATCAGACCATCCATGTACTGCTGTTCAAAGTCTTTCACCTGGCTGCGCGTTTCGTCGACGATGCTCCACTTGCCGTTCGGGATGACCATGTCGTCCTTACCAAACGAAATGCCCGCCTTGAACGCTTCTTTGAAGCCCATCGACATGATCTGGTCACAGAAGATAACCGACTCTTTCTGACCGCAATAGCGGTAGACGGTGTCGATCACCTGCTGCACTTCTTTTTTCCGCAGCAGACGGTTGACCAGCTCGAAAGGTGCCTTGTTGTTCATCGGCAGCAGAGCACCCAGACGCAGACGGCCCGGAGTGGTTTCATAACGCTTCTGAATTTCATTGCCTTCGTCGTCGATCTGCTTGATTCGAGCGGTGATTTTCGAGTGCAAGTGCACCTCGCCCGCGTCCAGCGCGTGCTGGACTTCGTCGATCGAGCCAAAGACCTTGCCTTCGCCCGGCATGCCTTCGCGTTCCAGGGTCACATAGTACAGACCCAGGATCATATCCTGTGACGGAACGATGATCGGCGCACCGTTTGCGGGCGACAGAACGTTGTTCGTCGACATCATCAGAACACGCGCTTCCAGCTGCGCCTCAAGGCTCAGCGGGACGTGTACGGCCATCTGGTCACCGTCGAAGTCGGCGTTAAAGGCCGAACAGACCAGCGGGTGCAGCTGGATCGCCTTGCCTTCGATCAGAACCGGCTCGAACGCCTGAATGCCAAGACGGTGCAGCGTCGGCGCACGGTTCAGCATGACAGGGTGTTCGCGGATCACCTCATCGAGGATATCCCATACTTCGGGACGCTCTTTCTCGACCAGTTTCTTCGCCTGTTTGACGGTCGAAGACAGACCTTTGGCTTCAAGACGCGAGTAGATGAACGGCTTGAACAGCTCGAGCGCCATCTTCTTGGGCAGACCACACTGGTGCAGCTTGAGTTCCGGGCCGGTCACAATGACCGAACGGCCCGAGAAGTCGACGCGTTTCCCCAGAAGGTTCTGACGGAAGCGGCCCTGCTTGCCTTTCAGCATGTCCGACAGCGATTTCAGCGGGCGCTTGTTGGCGCCGGTGATCACGCGGCCACGACGGCCGTTGTCGAACAGAGCGTCAACGGATTCCTGCAGCATCCGCTTTTCGTTGCGGACGATGATGTCAGGTGCGCGCAGTTCGATCAGACGCTTCAGACGGTTGTTCCGGTTGATGACGCGGCGATACAGATCGTTCAGATCCGAGGTCGCGAAACGGCCACCATCCAGCGGAACCAGCGGTCGCAGTTCCGGCGGAATGACCGGGATCACGGTCATCACCATCCACTCGGGGCGGTTGCCCGACTCGAGGAAGCTTTCGACAACCTTCAGACGCTTGATGATCTTCTTGGGCTTCAGCTCGCCAGTCGCTTCGGCCAAATCAGCGCGCAGCTGCTCGGCTTCGGCTTCCAGATCGATCTGGGCCAGCATCTCACGGATGGCTTCGGCACCAATGTTCGCGGTGAACGCGTCCATGCCATAGGCATCCTGAGCGTCCATGAACTCTTCTTCGGTCAGCATCTGGCCGTAAGACAAGTCGGTCAGACCGGGCTCGATGACGACGTAGTTTTCAAAGTACAGAACGCGTTCCAGATCGCGCAGCGTCATGTCCAGCATCAGACCGATGCGGGACGGCAGCGACTTCAGGAACCAGATATGTGCTACGGGTGCTGCCAGTTCGATATGGCCCATACGCTCGCGGCGGACTTTCTGCAGGGTGACTTCCACACCACATTTCTCGCAGACAACGCCGCGATACTTCATCCGCTTATATTTGCCGCACAGACATTCATAATCTTTGATTGGGCCAAAGATACGCGCGCAGAACAGACCGTCACGTTCAGGCTTGAACGTCCGGTAGTTGATGGTTTCGGGTTTCTTGATCTCGCCATAGGACCAAGACAGGATCCGCTCGGGCGACGCCAACGAGACCTTGATCTCGTCAAAGACCTTCGGGGGCGTCAGCGGGTTAAACGGGTTGTTGGTGATTTCCTGGTTCATTTTGCGTCCTTACAAATTGGGATGGGATGAGTGTGGGGCGTTGCCGCCCCTACTCTTCCTCCGCATCCAGGAGTTCCATATTCAGGCCGAGACCACGGACTTCTTTCACCAGAACGTTGAACGATTCCGGTACGCCCGCTTCAAAGTTATCCTCGCCCTTGACGATCGACTCATAGACCTTGGTCCGGCCGGCGACGTCATCCGATTTCACGGTGAGCATCTCCTGCAGGGTGTAGGCGGCGCCGTAAGCTTCCAGAGCCCAGACCTCCATCTCACCAAAGCGCTGACCACCGAACTGCGCCTTACCGCCCAGCGGCTGCTGGGTAACCAGGCTGTACGGCCCGGTCGAACGCGCGTGGATTTTGTCGTCCACAAGGTGGTGCAGTTTCAGCAGGTACTTGATGCCCACGGTCACCGGACGTGCGAATTGCTCACCGGTACGACCGTCGAACAGGATCGACTGACCGCTCTGCGAGAATCCGGCACGCACCAGCGCGTCATTGACGTCAGCCTCTTTGGCACCGTCAAAGACCGGGGTTGCGATCGGAACACCACGGGTTACATTGCCCGCTGCTTCGACAAGCGTTTCCTCGTCCATGCCAGTGATGCCTTCTTCGTAGACATCTTCGCCATAGGCCAGTTTCATCGCTTCGCGCACCGGGGTCAGGTCGCCGGAACGGCGGTATTCACCCAGAGCTTCGTCGATGTTCAGACCCAGACCGCGTGCGGCCCAACCCATGTGGGTTTCAAGGATCTGACCAACGTTCATACGCGAAGGCACACCCAGCGGGTTCAGACAAAAGTCAACCGGAGTACCATCGGCCAGGAACGGCATGTCTTCCATTGGAACAACTTTGGAGATCACACCTTTGTTCCCGTGACGACCGGCCATCTTGTCGCCCGGCTGCAGCTTACGCTTCACGGCGATGAAGACTTTGACCATCTTCATCACACCCGGCGGCAGGTCGTCACCACGACGGACTTTCTCGACCTTGTCTTCGAAACGGGCATCCAGAGCGCGCTTGAGCACTTCGTATTGCTCATTCAGAGCCTCTACGATCTGGGCGTCCTTCTCGTCTTCCAGTGCCAGCTGCCACCACTGACCACGGGTCAGCATGTCAAGCAGTTCCTCGGTGATCACCGATCCTGCCTTGACGCCTTTCGGGCCTTTGACAGCGGTCTTACCCAGGATCAGACCTTGCAGACGCGCATAGATGTTGCGGTCAAGGATCGCCAGTTCGTCATCCCGGTCACGGGCCAGACGTTCGACTTCCTCACGCTCGATCTGCAGCGCACGCTCGTCTTTCTCGACGCCGTGACGGTTGAAGACACGGACTTCGACGACCGTACCGTAATCACCCGGCTTCACGCGCAGCGAGGTGTCGCGCACGTCAGATGCTTTTTCACCAAAGATGGCGCGCAGCAGCTTTTCTTCCGGGGTCATCGGGCTTTCGCCCTTCGGAGTGATCTTGCCGACCAGAATATCGCCCGGCTCAACATCCGCACCGATGTAAACGATGCCGGCCTCGTCGAGGTTGCGCAGCGCTTCTTCACCGACGTTCGGGATGTCGCGGGTGATCTCTTCCGGACCCAGCTTGGTGTCACGGGCGGCGACTTCGAATTCCTCGATATGGACCGAGGTAAAGACGTCATCACGCGCGATACGTTCCGAAATCAGGATCGAGTCTTCGTAGTTGTACCCGTTCCACGGCATGAACGCGACAATCACGTTCTTACCCAGAGCCAGTTCACCCATGTCGGTTGACGGACCGTCGGCGATCACCTCGCCTTTCTGGACGGTGTCGCCCACTTTCACCAGCGGGCGCTGGTTGATGCAGGTGTTCTGGTTCGAACGCTGGAATTTCCGCAGGCGATAAATGTCCACACCAGCGTCGCCAAGTTCCAGATCCTCGGTAGCGCGAATAACGATACGCTGCGCATCGACCTGGTCGATGATACCGGCGCGTTTCGCCTGGATCGCAGCGCCCGAGTCGATCGCAACCTTTTCCTCGATACCGGTGCCGACCAGCGGCGCCTCGGCCCGCAGCAGCGGAACCGCCTGACGTTGCATGTTCGAGCCCATCAGAGCGCGGTTGGCGTCGTCATTCTCAAGGAACGGGATCAGCGATGCAGCGACCGAAACCAGCTGTTTCGGCGACACGTCGATCAGGTCCACATTCTCGCGCGGGGCGAGGGTGTAGTCACCGGCCTGACGGGTCGACACCAGATCATTGATGAACTTGCCGTTTTCATCCAGCGTCGCGTTCGCCTGCGCCACGGTGTGACGCATTTCCTCGGTCGCGGACATGTAGTGGACCTCATCAGTCACCTCTGCGTCTTTGACGACACGGTACGGTGTTTCTATGAAGCCATATTTGTTCACACGGGCGAAGGTGGCCAGCGAGTTGATCAGACCGATATTCGGGCCTTCCGGTGTTTCAATCGGGCACATCCGGCCATAGTGGGTCGGGTGAACGTCGCGCACCTCAAAGCCCGCGCGCTCACGTGTCAGACCACCGGGGCCAAGCGCCGAGAGACGGCGTTTGTGGGTGACTTCCGACAACGGGTTGGTCTGGTCCATGAACTGCGACAGCTGCGAGCTGCCGAAGAATTCGCGGACGGCGGCAGCGGCTGGTTTCGCGTTGATCAGGTCCTGCGGCATGACGGTGTCGATCTCGACCGACGACATACGCTCTTTGATCGCGCGCTCCATGCGCAGCAGGCCAACACGGTACTGGTTTTCCATCAGTTCGCCGACTGAACGCACACGGCGGTTGCCAAGGTGGTCGATATCGTCGATGTCACCTTTGCCGTCACGCAGTTCCACCAGCGCCTTGATACAGGCAACGATGTCTTCGCGGCGCAGGGTACGCAGGGTATCCGGCGCATCAAGTGCCAGACGCATGTTCATCTTCACGCGGCCAACAGCCGACAGATCATAGCGCTCGCTGTCGAAGAACAGCGTGTCGAACAGGGCCGACGCTGCCTCGACGGTGGGCGGCTCGCCTGGGCGCATGACGCGGTAGATGTCCATCAGCGCGCTTTCACGGTTCACGTTCTTGTCCTGAGCCATGGTGTTGCGCATGTAAGGGCCGACATTGACGTTGTCGATGTCCAGAACCGGGATGTCGGTGATGCCTGCGTCGATCAGCTCTTTCACAGTGCCGCCGATCAGGTCACCGTCTTTGTCATATTCCAGCGTCAGTTCATCACCGGCCTCGACATAGATCGCGCCGTTTTCTTCGTTGATGATGTCCTTGGCGACAAATTTGCCGACGATGTGATCAAACGGAACCAGAAGATCGGTAACGGTGCCTTCGTCGATCAGTTTCTTGACCGCGCGAGGCGTGACTTTCTTGCCCGCTTCAGCAATCACTTCACCGGACTTGGCGTCGATCAGATCATAGGTCGGACGGGTGCCGCGCACGCGCTCGGGGAAGAACGGTGTGACCCAGCCCTTCTTCTTGTCCAGCTTGTAGGACACGGTGTTGTAATACGCGTCCATGATCGCTTCCTGATCCAGACCCAGCGCATAAAGCAGGGTTGTCACAGGCAGTTTGCGGCGGCGGTCGATCCGGGCGAACACGATGTCCTTGGCGTCGAACTCAAAGTCCAGCCAACTGCCGCGATACGGGATGATGCGGCAGGCAAACAGCAGCTTGCCCGAGGAATGAGTCTTGCCCTTGTCGTGGTCAAAGAACACACCGGGCGAACGGTGCATCTGGGATACGATCACACGCTCGGTCCCGTTCACGACAAATGTGCCGTTCGGCGTCATCAAAGGCATATCGCCCATGAAGACATCCTGTTCCTTGATGTCTTTCACCGATTTAGCACCGGTGTCCTCATCGACATCGAACACGATCAGGCGCAGGGTAACCTTCAGCGGCGCGCTGTAGGTCATGTCGCGCTGCATGCATTCTTCGACATCGTATTTGGGTTTTTCCAGATCGTATTTCACGAACTCCAGAACGGAGGTTTCGTTAAAATCCTTGATCGGGAAAACCGATTGGAACACGCCTTTGATGCCTTCGCCGTCTGCGGGCTGCTCTGCATCGCCGGAGCGCAGGAAAAGATCATAAGAAGATTTCTGCACCTCAATGAGGTTCGGCATTTCCAGCACTTCGCGGATTTTGCCATAGTATTTCCGAAGACGTTTCTGGCCAAGGAACGATTGAGCCATGTCAGATGTCACCTTTCGATGTTCTCAGCGGGCAAAGACACCGTCGGGCCCCGGCGCCTTGCACATTAGAGAGGACACGTCCGGATCAATTCGTGGCCACCGTCCCGAATGGCAGCCTCCCGATCCGCGAACCGCGTCTTAGAAAACACCCCAAGTTCTGAGGCCCTTTCTGAGACAGGTTCGGCTGGACCCGGATTTCCCCGGATCCAGCCAAATCTTGCGGCGCATCAGTGATGCACCTGTCGAATGGCTTAGGCCAGCTCGACTTCGGCGCCAGCTGCTTCCAGCTTGCCTTTGACTTCTTCGGCTTCGTCTTTCGACACGCCTTCTTTGATCTTGCCGCCAGCTTCGACCAGCTCTTTGGCTTCTTTCAGGCCAAGACCGGTGATGCCGCGAACTTCTTTGATCACGTTGATTTTCGAAGCGCCGGCATTCTTCAGAACGACGTCGAATTCGGTTTTTTCTTCCTCAGCTGCGCCACCGGCGTCGCCACCAGCTGCCATGACAACTGCGCCGCCTGCTGCGGGCTCGATGCCATATTCGTCTTTGAGGATGGTTTTCAGTTCTTGTGCTTCCAGCAGGGTCAGACCCACGATGCTTTCTGCGAGTGCTTTCAGATCAGCCATTTTATCAGCTCTTTCCGTTTACAGTGTGTGTTCCAACGTCAGGGCATCTGCCCCACGCAGATCATTCAGTGCCAACCGCTTACGCAGCTTCCGCCTTCTCTTCGATGGTGGAAAGGATGCTTGCGATGTTGCTTGCAGGTGCGCCAATCGCGCCGGCGATGTTCGAAGCAGGTGCGCCAATGCAGCCCACGATCGAAGCAATAAGCTCCTCGCGAGACGGCATTTTCGAAACTGTTTCGACGCCTTTGCGGTCCAGAGCGTTCTCACCCATTGCACCACCAAGAATCTCAAAATTCTTGTTATCCTTGGCGAAGTCCTCGGCCACCTTGGCTGCCGCCACGGGGTCTTCGGAATAGGTCAGAACGGTCATCCCTGTCAGCAGGTCGGCCATGCTTTCACACGGCTTACCCTCAAGGGCGATTTTGGCGAGCCTGTTCTTGGCAACACGCACGGCACCTCCCGCGTCACGAGCACGTGCGCGAAGGTCCTGCATCTCGGCAACTGTCAGACCGGCGTAGTGGGATACCACTACGACGCCAGAGCTTTCGAAGATTTGGCCGAGTTCCTCGACCACTTTCTCTTTCTGGGCTCTATCCACAGTTCTCTCCAAGTTTGGGGCGATATCTCACCCCGGCTCATATTTGCCGCAGCTTTCGCTCCGGCGTTCAGGTCCGTTGTTACGGGATTGGCCAAAATGCGCCCGAGGGTGGGACCCCCAGAATTCTTTGGTCTTACCCGTCTCAGGCAGGGAATTAAGGGGCCGAATGGACCCACCCACCGTCTTGGACGAAACAAAACAAAGCGCACGACGAATCGCACGCTTTGTTCCGCAGGTCTTATTAGGGCAGAAAAAGGGGGTTTCCAAGGGGTAAATTGCACCTAAAGCGGATCAAAAAACCGCCCAAACTCCGACCACGTGGCGTCAGAACTTTCCGTTATCGTTTTTCCATTCTTCGCGCGGCGGGATCTCTTCGATCGTGCTCCAGTGCTCAACAATTCGATCATCGTCCCACCGATACAAATCATAAAAGCTTGAATGCACCCCATTTCTCTGGCCTTCGCACACACACAGAACGAAATTGCCCTCGGCTAAAACCCTGTGCGACGTTTCGTAAGCAAACACCAGATTGCTTGCGCTTCGACCTTCCAACACGCTCTTGAGTGCCGAGATGCCGTCAGCCATTTCCGGATGGTGCTGTTTCAGGTCTTCGGCCACAAATTCTGCCAACCTATTGAACCGACGCTCGATAAGGACCTCCGTGACAAACACACGGCTGGTTGACCGGTTTTCTTCGGTCTTCTCCAAATCCGCTATTTCAGTGTGGCCGTCCTGCATTCCACGCCCCGAGAGGTTTGGACCACGCAAAGGCTGAATGTTGTCCCAATGCTCTACGGCTTTTCCATCTTCGAACCTAAACACCTCGAACGCTGCGCGCAGACTGCTGAAATCGTACTCGATATGCGCAAAGGCAAAATCGCCATCTTCGAAAACCCGTTTGAATGTGACCCTAGGCGAGGTTTTTGACAGTCGCGCGAACAATTCCGCAATACCTTCACTGCCTTCGTGGGTTTGAGGATTGTGCTGAATATACTTGTCTTCATTGACCACCGCTGCCGCCATAGCGTCACCGGTTTCCAGACCCTTGAGAAATTTTTGAATGAGAACGCGCTTGGTTTCCATGGCGAGGGTCCGTTTTTTTGACGAGCACCGAATTGGATGTCTGGCCACTTTTGCACCGAACCCCGCAAAAGAAAATCCCGGACAGTTCGCACCACCCGGGATCAATTCTTCAAATCGGAAATCTAGGGCTTATTCGTCCGCGGCTTCCGCCACATCAACGGTCACGCCAGGACCCATGGTCGAGCTCAGCGCGATTTTTTTCATGTAGGTGCCCTTGGCGCCCGACGGTTTCGCCTTGGCAACAGCCGTGACAAACGCTCGGACGTTTTCGACCAGCTTGGCTTCGTCAAACGACGCTTTGCCAACACCGGCATGAACAACGCCGCCTTTTTCCGCCTTGAACTGAACTTCACCACCTTTGGCTGCTTCCACGGCGGCTTTCACGTCCATGGTCACGGTGCCAACCTTGGGGTTCGGCATCAAGTTGCGGGGGCCCAGAACTTTACCCAGACGGCCGACGATCGGCATCATGTCCGGGGTTGCAATGCAGCGATCGAATTCGATGGTGCCGCCCTGAATGGTTTCCATCAGGTCTTCTGCGCCGACGATATCTGCGCCTGCTTCTTTCGCTTCGTCCGCCTTGGGGCCACGTGCGAATACGGCGACGCGCATCGCTTTACCTGTGCCATTCGGCAGGCCAACGACGCCACGAACCATCTGGTCCGCGTGACGGGTGTC
Organism: Ruegeria sp. AD91A; assembly: GCF_003443535.1. Lineage (GTDB taxonomy): Bacteria > Pseudomonadota > Alphaproteobacteria > Rhodobacterales > Rhodobacteraceae > Ruegeria. Next base: position 3,454,335 of record NZ_CP031946.1, on the reverse strand, counting down.
AACGCCCAGGTTCATCGCGATTTCGATGGTCTCGTCGAATTTCGAGGTTGCGTTGCCTTTGACCAAGGCAACCGCTTCTTCAACCGACAGGTTTTCCTTGCCAGCGACAGCTTCGCGCGCAGTGCGGGTACGTTTACCGAGTTTTGCCATCTTACTTCACCTCGATGCCCATAGAGCGGGCCGAGCCCAGGATGATCTGCATTGCGCCTTCGATGTCGGTGGCGTTCAGATCTTTCATTTTGGCTTCGGCGATTTCGCGAACCTGCTTCGAGGTCACGGTTGCCACGGTCTCACGACCTGGGTTTTCCGCACCACGAGGGCGGTTCCGCTTGCCAACCGGCTTCAGGCCAGCCGCTTTTTTCAGGTAATAAGACGCGGGCGGCGTCTTGATGTCCATGGTGAAGGACTTGTCCTGATAATAGGTGATCACGGTCGGGCAAGGCGCGCCTTGCTCCATGTCTGCGGTCTTGGCGTTGAACGCCTTGCAGAATTCCATGATGTTGATGCCGCGCTGACCCAGCGCCGGACCAACTGGCGGCGACGGGTTCGCCTGTCCTGCAGGAACCTGCAGTTTCATTGTACCAGCAAGCTTCTTGGCCATTTGGTTTTCCTTTCAACTTAGGTGAAACGCGTCCCACCCAGATTATGTTGCGTGGTCCGATCCGGGATCGCGATCCCTGCAACCTCCCACGAGAGAATCTCGCCCGAAGACGATAGAGGCGGCGTTTACAGGGGATCAGTAGAGATGACAAGTGGTTGGCGCTGCAATCTGGATATACCGAATCAAAACCAGGAAGGTTATTCGCCGCCTAAAAGATTGTAGGCCACTGGCAGTGCAATTGTGAGTGCCACTAACATTTTAAAAAAACGGCGAAAACCACAAATCAGTCGCTCATCAATCGGGATTTTGGTGCTTGCATCACCACAAAGCGCGTGGCCGTGTTATACTTCGAAAAATTAGTGAATTTTGGTGGAGGTTAATTATGATACTTCGTTTAGTTTTAACTCTTGGCATCGCCTTTTCTCTTGCTGCAGCTGCCCCTCAGACAGCGCGGGCGGACGCTGGTGAATTCCTCGGCGGCGCCGTCGTCGGCGGAATCGTTGGCTACGCGATTGGCAAGGACCAACAGAAGAAAAAGTCTCAGAGAACGACCACATCAAATCGAACTTACCGGTCGGGCATCCCATCGACTTCACAGGGCGCGCAAACCCAGACCGCGCTCAATTACTTCGGATACAATGCAGGAAGGGTCGATGGCCAGGTCGGTCGTGGCACCCGGTCCGCAATCGAACGCTATCAGGCCTCGATGGGCTATCCTGTGAACGGCTATGATTTTCAGCCCTATCAGTCCGACTTTTTGATGCAGGCCTACTATTGGGCCACAAGCGGTGGGCAGTCGGCCACTCAGCTTTCGGGCCAACCGCTGCTGATGGCGTATCGCCGTCAGGTGCACACGGGCTCTGCTCTGGCTGCTGCCCCTCAGGCCCCGGCACAAACCGTGCCGGTACAACCTGTCCCGGTTACGACACCGCAGGAACCCGAACCCGAGACCACTGAAACAGCGTCTGCAAGCCTGCCGAGCCTGTTTTCAGGCGGTACCGGAGGCCCGTCACTGGCCAATCGCTGCAGCGGAGTCATGCTGCAAACATCGACCAATGGCGGCTATACAACCCTGTCGAACATGTCCGATCCCGACTTTGCGCTCAGCGAGCAGTTCTGCCTTGCCCGCAGTTACGCGATGGCACGCGGTGAAGATCTGATTCAGGATATCCAGGGACTGACGCCGGATCAGGTTAGCGCCCAATGCGACTCTTATGGTGAAATGGTGGCTCCACAAGTTGACGCTCTGTCGATCAACTCGAAAACCGAGGCTGAAACCCAGATGCGCAAGCTGGCGCTGGACTCCGGGCTCAGCCCCCAAGATCTTGCCGCAACAAGCAAGGTCTGTCTGGCGATTGGCTACCGTCAGGACAACATGGATGCCGCTCTTGGGTCTGCTCTGATGCTGGTCGCAATGGGTGAACCCGCCTACGGCGAACTGATTGGCCACCATCTGCGCGAAGGTTTCGGCGTGCAGGAGCGCCGCGACCTTGCGATGCAGTGGTATGACGCGAGCCTTTCGGCGCTGGATGCCGGATCGCAAGCCGTGTTCCTGCCGTCCCAGACCGACAGACCGCAACTTTTGCGCGCGGCTATGGTTCAAGCACAATAGGTCGATACGTTTTCAGCGAATACCTAAACAAAAACGCCGCGTTACCCTTGGCATCGCGGCGTTTCAATTCTCGAGGAGAGTTTCCTCAGCCCTGCTTCGTAACCTGCGTAAAGTCCAGCTCGACCGGGGTTTCCCGACCAAAGATCGAGACCGAGACCTTCAGTTTCTGGTTTTCGTCATCCACGCCTTCGACCATGCCGTCGAAATCCTCGAACGGGCCGTCGTTGACTTTGACCTTTTCACCAACCTCGAAGCTGATCATCAGCTTGGGCGCTTCTTCACCTTCCTGAACACGGTTGAGGATTTGATTGACCTCAGCATCGCGCATCGGCATCGGACGCCCCTGAGGGCCCAGGAAACCGGTGACGCGGTTGATCGAGTTGATCAGGTGATAGCCCTGATCCGACATTTCCATATGTACCAGCACGTAACCGGGCATGAAACGGCGCTCGGTCGTGACTTTCTTGCCCCGGCGCACTTCGATCACCTCTTCGGTGGGCACCAGCACTTCGTCGATATCGTCCTCAAGGCCCTGTTCAGCCACCGACGTGCGGATCTGCTCTGCGATCTTCTTTTCGAAATTCGAAAGAACGCTGACCGAGTACCACCGTTTCGCCATGAACCTGTCGTCCTTGTTTGTCTTCGAGGTATCCCGCGTACCGGACACACCCGTCATTAAAATCTCGTCACGCCATCCGGAATAAAAAGCGGCGCGCAGCCCGAATCGCCACACGCCTATTCCGAATAGTACCGCGTCACCTACTCTGACATTGCGCGCGACGCAAGGGGGCAGAGACGTATCAACGCGCTGATACTGCTTAGCTGAACGCGCCCAGGATCAGTTGCAGGCCGCCCCGGATACCCAGATCGACCAAAGCGAAAAATACAGCCGTCAGCGCGGCCATGATAAAGACCATTACCGTGGTCAACAGCACCTCGCGCCGGGTCGGCCAGACGACCTTGGAGACTTCGGCTCGGACCTGCTGAATGAACTGGATCGGATTGGTAGTGGCCATTTGGCGTTTTCTCTCTGCTAGCGGATGGGCCGGACATATCCGGGCATTGCGACAATTTCAAGGGCAGTTGGTTCATCTCTGCCTCTATGGGGCAATCGTTCAGGGTTTGGGTTTGTCATCCCATTCGTCGCTCAGGATCCGGCGCGCGTCGCCTTCGGGGTCTTCGTACTGGTTCGAACGAACGGTATAGACAAAGGCGGCAAGACCAACGCCCCCCAGGAACAGGGAAATCGGGATCAGATAGGCAAGCACTTCCATTCAGGTTACCTCAGCCGCAGGGCGTTCAGGGACACGGTAATGGACGAGGTCGACATCGCCAAGGCCGCGATCAGCGGTGTCGCCAGTCCCATCACGGCCAGAGGAACAGCGATCACGTTGTAAACGGTTGCGATCTGGAAGTTTTCGCGAATGCGCCTGGTGGCTTTGACAGCCGTGTCGCACGCATCCGCAATAGGCGAAAGATCATTGCCCAACAGTACGATATCCGACGCGACCCGTGCCGCATCCAGCGCGGAAGCCGGAGAGATCGACACATGCGCCGCCGTCAAAGCAGCGGTATCATTCAGCCCGTCGCCAACCATCAGAACTTTGTGACCTTCATCGCTGAGATCCTGAATGCGTCTTGCCTTGTCCTGCGGCAAAGCCTCGGCAATCCAATCCCTGATCCCCAGTTTTTCTGCCAATGCGCGCACGGCCCCCTGCGAGTCTCCTGAAATCAGAAGCACCTGCTTGCCCGAAGCGCGCAGCGCATCTACCGCCTCAGCGGCGCCCGGGCGCAAGGCGTCCGAGAATCGGAAGGCCACGGGTGCGTCTTCGCCGATTGCCAGCCAGGCCGAAGTATTGGTGCCCTGATCCGCGCCGACCCAGGCCGCCCGACCCAGACGAACACGTTGGCCACGGAACTCGCCCTCGGTGCCATAGCCGGGAACCTCGGCTATTCCTCGAACACTTGCTGGTTTGATCCCTGCCGCACGCGCCGCTTTTGCCAATGACACGGACAAGGGATGCGCAGAAGCCTCGGCCAGCGCCAGAGCGACCTCGACCTTGGCGCGGGCATGGTCTGCCAGATTGACCAGTTCCGGTACGCCGGATGTCAGGGTGCCCGTCTTGTCGAATACAACTGTGTCGGCTTCGGACAACCGCTCCAGTGCAGTGGCGTGCTTGATCAGCATTCCCTTGCGGAACAACCGACCCGACGCGGCCGTTGTTACCGCTGGCACGGCCAAACCCAACGCGCAGGGGCAGGTAATAATCAGAACAGCCGCCGCGATGTTCAGTGCCGTGCGCAAGTCACCGGAATAGATGTACCACCCAACAAAGCTGAGCGCCGACAGAATATGAACCCCGGGCGCATAGAGCTTGGCGGCCTTGTCGGCCAACGAGGTATAGCGGGACCGGCCAGACTCGGCGATGGCTACAAGATCAGCCATGCGATGGAGCGACGTGTCTTCCCCGACCGCCGTTGCCCGGATTGTCAACGGACCCGTCAGGTTGACTTCACCCGCGCTCACAACCTGCCCGGCTTCGGCAAAGACTGGCACCGTCTCGCCTGTCAGAAGGGATCGATCCAGTTCGGACTGGCCCGACACGATCTGGCCGTCCACCGGCATGCGCCCACCCGGTCGCACAAGGACCAGATCTCCGACATGCAACTCGGCAACGGGAACCTCGTCTTCGGCCCCATCGACCACACGAATGGCGCGGGGAACTTCCAACGCTGTCAATTCCTCGGCCGCTGATCGCGCCGCAGCACGGGTACGGTAATCAAGATACCGTCCCGCCAGCAGAAAGAAGGTCAATGTCAGAGCAGCGTCGAAATAGGCATGCTCGCCGCTCAACGCGGTTTCCCACAGCGATGTGATCAGCGCCAACAGGATCGCCAGTACAATCGGTACATCCATATTCAGCCGTCGCACGCGCAGGGCGCTCCAAGCATTGACAAAGAACGGCTGGGCCGAGAACGCAATGGCCGGCAGCGCAATGGCCGCTGAAATCCAGTGGAACATGTCCCGCGTTGCATCCGTCGCACCGGACCAGACCGAAACCGACAGCAACATCACGTTCATGGATGCAAACCCGGCCACGGCCAGGCGCATCAGAAGATCACGACCGGCCTTGTCCGTCTGCGTTGCGGACAAAACCCCCGGATCAAGCTCATGTGCTTCGAATCCCGCCTGTTCAAGCACCGGGATCAGATCGCTTGCGCGCGTTTCCGGCGTGGCTTTTATCATCGCGCGTTTGAGCGTCAGATTCACCCGGGCATCTTCGACGCCGGGGTGCGCGTTCAGTTCACGCTCGACCGTCGCGATACAGGCCGAGCAATGAATGCCCGGCAGCGACAAAGCGATCTGTACATCCTCCGGTACGGGCCGGGCCGGTTCTGCCGGGGCCGCAAGGCAGCCCGGGCAGGCTGCTGTACCGGATGAAAGCTGAGCCGTCATGCTTACCCCTTCACGTACAGCGGAACGCGCTGCGAGAATTCGGCACCGTTTCCGTCACGCGCCACCAATCGGATATTCCAGTTGCCCTTACCCAAAGTGGCAGGCGTGGCATAGGCGGTACCGTCGAACGTAAAGTCGGGTACGAAGTCGTCGCGTACATGGGTTGCCCGGCCAACCACCGCCTGCAATTCACTCACCTGAACCGGTACACCGCTTTCGTCGGTAATGTGAAGGATCAGAAGACCACCTTTGGTTTCCGCCCGAACGGTCCAGCCCAGCGCTCGCTGTTCTTGCAATCTCTCGTTGAACTCCTGACTGGCGACATAGGAGTTCTTCACCTCGAGCCCGGGAAACGTCTTCACGGCATTGTAGGCCAGCACGAGGTTCACTGCGATGATCACGCCAAAAGCGCCGACAAACACGGCCAAAGCGTGCTTTCCGGTGAATTTACGTTCGGCCATGATCAGTTCCCTCGTCCATTAAACGTGGTGTCCTTGTATGCGCGTTCGCCGCTGCTGAGGTCTTCGACCCAGATCCGCACAGGTGTCGCCTCTGCTGCGGCCGGACCGCTGTCGCGAGGAGCTATGATATATACACGGGTCAATTGTGCCGTATCCGCCGTGACATTCACAGTATCGATCTTGGTTCCCTCAATTTCCAGTCGCATCGCCGGATCGCCCGCCAAAGACAGTTTGAACAGACGGTCCTCACCGTGCTTGTTGCGAAGACGAACGTCATACGTGTTGCGGATTGTTCCGTCCGACAGGGTGACGAAAGTGGGGTTACGCACCGGCGCGACGGTCAGATCGATGTCAGAACGGATGAACAGTGCAAACAGAAGCCCGAATCCGACCAGCGCCCATAATGCGGTGTACATGATCGTACGTGGCCTCAGAATGTGCTTCCAGACATTCTTGGGGGGTTCTCCGGATCGCTCATGGGCTTCATCACTCAACGCCATGTAGTCGATCAGCCCTCGTGGTTTGCCGATCTTGGCCATCATGTCGTCACAAGCGTCGATGCACAGGGCACAGGTGATGCATTCCAACTGCTGACCATCCCGGATATCGATACCGACAGGGCAGACATTCACGCAAGCCATACAGTCGATACAATCCCCCAACTCTGAATCCGCCGTCCGCTTGCCTTTGCCGCGCGGCTCACCCCGCCACTCGCGATAGCCGACAACCAGCGTGTCCTCATCCATCATTGCCGCCTGAATGCGCGGCCATGGGCACGCGTAAATACAGATCTGCTCACGGGCGAACCCGCCGAAGAAGAAAGTTGTACCCGTCAAGATCAGCATCGTCGTGTAGGCGACGGGATGCGCGTTGCCCGTCACAAGATCACGGGCCAGCGTCGGTGCATCCGCGAAGTAGAACACCCAGGCACCGCCCGTCGCCAGACCGATCAGAAACCAGACCGTCCATTTGGTGACCCGCAAACGAGCTTTGCGGAAATCGAGCTTTTCCTGACGGTGCAGGCGCAGGCGGGCGTTTCTGTCACCTTCAATCCAGCGCTCGACCAGAATAAACAGATCCGTCCAGACGGTCTGCGGGCATGCATACCCGCACCACACGCGACCCAGAGCTGACGTGAACAGAAACAGGCCCAAACCCGCCATGATCAGCAGACCGGCGACAAAGTAAAATTCGTGCGGCCAGATTTCGATCCAGAAAAAATAGAAACGCCGATTTGCCAGATCCAACAGAACAGCCTGATCCGGCAGGCTGGGACCACGATCCCATCTGATCCAGGGCGTCACGTAGTAGATGCCCAGCGTCACAATAAGAATAATCCATTTCAGGTTTCGAAACGGCCCCGAAACACGTCTTGGAAAGATCGGTTCACGCGCGGCGTAAAGGCTGGGGGCGGGGTCGGAATCGCTCACTGGCTGGCTCCACAAATGGGTCTTCTGAAGACGTCTTGTTCCAGATCATGCATGGGCGAACTTTGACATGGGTCAAAAAGCGCATCGAGCAAACATCTTTTGAAGATCAGCCCATATTGCCCGCGCTGGAAATGGCGTATTTTACCCGATTTTCAGCTGGTTTTGGCGAAAAATCTGCTTGTGGCTTGAACCCAACCGCATCGAGCACGCGCGGCTCTCTGAGTCCCGACCAATTGTCGCAGCCCAAGATTGCGCCCCACCCCAACGCATATGAGCAGACCTCGTTGCGCAGAACTGAATGGCAATACAACAGGAAAGTAGTGTAAAAGAGCACCGGCTGTTCAGGAAACGCGCGAACAGATGGAACAGCCGGTGCTACAGCCTTCGGGCGGCGAACCGCCCGAAGGTTGCCCTCTAGGTCTTACTGACCACCACCCAACTGGTGGACATAGGCGGATACCGCACGGATCTGCGCCTCGGTCAGGCGGGTATCCCAGTTCGGCATGACGCCAAAGCGGCTGTAGGTCACAGTTTCAGTCAGAGTCTCTTCGCTGCCACCATATAGCCAGATAGCGTCGGTCAGGTTCGGTGCCCCCTGGAAGATGTCACCCGTACCATCTTCGCCGTGACAGGACGCGCAGTTGTCTTCGAAGACAACCTTGCCCGCCTCAGCCGCCGCATCTTCGGTCTGTGCGTTGCTCAGCGACATGACATACTGAACCACCTGCGTGATTTCATCATCCTCGAGGATTTCACCGAAGGCAGGCATCTCGGAATAGCGTGCATCGTCGCTTTCTTCGTTCCGGATACCATAGTTGACGGTGTAGACGATGTCTTCCATCGTCCCCCCCCAGAGCCAGGCGTCATCCAGCAGGTTCGGGAAACCAGGCGCGCCCTGTGCACCGGAACCGTGGCACTGTGCGCACCAGGTACGGAACACGGCACCACCGGAGTTCACGGCATATTGCTGAAGTTCAGCTTCCTTCGCGATGTCTTCCAGCGGAGTTTCCACCAGCTTGGCATTCCAGGGTGCGTTAGCCTCTTCGAATGCGACCATCTCCTGCTGGACCAAAGCCCGCGAAGACCATCCCATGACGCCAGCAGTTGCCGACTGCACCAAGGGCCATGCTGGATACATGATCGTGTAGATCACGCCCCAGATAATGGTCACATAGAATGTCCACAGCCACCAGCGCGGCATCGGATTGTCGAACTCTTCGATCCCGTCCCAACTGTGCCCGGTTGTGTTCGGATCACCCGGCTGTTTTTCAGGTGTCTTGCTCATTTCCGCGCCTCCTTGGATGTGGCGGGTTTGTCTTGATGCCGGAAGGGGATGTTGGCGGTGTCGTTGTATTCCTTACTGGCACCGGGGCGGAAAACCCAGATGACGATGCCAACGAAGAAGGCGAACAACAACAGCAGCATCCAGCTATCCGCGAACTGCCTGAGAATTGTGTATTCTTCCATCACGATTCTCCTTTAGCGGCTTGCGTCCGGGGTGAAGGTCGAAAAATCGACCAACGTGCCCAGCATCTGAAGATAGGCAACCAACGCATCAGCTTCGGTCAGCTCGGGCTGGCCGTCAAAGTTGCGCACATTGACCTTGTCACCATAGCGCTCCAACAGCCCGTCATAGTCGCTGTCGGGGTCAGCCTGAGCAAGGAAATCAGCTTGCGCGTTTTCCAGCATCTCTTCGGTGTAAGGAGTCCCGACCAAAGCATTGGTGGCCATTACATCGCCGATGTACTTGCCGTCAATTTTACGATGCTCAAGGAAGCCGTATTTCGGCATCACCGATTCCGGCACCACGGATTGTGGATTCCGCAGGTGATCGATCTGCCATTGGTCCGAATAGCGGCCACCGACACGGGCCAGATCAGGGCCGGTCCGTTTGGATCCCCACTGGAACGGGTGATCGTACATCGATTCCGCCGCCAGCGAGTAGTGACCGTAGCGTTCGACCTCGTCCCGCATCGGGCGAATCATCTGGCTGTGGCAGGTGTAGCAGCCTTCGCGGATATAGATCTCACGCCCCGCCATCTCGAGAGGGGTGTAAGGGCGCATGCCCTCCACCTTCTCGATGGTGTTCTCAAGATAGAACAACGGGGTGATCTGCACCAGGCCACCGATGGTTACGACCAGAAAGCTGAAGATCAGCAGGAGGGTCGCGTTGGTCTCGAGGATCTTGTGTTTGTCGAGAATTGCCATTGCTCCGGCCCTCCTTATTCAGCCGGGACCGCGACGGTCAGGCTGGCCTCTTTGGCCGGGGCTTTCCGCACAGTCATCCACAGGTTGTAGCACATGATCACAGCACCAGCGACGAACATTACGCCACCCAGAGCACGCACCACGTACATCGGGAACTTGGCAGCCACGGTGTCGGCGAACGAGTTCACCAGGAAGCCGTTGGCATCCACTTCGCGCCACATCAGGCCTTCCATGATACCGGTCACCCACATCGATGCGGCGTAGAGCACGATGCCGATGGTGGCGAGCCAGAAGTGCCAGCTGACCATCTGCAGCGAGTACAGGCGTTCCCGTTTCCACAGGACGGGCACCAGGAAGTACAACGCACCAAAGGTGATCATACCGTTCCAGCCCAGCGCGCCCGAGTGCACGTGGCCAATGGTCCAGTCGGTGTAGTGCGACAGCGAGTTCACCGCGCGGATCGACATCATCGGGCCTTCGAAGGTGGACATGCCGTAGAAGCCTACCGAAATCACCATCATCCGGATCACCGGGTCGGTGCGCAGTTTGTCCCATGCACCCGACAAGGTCATCAGACCGTTGATCATACCACCCCAGGACGGCATCCACAGGATCACCGAGAACACCATGCCCAGCGTCGAAGCCCAGTCAGGCAGCGCGGTATAGTGAAGGTGGTGCGGACCGGCCCAGATATACAGGAAGATCAGTGCCCAGAAGTGGATGATCGACAGCTTGTACGAGAATACCGGGCGCTCGGCCTGTTTAGGGATGAAATAGTACATCATGCCCAGAAAACCCGCAGTCAGGAAGAAACCCACCGCGTTGTGGCCGTACCACCACTGGATCATGGCGTCTTGTACGCCCGACCAGACGATGACCGATTTCGAACCCCAAATGCTGACAGGAACGGTCATGTTGTTGACCAGGTGCAGCATCGCAACGGTGACGATAAAGGCCAGATAGAACCAGTTGGCTACATAGATATGGGGTTCTTTCCGCTTAATGATCGTGCCCAAGTAGACCGCCAGATAGGCGACCCAGACAATGGTCAGCCAAAGATCGACATACCATTCAGGCTCGGCATATTCCTTCGACTGAGTACCGCCCAGAACATAGCCGGTCGCGGCCAGCACGATGAACAGCTGATAACCCCAGAATACGAACCACGCCAGGTTGCCGCCCCACAAGCGCGCGGCGCTGGTACGTTGCACGACATAGAATGAGGTTGCGATCAACGCATTGCCACCAAAGGCAAAAATCACCGCCGACGTGTGCAGCGGACGCAAACGACCGAAATTCAGATAACCCTGTGCCCATTCAAAGTTCAGCACCGGAAAGGCAAGCTGAAACGCGATGAAGGTCCCGGCCAGGAACCCGACAACGCCCCAGAAGGCGGTTGCGATCACGCCATAACGGATCACGTCATCCATGTATTCGCCCGAGCGGTCGACTAGAATATCTGGCTCGTCAGTGTTTCGAAGCGTCCAGATAAACAAGCCACCGGCGATAAGCATCACCAGCAGCGCATGTACCTGATACGCCAAATCGCGTGCATAATTGGTTCCGATCGCTGCAAACAGCGCGATCAGACCAAGCACGATCAGCTTGATGTAATTCGACATATTGCGTCCCTTTGCCATGCTCCGCGCGCTTTTGGTTCTTATGACGCGCGAAACCCATTTGACTGGCTGCCGTTCTGAAGCACGGCGGCTATTGCTGCTTTGATCTGTATCAAGACAGTTCTGCGTTTTCTGTGACACGCATTGTAGAGGAAATAGGCCAACTGGTCACATGAGACCAAATGCCCGAATCATGAGGTCGCAATGACTTACAAATCTCTACTCACTGTTATGACCGAAACCAAGACAGCACCCGCCGCTCTGGCGCAGATGGTGGCTTTGGCACAATCTCAGGATGCCCATGCCGAAGCCCTGTGCCTTGGGGTCGATCGCAGTCAGACAGGTTATTACTATGCGGGTGCCAATGCGCTCATCGTTCAGGAAACACTGAGCCGAGCCAACGCCGAGGCCAAGGAGTTGTTGTCCTTTGCCAATGATTACCTTGGCAAGTCCGGCGTTCGCTGGTCCGCCGAGCATGGCGTCGCGCAAATTGCTGATATAGGACGCCACGTTGCACATAGGGCACGGTTTTCCAATCTGGTGATACTGCCGCACCCCTACGGCAAAGACCGTGGGGCCGAAGCCGAGCCCATCGTTGAGGCCGCCATGTTCGAGGGGCATTGCCCGGTTCTGGTCGTACCGGACGACGTCAAACCCCTGACGGTGCCGCGCAATATCATGATAGGTTGGAACGAAAGCGTAGAGGCCATGTGCGCCATTCGTCACGCCCTGCCCTTCCTGAAACAGGCCGAGCTGGTCCGAATCGTGGTCATCGACCCTCCCCGCCATGGGCCCGACAGGTCTGATCCGGGCGGAATGCTGTCACAGATGCTGGCCCGTCACGGGGTCAAATGTGAGATTGATGTGCTGAGCAAAAGCATGACGCGCGTGTCGGATATTCTCAACCGCCACGCATCCGATACAGAATCGGATCTGATCGTGATGGGTGCCTATGGCCATTCCCGTTTCCGCGAGGCCATTCTGGGTGGAGCAACCCGCAACATGCTGGAGCAGTCTACTGTTCCCGTATTCCTTGCCCATTGATCCGCCATTCAAATGCCGCCTGACTTGGCGGCTTTTGTTATCCTCTGCGGATGAGGCCTATCAGGAACAATAGGATCACGGCGCCTACTGTTGCGAAGAAGATAGACGACAGCAGGCCGCCGCCAACGGCAAATCCAAGTGCCGGAAAAACCAACCCCGCAAGAAACGCGCCGACGATTCCGACAATGATGTTGCCGAAAAGACCGAACCCCCGGCCTTCCATGATCTTGCCAGACAGCCAACCGGCGATTGCGCCGATCAACAGCATTGCCAACAAACTGCTGAATTCCATGCCGTGCTCCTAAGTTGGACAATCCCGCAACAAACGCTGCGCCGGTTGTCACTTTTTATATGTGGTTCACGTTAAACCAGAAAACCGCCATCCGAATCGTCGCCCGCCTCTTCCATCAGGCGACCCAGATCGGGGATGGTCACGTGCCGCTTGCCTTCAAGCGTTATCACCCCGTCTTTTCTCAAAGCCGATATCTGGCGACTGACCGTCTCGAGCGTCAGGCCCAGATAATCCGCCATGGCTTCTCGGGTCAGCGGCAGATCGAAAACGATAGTGCCTGACAGACCTTTTTGACCTACCGATGCGTCCCGGCGAGCAATAATTGACAGCAGGCTGGCAATCTTCTCACGCGCGGTCTTTCGCCCCAGAACCAGCATCCACTCGCGTGCGGCATCAAGCTCGTCCAAAGTCATCTGTAAAAGGCGATGGGCGATATGCGGGGTTTGGTCCATCATCTCTTCGAATGGTTTCTTGCGGAAACAACACATCACGACATCCGTCGTCGCCTGAACATCGTAAGGTGCAGTATCGCGACCCGGGCGGCCAACGAAGTCGCTGGGCAGCAGCAGACCAACCATCTGGGTGCGTCCATCTTCCATCGTCTGAGTCAACGATGCAATTCCGGCCACAACCGAGCCGACAAAACTCATCGGATCCCCAGACCAGATGATCGTCTGACCCGCCTCGAAACTGCGATAATACTTAATGCTTTCAAGCTCTTCCAGCTCGTCAGCATCACAGCGAGCGCAGACGGCACGATGACGTATCGGGCAATCTCCGCAATTTGAATGGTCAAATTGTGCTTTTACTGTCATGCGCGTTCCCACTTGATCTCCATCAAAGCACCTATGTCATCTGTCGCCTAAGGGTATCGCCATGATAGTGAAACCACAATTGGCAAAGCTTGGACTATTTGACGCGAAAGTACCGCGTTACACAAGCTACCCCACCGCCCCCCACTTCAGCAACGACGTGGGAGCAGATATGTTTGGCGACTGGATTTCCGGGATCACACCCGGCAGTGCTGTTTCGCTGTACGTCCATGTCCCATTCTGCCGCAGGCTTTGCTGGTTCTGTGCCTGCCGGACACAAGGGACACAAACCGACAGTCCGGTGATCGCCTATGTCGACGTTCTGAAGGCCGAACTGGATCTTCTGGCAGCACGCTTGCCCGAAGGTGTGGTTCTGTCGCGCCTGCATTGGGGCGGCGGCACGCCAACGTTGCTGAACGCCCAACTGATGCGCGAATTAGCACAACACATCCTGGGTATTGTGCCCATGGGGCCTGATGCCGAATTCTCGGTCGAGATCGATCCGAACGAGATTGATGAGGCGCGTCTGGATGCGCTGGCAGACGCGGGCATGAACCGTGCCTCGATCGGAGTGCAGGATTTCGATGACGAAATTCAAAAAACCATCGGCCGCATCCAAAGCTACGACACAACACGCGATGCCATCGACATGATCCGCGAACGTGGCATCACCAGCCTGAATGCGGATATTCTTTACGGTCTGCCGCATCAGACCAAGGCGCGCATGACGGAAAGCGTACAGAAACTCCTGTCGCTCAGCCCGGATCGCGTGGCGCTTTACGGCTATGCCCATGTGCCTTGGATGGCCAAGCGGCAGCAGCTGATTCCTTCGGACGCCCTGCCCACACCGGAACAGCGCCTCGAGTTGTTCGACACGGCCCGACGTTTGTTCCTTTGGGACAATTATGCCGAGATAGGCATCGACCATTTCGCCACTCAGGATGACGGGCTTACCCACGCTTTGCACGCGGGCCGCCTCAAGCGGAACTTCCAGGGCTATACCGACGATCAGGCCGATATACTGATTGGTGTCGGGGCCAGCTCGATCTCGCGATTTCCGCAAGGTTATGCGCAGAACGCTCCGGCCACTTCTGCCCATACCAAAGCCATTCGAAATGGGCAGTTTTCAACATCCCGAGGGCACCTCTTTAAAGGTCAGGACATTCTGCGTGCCCGCCTGATCGAGGCACTGATGTGCGATTTCAAAATCGACACGGCGGAAATCCTGCGGGATCACGATGTATCAGCCACTGAACTGGACGAGATGTATCGCGCAGCCAATGCATCTTTCGACGGAATGCTGCAGATCACCGAAGACGGGCTTTTCGTGCCGCCCGAAGCGCGTGCGCTGACCCGGATGATCGCCCGTAGCTTTGATGCCTATGACCTCAGCAAAGCCGGGCACAGCTCGGCCATCTGACCCTTTTCTACGGGCAACATTCGGCCCGTGACGCGCAAAACACATCAGGGGCTTGACGCACGCCTGCGGTTTTTCCCACACTCATACTGTAGGGTGGCATCTTGCTCTGCGGCCTGAGGCGGGCAAAATACAGACAATCCTTGTCGGCGCCAACGCGTCGGTCGGTCCCTTTCGTGCAGCCAATCTGCAACCTGAAAGAGGGACAACACTCATGCGCGTTTTTACCGTCCTCGGGCCCAGCCAATCGGGCAAATCTACGCTTGTCGAGGCCATCAGCCGCCTCGACGGGCGCCCCACCACATTCGATGTTTCCGAAACCGTGCATTTGCACGGTTTTTCTTACTTGGACGAGCCCTGGTGCGCGATCGACGTTGACGGGGGCGGCGATGCTCTGGCCTATGTCGGACCCGCAATGGCAATATCGGACGCCGCCGTGGTTGTCGTGCCCCCCGACCCGAATGCCGCCGTTTTGTGCGCGCCCTACCTGCGACTGGTAGAAGAGGCCGGCATCCCTTGTTTTCTGTTCATCAACCGGATGGACAATCCCAACGGCCGCATCCGCGATATCATCGCCTCACTGCAAACATATTGCACCCATCACATCGCCCTGCGTCAAGTGCCGATCCGCGAAGGAGATACGATCATCGGGGCGGTCGATCTGATCTCGGAACGGGCCTGGAAGTATCAGGAGGGCCAACCCTCGGCCCTGATCGAACTGCCTAAATCCGTCGAAGACCGTGAGCAGGAGGCCCGAACCGAGCTGCTTGAGACCTTGTCCGATTTCGATGACACCCTTCTGGAGCAATTGATCGAAGACAAACTGCCGCCAAGTGACGAAGTTTATGACCTGGCCGCGCAGGTCCTACAGAATCACCAGTTGATCCCCGCCTGCCTGGGGGCCGCGAGCCACGGCAACGGGCTGACGCGCCTGATGAAAGCGCTACGGCACGAAGCCCCCGAGTTTGATATCGCCGCCGGGCGCGACGAGGCCGCAGACAGCGCCCGCGCCATTGCCGGTTTTGCAGATGTCAAAAAACACATCGGAAAAATCGTCGTTCTGCGCGGCCTGGGTGACGGCGTGCAAGCCCATGAGGCCTTGGGCGGTGAGACCGTCGGCAACCTGACAACGCTGGACGCCAAAACCCAAATCGCGACACTGGAGGCCGGGCAGATTGGTCTGGCAGTGAAGTCCGATCACCTCAACCCTTGTTACATCTATGACAGCAATTCAGCGACGGAGCTGCCGGAATGGGCGTCCTCGCATCCAGTGGCGCATCGCCAGATCGTCTCACCAGTGCATGAGCGGGACGATGTGCGCCTCTCCAACGCCCTGAGCCGTCTGGCCGAAATCGACCCCGGCCTTCACCTGCAACAGGATGAGCTGAGCGGCCACGCCGTTCTTGGTTCTCAAGGTCCGCAGCACATGCGACGCGTGACCACCAAGCTGGCCGAGGATTTCGGGATCGAGATTCAAGCCGATCAGGTCGAAACCGCCTATCGTGAAACCATTCGAAAACCTGTCGAATATCGCCACCGGCATCGCAAACAATCCGGCGGGGCTGGGCAGTTCGCGGATGTGGTGATCTCGGTCGCGCCCCTGCCACGCGGATCGGGGTTCCAGTTCGAAGAGGTGGTCAAAGGCGGAGCGGTTCCCAAGAACTACATCCCGTCAGTGGAACACGGAGCCAAGGACGCGCTGGAGCAAGGCCCCGAAAGCTTTCCCGTAGTCGATGTCAAAGTGACACTGAAAGACGGGAAACACCACAACGTAGATAGTTCCGACTATGCCTTCCGCACCGCAGGCAAGAACGCCGTGCGTGAAGCGCTGCCTCAGGCCAAACCGGTTGTTTTACAGCCGATCCTGAATGCTGAAATCCACCTGCCATCCGATTTTGTGGGCGATCTCGTGCCAACAATCAGCTCTCTACAAGGGCAAGTTCTGGGATTTGAAGGCAATCCCAACGCATCAGGCTGGGAGATCTTCAACGCGCTGATTCCCGCCGTTGCCGAGGATGAATTGCATCGCACACTCGCAAGCGCCACGCGCGGCACTGGATGGGTTAAGCTGAGCTTTGACCACTATGAGGAACTGCGTGGGCCAACGCCCAAGGCAACGACCAAAGAAAAGGCAAGCGCTTGATACACTGAATTTGGCGGGCTGGTTTCAGCCCGCCGCCGCTATCAGTTCGCGGGTATAGTCGGTCTGGGCATTTTCGAACAAATCCTCTGCCGTGCCCATTTCAACCACATCCCCATTTCGCATGACGATCACCTTGTGCGACATCGCCCGTACAACTTTCAGGTCATGGCTGATGAACAGATAAGCCAGCCCATATTTCTTTTGCAGATCGCGCAGCAGATCGACGATCTGAACCTGAACCGTCATGTCCAGCGCGCTGGTCGGTTCATCCAGTACCAGCAGCTTCGGTCGCAGAACCATCGCACGCGCAATCGCGATGCGCTGACGCTGCCCGCCCGAAAACTCGTGCGGATACCGATCCATGGCCTCAGGATCGAGGCCCACCTCGGTCATCACCTCAGCGACCAGCTCGCGCGGCGCGCGATGAGGATCAACGTTGTGAATGGCCAGACCTTCCGCGATGATCTGCTGGCAGGTCATACGTGGGCTGAGGCTGCCGAACGGGTCCTGAAACACGATCTGCATATCCTTGCGCAGCCGGCGCAGCTCTCGCGTGGACCATTTTCGCACATCCTGATCGCGGAAGGTGATGCCGCCTTCGGACGCGATCAACCTCATGAGCGCCAGCGCCAGCGTGGTCTTGCCAGACCCGCTTTCGCCCACAATCCCCAAAGTCTCACCCGCGCGTACACTCAGCGAGGCGTCATTCACCGCCTTCACATAGCCAACCGTCCGTTTCAGAAACCCGCGCTGGATCGGGAACCAGACTTTCAAATGATCGGTACGCGCGACTTCTTCCGCATCTCTTGCAACGGCGTCAGGCTGACCCGACGGTTCGGCCGCCAGAAGTTTGCGGGTATAGGGATGCTGCGGGTTGTCGAAAATCTCCCGCGTCACTCCGGTTTCGACAATCTCACCATCCTTCATCACGCAGACCCGATCAGCGATCCGGCGCACAATGCCCAGATCATGGGTGATGAACAGCATCCCCATGTTTTCGGATTTCTGCAGATCGGCCAGCAACTCGAGGATCTGTGCCTGAATGGTTACATCCAACGCCGTCGTCGGCTCATCGGCGATCAGGATGTCCGGCTTGTTCGCCAGTGCCATGGCGATCATCACCCGCTGCCGCTGTCCACCCGACAACTGGTGCGGATAGCTGTCCAGCCTGTCTTCGGGGTCGCGGATACCGACCTTGTTCAACAGCTCGAGAATCCGTTCGCGCGCGACATCGCCCGTTACCCCCTGATGCAGGGCCAGCGATTCCGCCATCTGCTTCTGGATCGTGTGCAACGGGTTCAGCGATGTCATCGGCTCCTGGAAAATAAAGCTGATGTCATTGCCCCGCACATCCATCAGGCGTTGCTCCGAGGCGCCGATCATCTCCTGCCCGTCATAGGTGACGGATCCTTCAACGATCGCGCTGTCGCCCAGTAACGATACCGTACTGAGCGCAGTGACGGATTTACCCGACCCGGATTCGCCCACAAGCGCCACGGTTTCCCCGCGATCGACATGGAACGACACGCCCCGAACCGCAGCACTGATCTGACCGTCCTGCCGGAAAGAGACCTTCAGGTTGTTTACATCCAGCAGGCTCATGAGAAGGTCTTTCTGGGATCGAACGCATCCCGCACGCCTTCAAAAATGAAGACCAGCAGGGACAGCATGATGGCAAAGGTGAAAAAGGTCGTGAAGGCCAGCCATGGGGCCTGCAGGTTCTGTTTCGCCTGCAAGGTAAGCTCTCCCAGCGAAGGGGCCGAAGAGGGAAGGCCAAAACCCAGATAATCCAGCGAAGCCAGACCACCTATGGTGCCCGTGACGATGAAGGGCATAAAGGTCAGCGTGGCCACCATCGCGTTCGGCAGCATGTGGCGGAACATAATGGTCATGTTGCCCACGCCCAGCGCCCGCGCAGCGCGCACATATTCAAGGTTCCGCGCCCGCAGGAATTCGGCACGTACCACGCCAACCAGTCCGGTCCAACTGAACAGAATCATCAACGCGACCAGCAGCCAGAAACTTCGCCCCAACACCGCAAACATGATGATGATGACATAAAGCGACGGTGTCGCTGACCAGATCTCGATGATCCGCTGAAAGATCAGATCCAGCCAACCGCCGAAGAAGCCCTGTATGGCACCGGCGAAAATTCCGATCAGACTGGCGGCGCCCGTCACGATCAGCGTGAACAGGATCGACAGGCGGAAACCGTAGATCACGCGGGCAAGAACGTCGCGTTTGGTGTCATCTGTCCCCAGGAGGTTCTGGCTGTTGGGTGGCAATGGCGCAGCCCCGGGGCGATCGACCGACGTGTTGTAGGAATAAGGGATCAACGGCCAAAGCGACCAGCCACGTTCGAATCCTTCCGCCTGGAACGTACCGGCGTCGATCTGTTCGATAATGCCTTCAGGATCGTCAAAACACTCTTCAAGGCCGCCGCTGTCTATCAGGCACTGAACCTCGGGGTCGCGATAGATCGCCTCTGTCTGGAAGTCTCCGCCAAAATCGGTTTCCGCGTAGAAGTTGAAGACCGGCGTATAGAACTCACCCCGGTATTTCACCAGAATCGGTTTGTCGTTGGCGATAAACTCGGCAAACAGCGACAGGCCGAACAGCACTGAGAAAACGATCAATGACCAGAAAGCGCGCCTGTTGCGGCAGAAATTGCTCCAGCGGCGCTGGTTCAGGGGGGACAATGCCATTTACCCCTCCCGCTTTTCGAAATCGATGCGCGGGTCGACCAGCACATACATCAGGTCGCTGATGATGCCGACGACCAGGCCCATCAGGCCAAAGATGAACAGCGTGCCGAAGATCACCGGGTAATCCCGCGCCACGGCGGCTTCAAACCCGAGACGTCCCAGACCATCAAGTGAGAAGATCGTTTCGATGATGATCGAACCTCCAAAGAACACGCCGATGAACACGGCCGGAAATCCGGCTATGACGATCAGCATCGCGTTGCGGAACACATGGCCATACAGCACCTTGCGTTCGCTCAGGCCTTTGGCGCGGGCGGTCATGACATATTGCTTTTTGATCTCATCCAGGAACGAGTTTTTGGTCAGCAGCGTCAACGTCGCAAAGGCCGAGATCGTCAGAGCAATAGTCGGTAGCGCGATGTGCCAGAAGTAATCTGCGATCTTACCGAAGAAACTCAGGCTGTCCCAGTTGTCCGAGGTCAGTCCACGCAGTGGGAAGATCTGCCAATAGGATCCACCGGCGAAAAGCACCAGCAGCAGAATGGCAAACAGGAAGCCCGGAATTGCGTAGGCCACGATGATCGCACCGCTGGTCCAGGTATCGAACCGCGAACCATCCTTGATCGCTTTGCGAATGCCCAGCGGAATAGAAACCAGATAAGCAATCAGGGTCGACCACAGGCCCAGCGAGATTGAGACCGGCATTTTTTCAAGTACAAGTTCAATCACGCTGATCGAGCGGAAATAGCTCTCGCCGAAGTCCAGCGTCAGATAGTTGCCCATCATGATCAGGAACCGTTCAAGAGGCGGTTTGTCGAAGCCGAATTCCTTTTCAAGTTCAGCAATGAACTCGGGCGGCAGGCCCCTCGCACCGACATATTTGTCGTCGAAAACACCGCCCGCCGGTTCTGAACCCGCGCCGGCATCGCCCGCACCTGCAAATCCGGCGAAAACATCACCCTGTCCTTCGATCTGCGCAATGATCTGCTCGACCGGACCGCCAGGCACAAATTGTACCAGCGTGAAGTTGACGATCATGATGCCCAGAAGGGTCGGAATGATCAGCAACAAGCGTCTTAGAATATAGGCGCCCATGTTATCGCAGCGCGCCTTTCGCTTTCAGTGCAGCCTCTTTTTCCGGATTGATCCACCACAGATCCAGATAGCCCAGCGAATAAGGTGGCAGGTTTTCAGGGTATTCATACATATCGTAATAGGCCGCCCAGTGGTCAGCGATGTATCCTACAGGGATTACGAAGAACTCATACCTGAGGGCGCGATCCAACGCCTTCAATGCCGTATCCTGATCCGCCTGATTGTCGGTTTCGAAGGAAGCTTCGATGATAGCATCAACCAAAGGGCTGGCCAATCCGGCAGGGTTGAAAAGGCTGAATGCGGCCTCTTCTGACCCATACATCTGACTCAACCCGCCACCGGTCGAAAGAAACGACCCGTATCGTGTGGAATAGACCATGTCATAGTCCCGCTCGCGACTGCGCAGCGTGTATTGCGCCGGGTCAACCTTTTCTGCAGACGCATCCACGCCCATGGCTTGCAGGTTCTGGACATAGGTTTCAATCATCGTGGCCGTCGATGTCGGCAGGTTTGAAGGATACGGGAAATCCACCCTGAGCGTCTGCCCTTCCGCGTTGCGCCGCACGTTGCCATCGCCGACCGCCCACCCAGCCTCGTCCAGCAGTTTCGCGGCTTTGCGCAGATTTCTCCGGTCGTTCAGGCGCGCGGGGTTTGACTCATGGGCCATCACAGCAGGTTCCGAAAGAAAATCCTCTGGCACAACTTCACCCAGCACCTGAAGAAACGCCAGTTCATCGCCCTCGGGCAGACCATGCGCTTCAAGCGGGGTGCCTTGTGTAAAGGAATTGCGCGGTGAATTCAGACCAAACAGCAAGGATTCATTCGCCCATTCGAAATTGAAGGCCAAGGCAAGGGCCTTTCGGACGTTCTTGTCGGCAAACTGCGGTTTTCCGAGGTTGAAGACGAAGCCTGACGGTGTCGGCGGGCTGCCATCCGGAATCTCATCCTTAACGATCACACCTTCGTTCAGCTTCGGAAAATCATACGCCGTCGCCCAAAGCTTGGGGTCACTTTCAATCCGCAGCGTGTATTCTCCAGCTTTGAAGCCTTCGAACGCCGCTGTCTGATCGCCGAAATACTCGACGCGGATCGTATCGAAATTGTTGCGACCAACATTGAATGGCAGATCTTTACCCCAATAGTCGTCACGTCGCTTGTAAACGATGCGGCGATTGATGTCATAGCTGTCGAGTTTATAGGGGCCTGAGCCGACCGCCACTTCCAGTCGCGGCTCATCCAGACGTCGGGACTCATCCGCCTCGAACCATGCTTTTGAAAATACAGGGGTTGACCCTACTGTCTCGATCAAACTGCGGCGGGTGACTTCGGGGTTGAACGAGAACTTGACCGTGTTGTCATCCAGCGCTTCGGCCCCTGTCACCATGCGGCCTACGGCTTGCGCGTATGAGGGCAGGCCCTGCTCAATGAACAGACGGTGGCTGTAGACAACGTCCTCTGCCGTCACCGGGGTGCCATCCCAAAAGGTTGCTTCGGGTCGCAAATGGAAAATGACGTATTTGCGCCCTTCATCATATTCCAGACTTTCCGCCAATACGCCGTAATACTGCCCGACGCCGTCATCAGAGCTTTCGAACAGGCGATCATATTGCAGCGTCGTCAAGGCGCCTGCGCGCCCCTTGCGGGAATAGGGGTTCAGGGAATCGAACGTCCCTGAAGCCGCCAAGGACAACTCACCACCTTTGGGCGCATCTGGATTCACATATTTCAGATGCGGATAGTCAGCAGGGTAATCCAGATTGCCGAAATACGAATATCCATGACTGCGGGTAACCCCCTCATCCAAAGCCAATGCGGCTTGCGAAGAGAGCAGAACAGCACAAAGCCCGAATATGCCAGCCAATGGCCTGACCTTAAGATCACGTGCAGCAGGCATTAGGGATATCATGGGGCTCATCCTCTGGGTTATTGTAATCTTTTATGTCGCATACGCTAGCTAAAGTGCCAACGCTCACAGTTTCAAGTTTAGAATGCGTGAGCGCTTTGTGAAGTTCCCTTCAGACAAAAAAAGCCGCTGCGCGGGGCAGCGGCTCTGAACTTCAATGGTCTCTCAGGCAATCAGTTGCCAATTGTCTGCAGATAAGCAATCAAGTCCGCGCGGTCCTGAGGTTTTTTCAAGCCAGCAAAACTCATCGATGTTCCCGAGATATAGGCGCTTGGGCGTTCCAGGAAGGCATCCAGCGCTTCGGGCGTCCAGTTGCCGCCATGGGCCTGCATGCTGGCTGAGTAACCGGTGAAACCTTTTGCCGAGGCAACCGGGCGATCAACTACGCCATACAGGTAAGGGCCGGTTCCATTCGCCCCGTCTTCCAGCTTGTGACACGCGGTGCACTTGCGGAATACTTTCGCGCCCTTCTCGACGTCAGCGGCGGCCAGCAGGTCTTCGAAGACCACTTCTTCGCCGTCGGCGCTTTCGCCCGAGCTTTCGGTTTCGATAATGTAGGCGGCCTCAGCCGAGCCATGGCCACCGGAAGCATAGAGGACATCCGCCCCCCATTTGGCCAGAAGCAGCACCAGGAAAGTGCCGAACAGGCCTGCGGCGGCCTTGGTAACTGTCATCGTGTCGAACATTGATCGCGTGTCCATTTCAGCTGTCTGGGCAGGTGTCTAAGGCTTCCACTTGCGAGAGGCAAGGTATAGACACCGCGACGAAACGACCAAATCGCGAACTTGTTGCATGGAATCGACCAAATGACCAATCGCATTGCTTTTCAGGGTGAACCCGGCGCCTACAGTCACGAGGCCTGCCGCAACGCACGACCCGAAATGGAGGCCCTGCCCTGCCGCACATTCGAGGATGTGATCGAATCAGTTCGCTCGGGCGCGGCCGATCTGGCGATGCTGCCAGTCGAAAACACGACCTATGGTCGGGTTGCCGACATTCACCGGCTGCTGCCGCATAGCGGCCTGCACATTATCGATGAGGCCTTTGTACGCGTTCACATCAACCTTCTTGGTGTACCGGGTGCAAAACTGGAAGATATCACCGAAGCGCATTCGCATCTGGTGCTGCTGCCGCAATGTTCCGGCTTCCTGAAAGAACACGGTATTCGCGGCCGAGTCAGTCCCGACAATGCCCGCGCCGCGCGCGAAGTGGCCGAAATCGGGGATTTGCATTCCGCCGCTCTGGCCAGTGAGCTTGCGGCTGAAATCTACGACCTGAACGTCCTGGCCCGCCACATCGAGGACAATGACGACAACACGACCCGTTTCCTTGTCATGTCACAAGAGGCGGATTTATCCCGTCGGGGTGAGTATGGAATGATCACCAGCTTCGTGTTTCAGGTCCGCAACATCCCGGCTGCGCTGTACAAGGCAATGGGCGGCTTTGCCACGAACGGGATCAACATGACCAAGCTGGAAAGCTATATGGTCGACGGGTCCTTCACAGCAACGCAGTTTTATGCCGACATCGTTGGTCATCCCGAAGACCGTAACGTGCAACTGGCCATGGACGAGCTGGAACACTTCACGACCAACGTCGAGGTTCTTGGCGTCTACCCTGCGGCCCATCCTCGCGGCTGACAGGTCACTCGAAAGGCAGGCTGAATTCCGATTGGCGCAGATCACTGCGCCATGCTTGAAGAATTGTCTGCACGTTTGCCCCGATGCCGTCCATCGAATCAATCTCGACATCGTAAACTCTGCCAGCGTGGATCATGGATTGGTCACGTTGGGCGCTTCCCACCGGACGGTCGCCGCGCAATCGTTCGCGCGCGTTCAACTCGGGAACCGGGCAATGGACAGCTACGAACAGAACATCAAACGGGCGGAAGAGGTCGTGCAGTTCTTTGACCCACCCCGGCGTATCCAGAATATGTTCCAAAATCAGATTGTTGCCCGAGGCCGCATAAGCAGCCAGCGATTGATGAAACCCATCAAAGACAGCTGATCTGTCGTCGGACCAATCGAACTCACCACGGCGATAGCGCTCCAGCGGCAGAACTCCAGAATCGCGCAAGTGGTCGATCGAGATATGCCAGAACGGCTTCTCTATCTTCTGCTGCAAAGCCTGTGCGATCGTCGATTTTCCGCTGCTTGATGCGCCATGCAGAAAAATAATGTGCGACATCCTAGGTTTCTTCCCCAAGCCTTGCCCCGTTCAGCCCAGCGGACGCCGTTCACGCCCCGTGCAGGTGGCGCAGTTCCAACTCACGCGCAAACTCGCTGAACCGCACCTGGAATTGCTTGCGGAACTTTGACTGTCCAAGCTTCATGGATTGCAACAGCAACCGCGCGGGCAAGGATTTTGCGGCCAAGGACATCTCAACGCTCAGGCGTGTCCGGCGCGGGGACAGGGCCAGAAAATCTACTGTCGTCAGGCCGGTTATTCCCTTGCTGGCAGCTTCAAACCGCATTTGCGACGGTTTGTCATAGTCCGTCATCACCACCGACATCTGACGCGGCTTTCCACGCAACCTGAATTCCGTTTTCCATTCGGCGCCAGCAGTCACCATTGCATCCGCGCCCAGGCGCCGCACGTCGATGCCACGACGCATCGCCATACGCTCGAACCTCTCGAAATCCGACACCATGTCGAACACCGAATTGATAGGGGCTTCGATATCTTCCCGCGCTGAAAACTGCATAGTGACCTTTGCTGTTTATGGCTTCACCAGTTTTCCCTCAGTCCAGCGTATCCGCAAGCCAGTTCTGAAGCAGAAAATGAGCGATAGCCCCCTTGCGAGCTGGCAACAACCGGGGATGTTCGCCGGCAAACGCCTGCATCATTTCGGATTTGCTGACCCACATTGCCTCTTCGATCTCGACCGGATCGATCACGATGTCGCGCGACAGGGCCTCGCCTGCGCATCCGAACATCAGGGATGCCGGAAACGGCCAAGGCTGGCTGGACAGGTAAGACACCGCACCTACAGGTACGCCTGCCTCTTCCATCACTTCGCGGCGCACCGCTGCTTCCAGCGTTTCGCCGGGTTCGACAAATCCCGCCAGCAAGGAAAACATCCCCTCGGGCCACCCCGGAGATCGTCCCATAAGCACACTGTCCCCATGCGTAATCAGCATGATCACAACCGGATCCGTGCGCGGGAAATGCTGCCCACCGCAAGACGGACAACTGCGCTGCCACCCACCTTGTGACACATCACTGGCTGCGCCGCAGCGGGCACAGAAGCGATGTGTTTCGTGCCAACCGATAACCGCCTTGGCCGATGCGGCCAGTTCGGCATCACGGGGCGACAATCGTGTCATGATCCGGCGAAGCTCGGCAAAGACATGCCCTTCCGGCAAATCCGGGTGCTGCTGTTCGGATCTGTCCACGAACTCTCCCAAGCCGGTCAGGTCCAGCCCCTCTGCCGCCCAAGCCGAGATATCCGCCGCAAACAAGGGTGCGCCCTCTGCGCTCAGGCCAAGAAAAAACGGTGCTTCGATTACTCCGCCAGGGCCATCTCTGACCAGCGGGTGGGTCATCTCCGTCAGGGCAAGCTGATCCAGCGCTTCACCCACTACCAGAAGTTTACCTCGCCACAGCAATATGCATCGCGCGGCAGGGCTGCGCGCCATCTCGGACAGCTTCTCCGAATCCCCACGAAGATGCGCTGCCCGATTCAGACCCGAGCCGCCAAAAGTCACCTGCTCTGCGTTTTTCATTGGATTTCCTTCTGGTCTTGCGCCAAGGGCTGCCATGTCTCAGGCCATGTTGCAATGGCAATTCAAAGCGCAAAACGCAGAGACGCGCCGCCGAAAAGCCGCATGGCGGCCTCGGAAAAATCATCTAAATTGCGTTTCGATGATTTTAGCCCATTACCACATTCAAAAGCAGAACAACAAAAGTGAAGCAAAACCCATCGACGCAGGTTCAACCCACGGAAAACCGTGGGCGTATTCGTATTCTTGCCACCTCCGACCTGCATATGCATCTGACCGGTTTTGACTATTACACGGACACACCAGACCCAACACTTGGGTTGACTCGCACCGCCAGCCTGATCCGCAAGGCCCGACACGAGGCCACAGACGCACTGGTGCTGATGTTCGACAACGGGGACTCGCTCCAGGGAACACCGATGGGCGAATGGGCCGTTCGGAACGACACTCGCCATCCGATGATGCTGGCATTCAAGGCACTGGGTTATGATGCGATTGGTCTTGGCAACCATGATTTCGGGTTCGGGCTGCCATCATTGGACAAGACCCTTGCACAAGCCCCGTGCCCGGTTCTGTGCGGCAATCTTCATCGGTCCGGAGAAATACAATCATGGCAGCGTTTTGCGATCCTTGACCGCATCATACCGGCAGGAAACAAGGGCATACCCATTCGCGTTGGCGTGTTTTCGGTTCTTCCACCGCAAACAACACGTTGGGAAGAACATAATCTGAACGAAACCGTAGTGGCGGACGACATTGTTGTCGCGGCACGGTCCCTGACGAATTTCTTGCGCGAAAAAGGGTGCGATCTGATCGTGGCGCTCGCCCATTCCGGGCTTGGAAACCCGGACACAGCGGCCGACACCGAGAATGCCGTCATTCCCCTGGCCGCGATTGAGGGCATCGACGCTGTTGTCGCCGGGCACACTCACCTGATCCTTCCCGCACGCACCAGCGCCCAAACCCCGAATGTGGATTACGCGAAAGGGCTGGTGCATGGTACGCCGGTTGTCATGCCCGGCTCGGCAGGCGCATATCTTGGAGTAATTGATTTAGCCGTTACCCTACAGGCCCAGTCGGGGCTGCGTGTTGTTGACAGCCACGCTGAATTGCGCCCGGTTTCCGTGGGCGGCACCGCTATTGGCGAAGACTTGGAAATCGCGCAACTAGTTGAACCCGCACATCAGCAGACCCGTCAGGACATGGCCGCGCCCGTTGCGCGCGTCTCGGACACATTGCACAGCTATTTCAGTTTCTGTGCACCGGATCGTGGACTGACGCTTGTTGCCGCCGCACAAGCAGCCGCGTTGCGCCCCTTTTTACACGGCACCGCGCTTGCAGAGCTGCCACTGTTGTCAGCCGTGTCGCCAGCCAAATGCGGCGGGCGCTCTGGCCCTCGGTATTACACGGACGTTCCGGCCGGTGAAATCTGTCTGCGGCACGTTGCGGATCTGCATGTCTTCCCCAATGAGTTGCGCGCGATCCAGATCACAGGCGCGCAGTTGCTGGAATGGTTGGAGATGTCAGCCAGTGCATTCAACCAACAATTCCCCGATGCCGAGGCAGAACTGTTCGACCGGGATCGGGCGGGGTACAATTTTGATATCATCTTTGGCTTGTCCTATCAGATCGACCCGTCGCAACCGCCGCGATACGATGTCGGGGGGCAAATGATCCATCCCGGTCACAGGCGGGTGCATCATCTGACTTGCGCGGGCCAAGCCGTGCGGTCGGATCAGGTGTTTGTCGTTGCTCTCGATAATTATCGCGCAAGCGGTGGTGGACATTTCCCGTATATGTCATCGGCCCTGGCCATCAATCTGCCCGCGCTGGATATCCGGGACATTTTGCGAGACTACATGACGCACCGCCTGCCACCCGACCCATTGGCCCGGCAACCTTATCCGTTCTCTCTGATGCCGAAATCCGGGATGACGACTATTCTTCGGACTGGTCCCGGTGCTTTGAAGTATATTGACGAATTGAACATGCTTGACCCCAAGATTCTAGAACCTGACGAAACCGGTTTTGCACGCATTCGCCTGACGCTCTGACGGGTTGTCATTTGCCGAAGCCTTCCCTATATCCAGAGTCGAGAGGTTGGCGCGGGCGAGCGCCTCGCCAACCTGGTCAGGTCCGGAAGGAAGCAGCCACAACGAGCCCCGCTTGGGTCGATGTCCAACCTCTCACTTTTCGAACCTTAGCCGCAGGAGGGCTTTATGATTGTAGAAAAGACCCTTCGGGCAGCACGGTTCTGACCTCACGGTATCAACTGACTGCCTGAACACATGACCCGGGGATGAGCGATCGCCATCCGTCGGGAGTACTGTTTCTGACGACAGGCAGACCAATGTTTCTTACACTTTCGGACCTGGGATGGTCCTCTCACTTTGCTGCGCAACACGCGGCTTATCCTTCCTGCACACCTTTTCGCATCACTTCCGTTCATCGGGACCGCCTGATCGGGCTGAACCCGGATGGTGAAGTCCCGTTGCTGACCCTCGATCAGTCAACCGGCAGCTATGCCGTTGGCGATTGGGTTCTCACCGACGACGACAAACGCGTGCGCCATTTGCTCGACCGGCGCAGCCTGCTGCACCGACGCGCTGCCGGTTCAGGTGCCGCGACGCAACTGATCGCAGCCAATGTCGATGTGCTGTTCATCGTCAGCTCGTGCAATGCCGATTTCAACCTGCCCCGGCTGGAACGATATCTGGCGCTTGCGCATCAGGCCGGGTGTTACTCGGTCGTTGTTCTGACAAAGGCCGACAAATCAGAGGACCCTGACAGTTTCTCAGGGCAGGTGCAATCACTGGACCCGTTCTTGACGGTTCTGGCGATCAACGCGCTGGACCCAGCAGAAGTTGAAAAGGTTCTGTCCTGGTGCTCCAAAAGCCAAACCGGAGCGCTGGTTGGCTCGTCGGGCGTTGGCAAGACGACACTTGCCAATTCCATGACCGGTCAGGATCTCACCACGTCGGGCATTCGCGAGGATGACGCGCGGGGCCGGCACACAACGACCGCACGCGCACTGCACCAGATGCGCAACGGCGGCTGGTTGATCGATACACCCGGAATGCGCGCGTTGCGCCTGCTGGACGCTCGGGACGGGATCGACGAAGTTTTCTCGGACCTTGCCGAGTTGAGCCGGGACTGCCGTTTTGCGGATTGCCAGCACAACTCCGAGCCCGGATGTGCCGTGCAAACGGCGATCAGTCACGGCACGCTTGATCCGGTGAGACTGGACCGGTGGCGCAAGCTTCGGCGCGAAGATCGGCGCAACTCTGAAACAGTCGCACAGTCCCGCGCGCGGGACAAAGCGTTCGGTAAGATGGTCCGTGGCGTCATGAAGGAAAAGAAACTTCGCAACCGGTGATGGTTGGACGGTGCCCGGCCCGTCCTGCGCCGCGTCTGGTCAAGCGATCAGTCGCGGCCAAACCGCTGCGTTGCGCCGGGCAAATGCTCCGATATGACCAACCTCAGGCAACCCGAAATCGGCGGGGCTGAGCAGGTGACGGTTGGCATCGGGGCCGTAAAGATCCGCAAGCCGCCAAACCGCTTCCGGCGGCACCATCTGGTCGTCCTCGAATGCAAACAAATCCACGGGCACTCCAGTTTCCTCCCAGTGCGCCGCAGGTAAGTCACGCCCGACTTCAGGTACATAGCTTAACGACGCTGTACACCATTTGCGCCACTGCCAATAGACCGATGCCGGCAGGTCCGAGCCAAACCCTATCGCCTTTCCGGGAAGGTAGCCAAGTGCTCGGGCCAAAAGCGGGGCATGGCCGTACCAGAACAACCCTGCCAAACCCCGATAGGGCCACGGATGGTCGCTTAGGGTCACAAGCCCCGAACACACACAGATCATCCGGTCAATCAGATCGATATCCGGTTGTACTGGCCCCAACATCGCGCCGACGGAATGGCCGATGGTCCAGTGTTTCGCATTCGGGTATCGCCGACGCATTTCCGCCCGTGCCGCGGGCATGTCGATCAAGGCCCAATCCGCCATGGTCGCACGCGAATCTTTCAGGCGGCCCGTTAAAGAATACCCATAATCCCTATAGTCATAGGTCAGGCAGGCCATGCCCTTCTCAGCGGCAAGCCATCGTGCGAAATGACGGTAATAATCACGCGGCACACCCGTTGCACTGTTCAGCACGAAGACGATTTCGGGCGAAGTTACCGGGCTATACAATCGGGCGGACAGCGTTTTCTGCCCGGACGGAAAGCGAAACTCCTCGGTCAATACCGTTTGCTCTGTATCCAACATGATCTCTGGCTTTTCGCTTGGTAAATCCGGTTTCCGAACCTCAACACCCTCGACACTATGCATGAACCAACATCGTATCCAGCATGACCAAGCGTCCGGTCAAAAGATCGGCTTGACTCGGTGCGTGCTCAAACGCTAGCGGTTGTGTGATGGTTTCCGGCCTCCACAAGGGGTCGGGATGAAAAGGGAACACGGTGCGGTAATGTCTGTTCATACAGGCAACAACCAAATCCGCGACTGCCCCCGCAACTGTAAGCGGTAAGCGATGCCAAAACACCACTGGCCCAATGGCCGGGAAGGTCGGCAAAGCAATGACCCGCAAGTCAGGAGACCTGCCATCGGAAACAAAACCGAAACTCGGGCGGGGTGTCCGGGCAGGTCTTGACGGCATCACGCTGTCCCACCTGTCCCAAATATCCTGTCCGCCACGCGCGGAGGGCGCAGGATGATCTGGAAGACAAAAACGCATGAATACAGTGCAACAGTATGTCAGCGGACGGGCAAAACCTGCCCCGCTTTGGCGCGGCTGGCGCGCTCGATATCCGAAGCCGTGACACAGGCGACCTTGGCCACAAGTGACGATTTGGAGGTTGAGGGCAGCAGTGAGCTGTCGCATTGCGCCGAAGGATGCCATGCAATTTTCCGCGCGCGATCAGACAGCATTCGTATCTTTTGCGGGACGCAGCCCGAAGCCGCAATTGAGCCCCTGAACGGCTATGCCGACTTGATCTTCGGAAACACGTTCAGTGCGATGCCATCCGGCGTCGTGAAAAACCCACCCTGCGCGATGATCCAGGTTTCCACGATCCGGCCTCGAAAACCCGTTTGCGCGCCCGCGCAGATGTCAATCTGATTCCAGACTGACCCGTGCCTGGGCACGCCGAGAGGCCCAGGCCAGTTGCGCATCCGTTTCGACAGCGCAAGGACGTACCGCCCGCAATCGTTCCAGCGCTGTGTCCGCGCGTTCGCCGCATTCGACCATCAGCCGCAGAACAACCATACCTGACCTGCCACAGCCCCCACGGCAGTGCACCAAAACGCGACCTCCACCTGACAGCGCGTGCCGGGCTGCGGCGCTGACAGACGGCCACGCGTCCTGAATCGCCTGTGTCGGCGCTCCGAAATCTTCGATCGGAAGGTGAACCCATCGGCTGGCGCGGCTTTGAATGTCGCTGCCGAAATCCTTCGCGCCATCCTGAAGCATCTCGACATCCGTTGTCATCGATACAACAAGCCCCGGCTGCCAGGCTGCGATCGTATCCAGATCGCTGAAATAATCCCCGCCACGTCCGGGCATCGAGGTCAGTGCAAGCGTTCCGCCTCCGACTTGCAGGGCGTAGATCACCAGCTGCGACATGAAACGTGTCCTCCCCGAAGAACTCTTTACAAAAATGAGTCATTAAATCTGCTAACGCAGTTTAGTGCGAAAGCGACTCGTTTCTAAATCAAAAATCATGACACCACGCTGTGGACGCGGGCAGCGGTGGCCACTACGCTGTGCCCAAGCACCGAATCCCAACGAGAAGACATGACAGACAGCTCCAGCCCCGCCTATCAGGTTCTCGCCCGCAAATATCGCCCGGAAACCTTTGCCGATCTGGTGGGTCAGGATGCCATGGTGCGCACCCTGAAAAACGCGTTCGCGGCTGATCGGATCGCGCAGGCCTTCATCATGACCGGCATTCGCGGCACCGGCAAAACCACGACCGCGAGGATCATCGCCAAGGGCATGAATTGCATCGGTCCGGACGGAACCGGTGGCCCCACAACCGAGCCCTGCGGTCAGTGCGAACACTGTGTCGCCATCATGGAAGGTCGCCATGTCGACGTGATGGAGATGGACGCCGCCAGCCGCACAGGCGTCAACGATATCCGCGAGATCATCGACAGCGTGCGCTATCGCGCCGCCAGCGCGCGTTACAAGATTTATATCATCGACGAGGTTCACATGCTCTCGACCAGTGCTTTCAACGCGCTGCTCAAGACGCTGGAAGAACCGCCTGCGCACGTGAAGTTCATCTTCGCGACCACTGAAATCCGCAAAGTGCCTGTCACAGTACTGTCCCGATGCCAGCGCTTCGACCTGCGCCGGATTGAACCCGAAGACATGATTGGCCTTCTGAGCAAGATCGCCGAAGCGGAAAGCGCCCAGATTGCCGAAGACGCGCTGGCACTGATCACCCGAGCAGCGGAAGGATCGGCCCGGGACGCGACCTCGTTGCTGGATCAGGCGATATCGCACGGGGCTGGCGAGACGACCGCCGATCAGGTCCGTGCAATGCTTGGACTGGCGGACCGTGGCCGCGTTCTGGACCTTATGGATATGATCCTGCGCGGCGACGCCGCGGGCGCACTTACCGAGTTGAGTGGGCAATACGCCGAAGGCGCGGACCCGCTGGCGGTGCTGCGCGACCTGGCCGAGATCACGCACTGGGTGTCCGTCGTAAAGATCACACCTGACGCGGCCCAGGACCCGACGGTTTCTCCGGACGAACGGACCCGGGGCCAACTCATGGCCGAGGCTCTGCCGATGCGGGTCCTGACCCGGATGTGGCAAATGCTGCTGAAGGCGCTCGAGGAAGTCTCCGCTGCCCCCAACGCGATGATGGCCGCTGAAATGGCCGTTATCCGCCTGACTCATGTGGCTGATTTGCCCAGCCCCGAAGAGCTGATCAAGCGATTGCAGGATACCCCGCCACCGCCGCAGGGCGGGCCCAACGGCGGCGTGCCCATAGCCAGACAGGGTGCGGTTCCAACGCAAGCTGGCGCGGCCCATCCGCCTGCCTACGCGTCGCCCCCTCGCGGTGCCGGTGGTGCGCCGGTTGCAGCTCTGGCGCAGGATGCTCAAACGGCCCTTGCGCGGTACCCGACCTTCGACCACGTGGTCGAACTGATCCGGACCAATCGCGACGTGAAGTTGCTGGTTGAGGTGGAAAACGGCGTGCGCCTCGTGTCCTATCAGCCCGGACGAATCGAATTCACACCCGCCGCTCAAGCACCGGCGGATCTGGCTCCACGGCTGGGCTCTGCCTTGCAACGCTGGACAGGAAACCGGTGGGCGGTCTCGATTGTCTCGGATGGGGATGCACCCACAATTGGGGAAATACGGGACGAGGCCGAGCTGGCACTGAAATCCGAGGCTGAACAACACCCTTTGGTTCAGGCTGTGCTGGCGCAATTCCCCAAGGCGAGAATCACCAATATCGAGACGCCGGAACAACGCGCCGCCAAGGTCGAGACCGAAGCTCTTCCCGAAGTTGAAGACGAGTGGGACCCGTTCGAGGAAGACTGACCTTGCCACCCGTCATCTCGTGTCACAAGTGATACTCATCGACTCTTCCCGTGATTACACCGTTCCACAACGTGAGCGAGGGATTTCATGCGAGCGTCACCACTGCATCCACTTTTCGAATTGATTGTTCACGACATCGACCTGCGCGAAGTTGCAGGTGATACCTTGTATCCTGATATTCGGCAGGCGTTCGAAACCCACTCAGCGTTGCTGTTTCCCAAACAATCAATCCCGGATACATACCATGTTCGCATCGCCGAACTGTTTGGCCGTTGGAGAATAGAAGAGCCGTGGCGGCGGCACACGACTTTGAATTTCAGATTTCCGAACTGACCTAGAAAACAAAAGACAGCCTTTGCTCAAAGGACGATCTGCGCTTGCTGGATTTGCAGGCAAATTTGTTGTGATATGTTGCGGCACACGGACAGTATGTTCCTGCCGACGCCTGCACTGATCAACATTCTGACGGCCAAGGCCGTGCTCCCGTCGGGTAACCCGACCGAGCTCGCATCGGCCCTAGCGGCGTGGGCAGATATGCCGGATCAACTGAAAATACACTGAAGGATGCCATTATCTGGCACCGGTTGTCTCATTCCCGATCAAAGATTTCAGCCGATTTGGCCGAACTGTCAAAAATGACCAGATGGCAGGATTGCTAATGGCGCGCGATCTGGCCAAATCCTGAATTCATCGCTTCGCATGCCTTTGCTATCGAAGGGATAGGGCATCATGAAGGTCAGACCCTGCTGGACAACGCAATCACGTTCTGCACGCAGCCCGAACAAGTCTATTCCCACCAACGGTCAGTCGGCGACGTTCTCATCTGGGACGAACGCGCCACGATGCATCGCGGCCGTCTCTGGAACTAATACCACCCAGGAACCCTGAAATCCATTTGCTGCTCTGTCAGCGACGCCGAAGGTTCAAACCGCGTTCGAGAAAAATAAGAACCAACCCTCCCGCGCCCGCCACGGTCTATCGGCTGCGCCGATACCCCTGAGCGGCCTTGGGCCCGGCAGCGCATGGGCACGGCCCATGCGCTGCCGGGCCCAACGGGAGGAAAGGTCTTGCCAAAGACCTTGACGACGGGCGGGACAACCCTTGTGCGATGTGGCCGCTGCCCGTATCTAGAGCGCAAACGGAGACACAGGAGAATACTATGCTGAAAGGACTCGGCGGGCTTGGCGGTCTGGGCGACATGGCCAAGATGATGAAATCCGCGCAGGACCTGCAAACCAAGATGACCGATATGCAGGAAGAGTTGAACAACATGATGGTTGTCGGCGAATCCGGTGCTGGCCTGGTCAAAGCAACTGCGACCGCCAAAGGTGAACTCAAAGGTCTGGATATCGATCCGTCCATCTTCAACGGTGACGACAAGGAAGTGGTCGAAGACCTGATCCTGGCCGCCATCAAGGACGCGCAGACCAAGGCCACCGAACGCTCGCAGGCCGAGATGGCAAAACTGACCGAAAGCATGGGCCTGCCCGCAGACATCAAGCTGCCGTTCTGATACACCCTCCTGACGGATCATCGGCCGGGCACCTGGGCCTGGCCCTTTTGCAGGAGCGCCCGGGTTGAGTTCCAACAGCGATATAGACAATCTGATCGACCTGATGGCCAAGCTGCCGGGCCTCGGCCCACGCTCGGCCCGCCGCGCCGTTCTGCATCTGATCCGCAAACGTGCCCTGCTGCTGACACCCCTGTCTGATGCCATGCAGCAGGTCGCGATCACCGCCCGGGAATGCCTGAATTGCGGTAACGTGGGCACTACTGACATCTGCGATATCTGCGACACCGAGGTCCGCGCGACCGGAGAACTGTGCGTGGTCGAAGACGTCGCCGACCTCTGGGCGATGGAGCGCGCCGGTGTTTTCAAAGGCCGCTATCATGTTCTGGGTGGCACGCTGTCGGCGCTGGACGGGGTCGGCCCGGACGAACTGCGCATTCCCCGACTCAGGGACCGGGTCATGGCCGAAGGGATTACCGAGGTCATTTTGGCGCTCAACGCGACCGTCGATGGCCAGACAACCGCCCACTACATTGCAGACCAACTGGAGGGTCAGGTGCGCCTGACCTCTTTGGCCCAAGGTGTGCCGATCGGCGGAGAGCTGGATTATCTGGATGACGGGACGATTACGGCGGCGCTGCGGGCGCGGAAAGAGATCTAAATCAGCTTTGTCAAACCGCACCCCTATTTTAACGCCAGTAAGAACAACACCCCTCGGGCATTAAATTGAGGTACGCATCTTGAGCAAGTATCCAGATCTTTTTGTCCTGAGACATGGCGAAACCGAGTGGAACACTCAGGGTAAGTTCCAAGGGCGCAAGGATTCTCCGTTGACGGAAAATGGCAAGTCTCAGGCTCGAAAACAAAACGAGATACTCAAACAAGTCCCGGATGCACCATCGCGTGTTTATGCCAGCCCACAGGAACGGGCTAAACACACCGCGCGTTTGGCAACCTCACCTCATCATGAGGTGATACATGACGATCGGCTTATGGAAATCGCGTTTGGACAATGGGAAGGTGCAACGAGGGATTTCATCCGAGAGCAAATCGACTGTTCCTATGAAAGCTATCATTGGTATTTTCGCAGCCCGGGCGGAGAGAACTTGGATGACATCTGCGGTCGCGTAGATTCTTTTCTGAAGGAACAGGTTGAGCCAGCGATCATCGTAACCCATGGCGTTACATCATTGGTGCTGAGAGGGCTTTGGTTGGGCCTGGATTTGGACACTCTGCTACGGCTACCGAGAACACAAGGGTGCGTGTTTCACCTTGCTAACGGCATTGAAACCATATTGAGCTGAGCTCATGGATTGGGCTCGAATTCAGGTTTGTCTCGCTTTCAATACCGGGACAGCCATAGTTCAAAAAAGCAACTTTGGATGATCACTAAACTGCTCTAAGGATAGATAAACTCAGCGAATACTTTGGAGCACTCCTCATGACCCGTCTTCTTGCGCTTGCTTTTGCTACATTTTCTGCCACCGCCGCCCTTTCACAAGAGCTGATCGACAAAGGCTACGTCGAAGGCTGGAACATCATGATGGACCCCGCACTTGGCAACGGGTGCCTGATCCAGACGGTGTATCAGGATCTCTCGGTGGTGCGCCTTGGCTATGACGCACTGGACAATCGCGGGTACTTCGCCGTCTACAACAAGGCTTGGGGCGACATTAAGCAGGGTGAGAGTTACCCGATCCGGTTCGATCTTGACGGCAAAAGCCATGATGCCACGGCCATCGGGTTCAACGAACGCGACGTGCCGGGCGCGACCGTGTTTTTCACCGATCGGAGCTTCGTGAACGCCATCGCTCAGAACAAGACAATGACGGTCTACAATCCGGCAGGTGAGGTGGTGATGGCCATTGACCTCAAAGGGACCGCCAAGGCTTTGGACTATGCGCGGGACTGTCAGAACAAAAAGCTCTAACGAATCGGATCAAAGAGCGCGTCCTTGGCGGTGCAATCACGGATCACGTCCCGACCGCAGGGCACGGAATCCAGATCGCGCGACAGGCACACGCGGACCTCTTCGATATAGCCCTGTTTGCAGGTGATCGTGATCATGTCGCGCTCCAACTCCGGGTTGGCTTTCAGGAATGCCTCCTCGACCACCGAAGCGGGCAGTTTGACGGATGAATCCAGCTTGCGGAACACCTGAGGGTGCTCGACCGCTTCATAAGCCCGCCGGGACAGGGCAAAGTAGTCGGACGCCGACAATCCCGAACATGTGCCGTGTTTCTTCCATTGATGCCAGGCAAGGCCGGAACTGCCCTGAATATCCTCCATTTCCCGCGTCATGCGGCGCGAAGGTGGGCTTGCGGAGGTACGGCAGTAGGACGGCCAGCCCTGATGGAACTGAGGCCACAGCCCGTGCAGAACCCAACCGTGATCATGGCGTGAATCGCATTGATCCGATCCGCGCGCATCTCCTTCGCGGGCGCACCAGTTGGGCGACCAGCTCAGCGACAGAACGTAGTAGTCAAACTCGCCTGCCTTTTCGCCCTCGGCCAGCGCAGCCACCGCGCTGAAGACCCACAAAACTACCCAGCGCATTCGCCTCTTCCCTTCTTGCCTTTGCGCGACTATATACGGGCCAAGTTCCCCGACAACGGAAACCTGCCCCAAGAACCAAGGGGCCGCCGAATTCCGGCGACGGGACAGATGTATGTATAGGAGACGGGCTGATGGCAAAACCGCTTATGGCCAAGGCAACCGCCGTATGGCTGGTGGACAACACCACGATCAGCTTCAAGCAGATCGCGGATTTCGTAGGAATGCACGAGTTGGAAGTGCAGGGTATCGCTGATGGTGACGTCGCCGCCGGCGTAAAAGGCTTTGACCCGATCGCCAACAACCAGCTGACCCAGGACGAGATCGAAGCGGCACAGAACAACCCGCTTCACAAGTTGAAGCTCAAGTTCAACCCGTCAGCCGCTGGCGAAGAAAAGCGTCGCGGTCCGCGATACACGCCACTGTCGAAACGTCAGGACCGTCCGAACTCGATCCTGTGGCTGGTCAAGTTTCACCCGGAACTCAGCGATGGCCAGATTGCCAAGCTGGTAGGCACCACGAAACCGACCATCCAGTCGATCCGCGAACGCACGCACTGGAACATCTCCAACATGCAGCCGATTGATCCGGTTGCTCTGGGTCTGTGCAAGCAGTCCGAGCTGGACACCGCCGTACAGAAAGCGGCAGCCAAGAAAGCGGCTGAAGGCGGCGTGATGAGCGACGACGAACGTCGCAAGCTGGTGTCGACCGAGCAGTCGCTGGAAATGGACGCAGCGCCGAAGATCCCGACCGCAATTGAAGGTCTGGAAACTTTCTCGCTGTCCGACGAACCGTCCAAAGAGAAAGACGACGAGCCGATCATCGACGCAGACAGCTTCTTCAACCTGCCCAAAGGTGGGGCGGATGAAGAAGACGAAGACGATCTTCGCCCGTAACGCGCAAACAGCCTCGGCCAGAACGGCTGGGGCTTTTTTCACGGACTTGCCATGCTGAATGTTTTATCTGCGGTTTTTGGCCCGCATCGCGCCG
This sequence comes from Ruegeria sp. AD91A, assembly GCF_003443535.1. Classification (GTDB taxonomy): domain Bacteria; phylum Pseudomonadota; class Alphaproteobacteria; order Rhodobacterales; family Rhodobacteraceae; genus Ruegeria. The sequence continues at coordinate 3,415,196 of NZ_CP031946.1, read as the reverse complement.
TCACAATCTATGCCTTTCTTAAAACGTGGGGGCTTGGCCTGGCTGCCGGTGTTGTCATGATTGCCATCGTTGCGACATTGTTTCTATTGGGAGATGAAGGCGAACACGAGCATGAGGCGTTCCTGATCGTCCCGGTACTGTCTGCAACGCCGGTGAACGGAGACCTGAAGAATGGCGTCGTGGCTTCGGTTCGCCTGCCGGATGGTTCCGCCACGTCGATTACCTCTACGGATGCGCAGGTTTCGCAGACCGTAGGCACGACGGCCTGTGTCGAAAAACGCGTCTATGTCCAAAGCGGTGAAGCCCGGTACCGGTTCAAACTGCCACGTCTCTGCGAAGGCAGTTGATCGACGGAACCGAAGGGATAAAAGCCGCCCGATGCTGACACCGGGCGGCTTTTGCGTTCATACCATTTGAAAGATGATGCCTGCCACGATCGCACCACCGACGCCCAGGATCAGATAGGTTGCAAAGACGCGCGGTTTGACCAAAGACCAGACCGCGGCCATCGCCGGAATGGAACTGACGGCTCCGGCAACCATGAACGACATGGCAGCACCTGCTGTCATACCTTGCTCTATCAACCCCGCCAGCAGGGGCGGCGCCACGTAGGAGTTCAGGTAGGCCGGCATACCCACCAGCGCAGCAACGATGATCGGCAGCACGCCTTCTCCGCCGACCACGCCGGCAATCAGGTCGGCAGGCACATAGTTAACCAGCAGAGCCTCAAGCACATAGGCCAGTGCAAGCCATTTCAACAGGAACAAACCGTTGTGCACGAATTCCGAACGAAACCGGGCCCGGCGCGCGGGTTCCTGCCAGAATTTCCAGACCGGTTTGTCGTCCGTTTTCGGACCACACCCGCAGCACCCAGCGGGCTTGTATTCCCGCAGGGGCTGGGCAAACGCACCTTTGCGCATCAGCAGCCGAACCGAGAATCCACCGAACAAACCAAGCGCAACCGCCGCGACGGCCTTACCGATGGCAAAGGGCCATCCCAGCGCACCGGCTGTGATCAAAAGCGTCGGCGGGTCGATCAAGGGTGAACTGAGCCAGAATGCCATGACCGCGGACAACGGAGCACCTAAGGCCAGAAGGCCGGCGATAAAGGGAATGACCTCGCAGGAACAAAATGGTGCAAGACCACCGAACAGAGCGGCCAGAAAGATCATCCGGGTCTCACGCCCCGCAAAGGCGCGCGCCACCATCACCTCTGCGCCGGTCGCCTTAAGGTAGGATAGCAGAAGCACTGCAAACAGAATGTATTGCCCTGTATGTGCCAAGGCTTTGGCTGCAAATGTCACCACCTCGCGCAGATTGCCGGGATCCAGGATTGCCACCGCCGCAAGAATGACAACGATCAGCGTCCAGGGTGTCTTGATCAGGTCCAATACCCCTTTGGCAGTCTCGCGCGGATTCTGTGTCAACTCAGCCATCGTTCGCAGCCTTTCCAACTTCGTCGGCGCAACACTCGCTGAGAATGAATTGCGCAAGATTTCTCAATTCGTCGTAACTGGCCCGGTTGATCGTGGTTCGACCGACCCTTTCCTGTTCGACCACACCACCGGCCGCAAGAAACCGCAGGTGATGGGCCAGGGTCGACGGGGCGATCCCCGTCCGATCCTGTATCTCGCCAACGGTCAATCCGGCTTCACCGGCCCTGACCAGGGTCTTGAGGACTTTCAGCCGGGCTTCAGAGCCCATGGCCGAAAATCCGGCAGCAGCAGCTTCCCACAACGGTTATCTCCAATAAACTAGATTTCTAGTTATTTAGACTTAAGGAACTCTCCGGTCAACCTCTCTGTTAAAATATCGTGACTGCGATGTAAGTCCAGATTGCCCCAGCCTTAAGTCCACCCTATAAGCAGGCATGGGGATTTCGGTCGATACATTCTTTCTTGAACTCAATGGTCAGGGCACGTTGCAGGCCCAGATCCAGCAGATGATTGCCGAAGGCATCTTGTCCGGTCGCTTTCACGTCGGAGAAAAACTACCTTCGTCACGCAAACTGGCCGCACATCTGGGTGTCAGCCGAATTACGGTGACGCTGGCGTATACCGAATTGTTGGCCAATGATTATCTGACGGCCAAGGGGCGATCAGGATATTACGTATCGCATAACGCACCGGTCCCTCCCAAGTATTCGCCTGTCCAGCGCGGCACCGAATCCATTGATTGGGACAAAGCATTGGCACGCCGCTTTCTGGACAGTGACGTTCTGCCAAAACCCAGCGACTGGCGAGAGTACCGTTACCCGTTCATCTACGGGCAGGCCGACCGGACTTTGTTTGACCACGCCAACTGGAGGTTATGCGCCGTCCGCGCGTTGGGGCATAAAGATTTCGATTCACTGACCGGAGATTACGTGGATCAGGATGATCCGTTGTTGATCGAATTTATTGCCCGACACACTCTACCACGCCGTGGCATCGCAGCCCGCCCTGAAGAGATATTGATTACCCTAGGCGCACAGAACGCGCTCTGGCTGGCATCGCGCATTTTGCTGACCCATAACCGTACCGCCGTCATAGAAGACCCTTGCTACTACGCGCTTCGAAGCCTTCTGAACCATTGGGACTGCGCCGTCACACCCTTGAGTGTCGATCGGGACGGATTGCCGCCCGACACGATTCCTGACGAAGCTGACGTCATCTTTACCACCCCCAGCCATCAAAGCCCGACGACCGCGACGATGCCGATCGACCGCCGCAACCAATTGCTGGATCGAGCACGCGATCTCGACGCGATGGTTGTCGAGGATGACTATGAGTTTGAAATGGCCTTTCGGGGTGCGCCTTCGCCGGCACTGAAATCCATGGATCGGGATGGCCGCGTGATTTACGTCGGCAGCTTTTCCAAGTCGCTGTTTCCAGGGTTGCGACTCGGGTACATGGTCGGCTCAGAACCTTTTATCCGCGAGGCACGTGCGCTTCGCTCATTGGTCCTGCGCCACCCACCAGGCCACATTCAGCGCACGGCGGCGTATTTCCTGTCGTTGGGCCACTACGACGCGCAAATTCGGCGTATGTCGAAAGCTTTGCAAGAGCGGCGCGACGCGATGGACAAAGCCATCGCGGAAAGTGGGCTGACCGTGGCTGGACGGGGTGTGATTGGCGGTTCTTCAATGTGGATGTCAGCCCCTGAGCATGTCGACACAACGCAACTGGCATTAAGACTGCAAAACCAGGGTGTTCACATTGAACCGGGTGCGTCGTTTTTCTCGGGACCGGACAGGCCACGGAATTTCTACCGCCTTGGCTACTCCTCAATTCCAACTGACCGCATCGCGCCCGGTGTGAAACTGATCGCAGACGCAATTCGGGCCGTTTAAGCACCATCTGGACCTAATCCGGCTTTCGATTTGGCCCTAACGCAGGTCGCACCCTTGCGCCAAAACCATATCAAACGCCGGGCACAGTGCCCGGTTTCACTCACTCTTGGTTGGAGAACACCCACATGAAGATGACGACGGAAGAGGCGTTTGTTAAGGTTCTGCAGATGCACGGGATTGAGCATGCGTTTGGGATCATTGGATCTGCGATGATGCCGATCTCTGATTTGTTCCCGAAGGCCGGGATCATGTTCTGGGACTGTGCTCATGAAGGCAGTGCGGGGATGATGGCGGATGGCTATACCCGAGCGACCGGCAAGATGTCGATGATGATTGCGCAGAACGGCCCCGGCATCACCAATTTCGTGACCGCCGTGAAGACGGCTTACTGGAACCACACCCCGCTGCTGCTGGTGACGCCGCAGGCGGCGAACAAGACCATCGGTCAGGGCGGCTTCCAGGAAGTCGAGCAGATGAAGCTGTTCGAGGACATGGTCGCCTATCAGGAAGAGGTCCGCGACCCGACCCGCGTCTGCGAGGTTCTGAACCGTGTGATCATGCAGGCCAAGCGCGCCAGCGCGCCGGCTCAGCTGAACATCCCGCGTGATATGTGGACTCAGGTGATCGATGTTGATCTGCCCGCCATCGTCGATTTCGAACGCCCCTCGGGCGGCGAAACCGCCGTGGCACAGGCGGCCGAGCTGCTGTCGAACGCCAAGAACCCCGTTATCCTGAACGGTGCGGGCGTTGTCCTGTCCAAGGGCGGGATCGAGGCGTCGAAGGCACTGGCCGAGCGTCTGAATGCGCCGGTCTGCGTCGGCTATCAGCACAACGACGCCTTCCCCGGCAACCACCCGCTGTTTGCCGGCCCTCTGGGCTATAACGGTTCGAAGGCCGGGATGGAGCTGATCAGCGAGGCTGATGTTGTTCTGTGTCTTGGCACCCGTCTGAACCCGTTCTCGACCCTGCCGGGCTATGGCATGGAATACTGGCCGGCGAATGCCAAGATCATCCAGGTCGACATCAACCCCGACCGCATCGGCCTGACCAAAACTGTCACCGTCGGTATCGTCGGTGATGCGGCCAAGGTGGCCCAAGGCATTCTGGCCCAGCTGAGCGACACCGCCGGTGACGAAGGCCGCAAGGAGCGCAAGGAACGCATTGCGCAGAAAAAATCCGCCTGGGCGCAGGAGCTGACCTCGATGACCCACGAGGATGACGATCCGGGCACCACCTGGAACCAGCGCGCCCGTGACGCCAAGCCGGACTGGATGAGCCCGCGCATGGCGTGGCGCGCGATTCAGGCGGCGCTGCCGAAAGAGGCGATCATCTCGTCCGATATCGGCAACAACTGCGCCATCGGCAACGCCTATCCGTCGTTTGAAGAGGGCCGCAAGTACCTGGCGCCGGGCCTGTTCGGCCCCTGCGGCTATGGGCTGCCCGCCATCGTCGGCGCCAAGATCGGCTGCCCGGACGTTCCGGTTGTGGGCTTTGCCGGTGATGGTGCATTCGGCATCGCGGTGAACGAACTGACCGCGATCGGCCGCGAGGAATGGCCTGCCGTGACCCAGATCGTCTTCCGCAACTATCAGTGGGGCGCGGAAAAGCGCAACTCGACCCTGTGGTTTGACGACAACTTCGTGGGCACCGAGCTGGACACCAAAGTGTCTTACGCCGGTATTGCGCAGGCCTGTGGTCTGAAGGGCGTCGTTGCCCGCACCCAGGACGAGCTGACCGCGGCGCTGAACCAAGCGATCGAGGACCAGAAGAACGGCATCACCACGCTGATCGAGGCCCTGATCAACCAGGAACTCGGCGAACCCTTCCGCCGCGACGCAATGAAAAAACCCGTCGCAGTCGCCGGAATCTCAGCCGACGAAATGAAAGATCAGGAAGCTTGATCAAAGGACGAGGCCAGAGCGTATGACAATGACACCCATTGAGCTGTTGCGTCAGAGCGCCCCGGCCTCCCGCCCTGTGATTTCTTTATGCGAAGGCAGTGATCCCCGCGTTGTTGCGGGGGCGCTGGCCGCCCAGCAGACCGGGCTGGCTGATGTCATTCTGGTCGGCCCACAAGCCGAAGTCGAAGCCGCCCTCAAAAACCAGAATGCCGCTCCCTCTGAGAGTGTCATGGTTCACGACCCGGCGACCTCGGACCTGACCGAGGAATTTGCCCAAACCTATTTTGAACTGCGCCAACACAAGGGCGTCGATCCAACCAAGGCCCGTGCCGCCGTTGAAACACCGCCTGTCTATGCCGCCATGCTGGTACGCAGCGGGCGGGCCACTGGAACCGTAGGTGGCGCCGTTCACACGACCGGAAACATTGTACGCGCGGCCATTCAGGTGATCGGCATGGCCCCGGATGCAGGAATGGTATCGTCCTTTTTCCTGATGTACCCGCCGGAAAACGCACAGCCCGGAGCGCGGGCAATGCTCTATTCGGACTGCGGTCTGGTCATCGATCCCAGCGCCGACGAGTTGAGCAAAATTGCCGTCGCCTCGGCCAAGTCGGCGCGGGCACTGCTGAGGGTTGACCCCAAAATCGCCATGCTCAGCTTCTCGACCAAGGGCAGCGCAAGCCATCCCGATGTAGACAAGGTGATCGAAGCCACCGAAACACTGCGCCAGATTTCCCCGGATCTCGAGGTCGATGGCGAGCTTCAGTTCGACGCGGCCTTCGTGCCCTCGGTCGGGGATCGCAAATCGCCCGGATCTTCGGTCGCCGGTCAGGCCAACGTGATGGTCTTTCCCAATCTCGACGCCGGCAATATCGGCTACAAGATCACTCAAAGGCTGGGTGGCTATGCCGCGATCGGCCCGGTTTTGCAGGGGCTGGCCCAGCCTGCCAACGACCTGTCCCGCGGATGCAGCGCCGAAGATGTGACCCAGATGATCGCCGTGACCGCACTGCAAGCTATCAGGGAATAAAGCCCAGAACTCGCGTCGTTTCCAGAACGATGTTCTCAAACCGGAAGGAAAGTGACACAGTCCTCCCGACACAACCGACAGGACCCGCCAATGACCCATCAGCAGCCGATCCTTGAAACGTCTCCGAAAGTTTCGGACGAGGTCCGCAAAACCACCTGTTATATGTGCGCCTGCCGCTGCGGCATCAACGTTCACATGAAAGACGGCAAGGTTGCCTATATTGAAGGAAACCGAGACCACCCGGTCAACAAGGGTGTGCTGTGTGCCAAGGGCTCTGCCGGGATTATGCAGGTCAACGCCCCCTCTCGCCTACGCAAACCGCTCAAGCGTGTCGGCCCACGCGGCTCGGGTGAATTTCGCGAAATCGAGTGGGACGAGGCGCTCAGCACTGCTGTTGGCTGGCTGAACGAACTGCATGAAACCGCACCGCAAAAGCTGGCCTTCTTCACTGGCCGCGACCAGAGTCAGAGCTTCACCAGTTTCTGGGCCCAGAATTTCGGCACTCCGAACTATGCAGCCCATGGCGGCTTCTGCTCGGTCAACATGGCCGCCGGCGGTATTTACACGATGGGTGGCGCGTTTTGGGAGTTTGGTCAGCCCGATTGGGATCACACCAAACTGTTCATGCTCTTTGGCGTGGCCGAGGATCACGACAGCAACCCGATAAAAATGGGGATTGGCAAGATCAAGGCACGCGGCGCGCGGATGATCGGCGTGAATCCTATCCGCTCGGGCTATAACGCTGTTGCCGATGACTGGGTCGGCATCACACCCGGAACGGATGGGCTGTTCATTTTGTCGCTGATCCACGTGCTGATGAAAGCCGGCAAGATCGATCTGGATTACCTGAGCCGCTATACCAATGCGCCGGTTCTGTTGAACGCTAGCGAGGGTGCGGAAAAGGGTCTGTTCCTGCGCGACGAGGACGGCAAGCCGCTGGTTATTGATCGCAAAACGGGCAAGCCAACCGCATTCGACAAGCCCGGCGTGCGCCCGGACCTGTCGGCGACCTATGACAAGGACGGTGTGACGCACCGTCCCGTTTTCCACCTGATGGCCGAGAAATACCTCAGCGACGAACACGCGCCCGAGGCGGTGGCCAATCGCTGTGGCATCCCCGCCCAACGTATCCGGGCTATTGCCGCCGAAATCGCCCGGGTCGCCTTTGACGAAGCGATCGAACTGGATCAGGAATGGGTTGATTTTCGGGGTGAAAAGCACACCAAGATGACTGGTCGTCCCGTCAGCTTCCATGCCATGCGGGGCATTTCGGCCCATGCCAACGGATTCCAGACCTGCCGCGCTCTGCACGTGCTTCAGATCCTGCTGGGAACAGTCGAGGTGCCAGGCGGTTTCCGCTTCAAGCCACCCTACCCCAAACCGGTTGAAGCGCACCCGACCCCCCATGGCGACAGGCGACCAGGACGCCCGCTGAACGGCCCGCATCTGGGCTTTCCACGGGGTCCCGAAGACCTGCTGCTGGACGACTGCGGTACACCTCAGCGCATCGACAAGGCATTTACCTGGGAAAACCCGATGTCCGTGCACGGGTTGATGCATATGGTGATCTCGAACGCGGCTGCCGGTGATCCCTACAAGATCGACACGCTGTTCATGTATATGGCGAACATGTCGTGGAACTCCTCCATGAACACCAAAGGTGTGATGGAGATGCTGACGGCCAAAACCGAAGACGGCAATTACGTCATCCCGCGCATCATTTACTCCGATGCCTATTCTTCGGAAATGGTGGCTTATGCCGACTTGATCCTGCCCGACACCACCTATCTCGAGCGGCACGACTGTATCTCTCTGCTGGATCGCCCGATCTGCGAGGCCGACGCCGCAGCAGACGCCATTCGCTGGCCGGTGGTCGAACCCGACCGTGACGTGCGTGGCTTCCAGTCGGTTCTGATCGAACTGGCCAACCGCATGAGCCTGCCGGGTTTCACGAATGAGGACGGCAGCCCAAAGTGGAAAGACTACGCAGATTACATCGTCAACCACGAACGACGTCCCGGCATCGGCCCGCTGGCCGGCTTCCGGGGGCCGGACGGCGACAAGGAAGGCCGCGGCGAAGTCAATCCGAACCAGCTGAACCAGTATATCGAAAACGGCGGGTTTTATGTGGCGCATATCCCGGAAGGCGCGGATTACTACAAGCCGTGGAACACCGCGTATCAGGACTGGGCCGTGGGGATGGGCATCTATGACAGCCCTCAGCCCTATCTGTTCCAGCTCTATTCCGAACCGATGCGCCGTTTCCAGCTGGCTGCCGAAGGTCACGGAGACCGCCAGCCGCCCGAGCACCTGCGCCAGCGCATCAAGGACACCATGGATCCGCTGCCGATCTGGTACGAAACCGACCAGCAGGGCAATGAAGGCTTCACCGTCAACGCCCTGACCCAACGCCCAATGGCCATGTATCACAGTTGGGGTACACAGAACGCTTGGCTGCGCCAATTGCACGGGCACAACCCGCTTTATGTCCCGACCAAACTAATGCGAGAACACAACCTGCAAGACGGAGACTGGGCAAAAGTCAGTTCCCCCCATGGTGAGATCACCGTGCCTGTGATGGAGATGGCCGCGCTGAACGACAACACGGTCTGGACGTGGAACGCAATCGGCAAACGCAAAGGTGCCTGGGCCTTGCAGAACGACGCGCCGGAGGCGACCAAAGGTTTCCTGCTCAACCACCTGATTCACGAATTGCTGCCGTCCAAAGAAGATGGAATGCGCTGGGCCAACTCGGACCCGATCACAGGTCAGGCGGCATGGTTCGACCTGAAGGTTAAAATCGAAAAAACCGACGCGCCCGCCGATGCGCAAAGCCAGCCGAATTTCGACCCGATCCAATCTCCGGTCGGAACCGGCCCTGAGAACCTGGTCTGGAAGGTGGGCAAATGACCCGGATCCGCACTTTATCTGGCCAAAAATACCCCGGGGGTGAATTGAGCCGCAGGCTCAAGAGGGGGCTGACCCCCTCACCTGCCCCCCACAGCAGAGGTTCACTGACATGACCCAGCTACCAAACTCCACCGACCGCAAGATGGGTCTGGTCATCGACCTGGACACCTGTGTTGGCTGCCACGCCTGCGTTGTTTCCTGTAAAGGCTGGAACACTGAAAACTACGGGGCCCCGCTTTCGGATCAGGACGCCTACGGTGCAAACCCTTCGGGCACCTTCCTCAACCGCGTGCATTCCTACGAAGTGCAACCTGCCGATGGGCACGCCCAGCTGATCCACTTCCCAAAATCCTGCCTGCATTGCGAAGACGCGCCCTGCGTTACCGTTTGCCCCACCGGAGCCAGCTACAAGCGGGTCGAGGATGGCATCGTGTTGGTCAATGAAATCGATTGTATCGGATGCGGCCTGTGCGCCTGGTCCTGCCCCTACGGTGCGCGGGAACTGGATATGGCCGAAGGCGTGATGAAGAAATGCACACTTTGTGTTGACCGCATCTACAACGAGAACCTCCCAGAAGTCGACCGTATCCCCTCCTGTGTTCGCACCTGCCCTGCGGGCGCAAGGCACTTTGGCGATCTGGGCGACCCTGACAGCGATGTCAGCCAGCTGGTTGCAGAACGAGGCGGCATGGATTTGATGCCGGAAATGGGCACCAAACCCGTCAACAAATACCTGCCCCCGCGCCCCAAGGACACAGTGGAAGACCAGATCGACATACTGGCCCCCCTGCTGGCACCCATCGCCGACGAGCCCAAAGGGTTCCTCGGCTGGCTCGACAAGACGTTGGAGAAACTCTGATGCATCCCGCACCCTCCGTCATCCTGTTCACCACCCTGTCAGGTCTGGGATTTGGACTGCTGTTCTTCCTTGGCCTGGGGTTTCCGGCTGTCTCGGGTTGGATAGCTTTTGTGTTCTTCGCCATTGCCTATGGTCTGGCCGTCGGCGGGCTTTTGGCCTCGACGTTCCACCTCGGCCATCCGGAACGGGCCTTGAAGGCCTTCACTCAATGGAAAACCAGCTGGCTCAGCCGTGAAGGTTGGTGTGCCGTACTCGCGCTGGTCATCATGGGACTCTATGCGATTGGCGTGGTGTTTCTTGACCAACGCTGGAGTTTTCTGGGTTGGATCGGCGCAGTGCTGTCGCTGGCCACAGTGTTTACGACCTCGATGATCTACACGCAGCTCAAGACCATCCCACGCTGGAATATGAACCTGACACCCGCCATGTTCCTCAGCTTCAGCCTGGCCGGCGGTGCATTGCTGGCTGGTCAGACAAGCGCAGCTCTACCTCTGCTGCTGATCGCGGCGCTGGTGCAGATCCTGTACTGGCGCAAGGGGGATCAGGCGTTTGCATCATCGGGAACGGACCTGGGAACAGCCACCGGGCTTGGCGCACGCGGCTCCGTCCGCGCCTTTGAGCCGCCGCATACCGGAACCAATTATCTACTGCGGGAGTTTGTTCACGTGGTGGGTCGCAAACACGCAGAGAAACTGCGGGTAATCTCGTTTGTTCTGGCCTTTGTACTGCCGGTTTTGCTTCTGCTATTGCCGTTCAATCACGTCTTCGCCCTGTTGGCTGTGGCATCCCACCTGGCAGGCGTGGCAACGTCGCGCTGGTTGTTTTTTGCGCAGGCCGAACATGTCGTCGGGCTCTACTACGGGAAACGGTAGAGGGGCTCTGCCCCCATCGCGGCAAGCCGCGACTTCCCCGGGATATTTTTAGCCAGATGAAGTCTGGATACATCGAAAAAAGGGCGGCGCTCAAGGTTCGAGGCCGCCCTTCGTCGTATTCTGAAATACCAGTCAGATCAGGCCAGCATGGGCCATTGCGGCCTCAATTGCATCCTTGGTGCTGTCTTCCAGCTCGGTCAGAGGGGAGCGGACTTCGGTACTACAAAGGCCCAGTTTGCTGAGCGCATATTTGGCACCGACAAGGCCCGGCTCGATGAAGATCGCCTCATGCAGCGGCATCAGTTTGTCCTGATACTCCAACGCTTTTGCATAATCTCCAGCCAGCGTGGCCTGCTGGAATTCGGCGCAGAGCTTGGGTGCCACGTTTGCAGTCACCGAGATGCAGCCAACACCACCATGGGCATTGAACCCAAGGGCCGTGGCGTCTTCGCCGGACAGTTGGCAGAAATCTGCGCCACAGGCAGCGCGCTGCTGGCTGACACGGGCCAGGTCGCCCGTTGCATCCTTGACCCCGACGATACGGGGAAGCTTGGCCAGTTCACCCATTGTGGCAGGCGTCATATCAATGACTGAACGGCCTGGAATGTTGTAGATGATGATCGGGATATCCGCGGCCGCATGCAGAGCCTCGAAATGCGCGATCAGACCGCGCTGAGTCGGTTTGTTGTAATACGGCGTAACGACCAGCGCGGCATCCGCCCCGACTTTTTCAGCGAATTGAACGAAGCGGACAGCTTCGACCGTGTTGTTCGACCCGGCACCGGCAATGACCGGAACGCGGCCCGCGGCCGTTTTGACAACCTCTTCGATTACCGTTTCATGCTCTTCGTGGCTGAGCGTCGGGCTTTCGCCGGTGGTTCCGACAGGCACCAGCCCGGTCGAACCTTCGGATATCTGCCAATCCACAAAATGTTTGAGCGTCTTCAGGTCCAACTCGCCGTTGTTGAACGGGGTGACGAGGGCTGGCATCGAGCCTTTGAACATGACACGCTCCTTCAAGGTGCATTTTGCTGTTTTTGCGCCGCGGTCTCTCACGTTTCCAGCTTTGTGAGTTGATCCCGGCGACACACGGTTTATCCTCACAGGCTCTATCCTCGGTTGGTTGGGAAATGCAAGGGATGACACGCTTTCTGGCACTGTTGACTGCTGTGATTCTGTATTTGGTGACAGCACCGCACTCTGCGCAGGCAGACGCTTCGGCTGATTTACGCGCCGGGCTCAACGAGATGCGCAAAGGCGACTGGAACGCCGCATTGCGCGTATCCGGCCAGCGGGGTTCCGTATCGCGCGATATCATCGTCTGGCACTGGCTGCGCGAAGGCTTCGGCAGCTCTGGCGACGTACTGGTGTTTCTTGAACGTCGCCCGGACTGGCCCGGGCTGGCATGGCTGCGCCGCAAGAGCGAGCCTGTTTTCACCGGAGCCGATCCGGACAGGGTTTTGAAATTCTACGCCGACATGCCGCCTCAGACAGCAGAGGGCGCATTGAACTATGCCGTTGCCCTGAAAGCCAAGGGACGCACCGGAGAGGCGGAGGCTGACATTGTGACCGCCTGGCGCACCATGCCAATGGGCTCGGGCCTGCAAAGGAGCTATCTGGAGAACTTTGCCACATTGCTGAAACCGCATCACGCAGCGCGGTTGGACAGAATGTTGTGGGACGGTCATCTTGTGAGCGCCGGGCAGATGTTGCCTTTGGTCAGTTCGGACGAACGTAAACTGGCAGAAGCGCGCATAGCGTTGCAGAAACGCCAACCCGGCGTGGACACCAAGGTGTCGGCAGTTCCGAAGTCTCTGGCAGATGCGCCGGGGCTGGCATTCGACCGTTTTGTCTGGCGCGACAAGAAAGAGCTGGATGACAGCGCCGTCGATCTGATGCTGGCGCGTTCAACCGGGCCTGACGCCTTGGGTGAGCCCGACAAATGGGCCGAAGGACGACGCCGGCTCGCCCGGCTGGAGATGCGATCAGGCCGTGCGGCGCGCGCATATGATGTGGCCGCCAATCATCACATGACCCCTGAGATGGGATACGGCTATGCCGATCTTGAGTGGCTGGCCGGGTTTCTGGCTCTTCGAAAGCTGAATGATCCAGCCACGGCCGTTCGCCATTTCCAGAATTTTTTGGACGCGGTCAAATCTCCGATTTCAAAAGGGCGTGGTGGCTATTGGCTTGGGCGCGCCTACGCGGAACTGGGTGACGCGGAAAAGGCGTATGACGCCTACGCGATTGGGGCTGATTACCAGACCTCATTCTACGGCCTGCTGGCTGCGGAACGGATAGGGCGGCCCTTTGATTCGGAAATTGCCAATCCGCGTCGCGCACCGCATTGGCGGCAGGCGGAGTTTGCCGATTCCAGCGTTTTAGAGGCCGGGTTGCTACTGCTGAAAGACGGAGAAGCAACCCTGTCTGAAAGGTTCCTGACCCATCTGGTCGAAGGCCTTGATCCAGTGCAGGCCAGTCAACTGGGCGATCTGGTGATTGAACTGCAACAACCGCATCTGGCCGTAATGATCGCCAAACGGGCGGCGACCAACGGTACTGTCCTTCCTGCGGCCTATTACCCGGTTCACCCGGTGGCCGATATTCGATTGCCTATGGCAAAGGAAATGACACTGGCCATCGCGCGCCGCGAAAGCGAGTTCGACCCGGTTGTTGTCAGCGGTGCAGGAGCGCGCGGTCTGATGCAGGTAATGCCCGCCACGGCCAAGCTGGTTGCAGGTGAGTTGGGCATTCTCGGCGGCCATCAAACCGGGCGATTGACCACCGACTGGAAATACAACGCAAAGCTTGGGGCCAACTACCTTTCCGGTCTGGCGGCCGATTTCAACGGCAACGTGGTGATGATGGCCGCGGGGTATAACGCCGGGCCAAGACGACCGATCTCGTGGATGGAACGCTATGGTGATCCGCGCGCTGGCGAGGTTGATATCGTCGACTGGATCGAGACGATCCCGTTCAGCGAAACGCGGAACTACGTTATGCGCGTGACCGAAAGCCTGCCTGTCTACCGTGCCCGCCTGGGGCAGGCCGCCCTTCCGATTCCTTTTTCGCAGGAGCTGATCGGTTCATCTCTGGCGGCGTTCGCGCCATAAGGTGAACAGGCCTGCGGCCACGACGATGGTTGCTCCCGCCACGACTTCGGGGCGCAACATTTCACCAAAGATCGAAATTCCCAGGATCGCGTTCCAAACCAGGTGGAAATATGCAAAGGGTTGAACCGCACTGGCTTCGGCCATCTCATAACACTTGATCAGCAACCAGTGCCCGAATACCCCACTGACGCAAAGCAGCGCCATCCAGAGCCAATCGCCGCGCGCCATCGGCTCCCAGAACCACATGCCAAACACGGTCATCGCCACGGCACCGGCGACACCGGTCCAGAAAAAGCTGGTCGCCGCGCTGTCCTTGCGGGCAACATATCGCGTCAAAAGACCATAGATCGCAAACAGAAACGCAGAGATCAAAGGTATGACAGCCCACGGGTTAAAGACCCCGGCACCCGGTTGCAGAATGATCAGAACTCCGATGCATCCTACGCCGATCGCGACCCACCGCCGCCATCCGACATTTTCACCCAGAACCGGCCCGCTCAGCGCGGCGACAAGCAAAGGATAGCAGATGAAGACGGCCATACTGTCGATCAGGCCAAGGACCGTAAACCCGAACACCGCGATGCATATTTCGGCAGCCAGCAACACGCCCCGCACAATCTGCAAACCCAACTGATTGGTCTTTGTGGCCGCCTTCAACCCACCTGGGGCCCGCGCAGCCAGAGCGATGACGAAAGCCGCAAAGAACCAATAGCGGATCATGACCACCATGTAGGTGTTGTAGGTTCCGGCCAGATGGCGCGAGATACCGTCCTGCAGGGCAAAGACAATCGTCGCGCCCACCATCAAGCCGATGCCCGCGCCTACATTGTTCTTCTGGGTCATGCCTTGTGTGCCCGCGTCATGTGCCGCTTGCGGCCATAGCCGGGCGTGCGGGTAACGTTGAAACCGGCACCCTCAAGCCCCCGACGCACAAAACCAGCGGCCGTATACGTGGCCGCCGTCCCCCCCGTGGCAGTGTGGTTTGCCACTTCCTGCATCAGGTCCGCACCCCACAATTCAGGGTTCTTGGCCGGTGAAAAGCCGTCGAGAAACCAGGCATCTGCCATACCCTCCCAGTTCGGCAATGTCTCGCGCGCGTCGCCGATCACCACCTCAAACTGAAGCGACTCCAATGTACATGTGCGCCCCGTCCAATGCACCAGAAACCGGCTGCTCCACGGATGCAATTCAGGAAAGGACTCAAGCGCACGTTGCATGTCTTCCACGGCCATGGGAAAGGCTTCGAAACTGGTAAAACGCAATGGCCCTTTCTGGCCGGATGCCTCCCATTCTGACCAGGCCGTCAGCAGGTTCAGGCCGGTGCCAAAACCCAACTCGGCAATGTGAAACCCTGGCGTAAACCGCGCAGGCAAATCATTTCCCGCCAGAAACACATGGCGCGTCTCTTCCAGCCCGTTCTGCAACGAGTAATAAGGGTCGTCGAAGCAATCCGAGACCGGGATCTGATCTTCGGTCCACGTCAATTTGGCGCGCTGGTCTGCCATCGGGGAATCCTGTAGCTAAGCGGCGCGACACTGAACAACGTAAAGGAAATTGGCAATGGTCGATGTGACGGTTCGCGGCGCAGGAATTTTCGGCCTGTCCATCGCCTGGATTTGTGCGCGACGCGGCGCAAACGTGCAGGTTGTCGATCCGTTCGGACCGGGCGCGGGATCCAGCGGAGGTCTGGTCGGCTCGTTGGCCCCGCATGTGCCGGAAAACTGGAACGCCAAGAAAGCTTTTCAGTTCGACAGCCTGATTATGGCTGAACCGTTCTGGCGACAGGTCGAATACACCGGCGGGGTTTCTCCCGGCTACGGCCGGCTGGGCCGTCTTCAACCAATCCCGGACGCGCGTGGTCTGGAATTGGCCCGCCAACGCGCAGGAACCGCAGATGAGCTTTGGCAAGGCCGCGCGGAATGGCGTGTCGTCACCACGGCCCAAGCGGGTTCATGGTGCCCGCCCAGCCCCACAGGTTTTGTCATCCGGGATACGTTGACGGCACGGATACACCCAAGGCGGGCCTGCGCCGCTCTTGTCGCTGCTCTCGAAGTCATGGGCGTCCAGGTTGTCAGAGATGGCGATGACAACAAGGGACAAATTGTCCACGCTACCGGCATTGCAGGATTACAGGAACTGAACACAGCCTACGGCAAGACCATTGGGAACGGTGTCAAAGGACAAGCCGCCCTGTTGCGCTTCGACGCGGGAGAAGTGCCGCAACTATTCGCCGACACGGTTCACATTGTGCCTCATGCTGACGGAACACTTGCGATAGGATCAACCTCGGAACGGGACTACGATGACCCAACCAGCACGGACGAGTCGCTGGATGATGTGATCGACCGCGCCACGCGTGCACTGCCTCTGTTGCATGGGGCCGAGGTGATCGAACGCTGGGCCGGAGTGCGCCCACGCAGCAAAAGCCGTGCGCCGATGTTGGGGGCACATCCACTGCATCACGGTCAGTTCATCGCCAATGGCGGGTTCAAAATCGGGTTCGGCATGGCCCCCAAAATCGCCGAGGTCATGGCCGATCTTATGCTGGAAGACCGGGATACGATCCCTGATGAGTTCCGGCCCGAAGCCTCACTGTGACTGTACGACGGCCTGCATGCATTGCCGCCCGTCAGGGCCGCGCACCCACATGTTTTCATTTCTCCGGCACAACTGGGCGGTTTCGAAATGCATCAACGGTGAAGTCGCACGGAACGAAAACGATGCAAGCGGACCGCTCAGGTCGACCGCGAACAGCATCAGAAGTTGCGCCAATAGCGGCCCGTGCACGACCAGCCCGCCGTATCCTTCCACATCGCGCGCATAGTCCAGATCATAGTGAATACGGTGGCCATTGAAGGTCAGAGCCGAGTAGCGGAACAACAACGTTGAATCGAACCCGACTTCGCGGACATCAGTTTCATCGGTGCGCGCTCTGGGCGGTTGAGGCATTTCAGCATCCGGCGCAGGATCTTCGCGATAGACGAGATCCTGCCACTCTGTCAGGCGCAACTGACCGTTCTGCCAGATCTCGTGCCGTAAAGTGACAAAGCCCAACGGGCCGGACCGCCCCACCTTGGTGCCTTGACTTTCAAGAACCGATTTCTTTTCGGCGGTGATCCCTGCAACCAATGGCGCGTGAAAGGTCAACCGCCCCCCGGCCCACATTCTGCGCGGCAACCCCATATCCGGGATCAGGCCCCCAACCTTGGGATGCCCATCCCTGCCCAATGCGGCAGCCGGTTGCGCGGTCCAGAAATAAAGCTGATGGAAGAAGGGCGGCAAATCCGAACCACTGGCGATCGTAGGCACAGCGCCCAGCGCCACCTGAAATGCGGCCGCTCGCGCCGGGTCCAAGAGATCGGTCTGTAGCTCTTGCGTCATTTGCCTGACCCGCGCTCAGAAACCGGCCTCGGCCCGAAGTTTCTGCATCAATTCATGCAAAGGCTTTTCGTATCGATCCGAACGCAGCTTCCCCTGATCGTCGAACTCACTCGAACTGTTCGCCAGATGGATTTCGGGCCCCTGCTGGATGCGCGGCTGAAAGGGAACCATACAGGCCCGCAGGATCATCTGCGCCCGTTCCCCGCCTGCACGACCAGCGGCCGCCGACATTACCGCAACCGGTTTGTCGGCCCATGGATTGCCTTGCGTACGGCTGACCCAATCCAGCGCGTTCTTCAGAACGCCTGATGGACCCTTGTTGTACTCAGGTGTCGAAATGATCACCGCATCGGCTTGCGCGATCTGATTGGCCAGCGTCTGAACCGTCTCGGGAATCCCTTCTTCGTCTTCCAGATCACCATCGTAGAGGGGCAGGTTCAAATCCGCTTCGACAAAGCTCACCGGATCGAACAACCGTGCCGCCTCGCGCAGAAGCTTACGGTTGGTCGCGTTCTGGCGCAGGGACCCGGACAGGCCAAGAAGGGTCGGTTGGGACATCGGGAAAGCTCCGTTTCTGTGTTTGTCGCAAGTTAGACCGAGTTCACCCTGATCCAAACCCCATTTGACGCACAGTCAATGCGCGAACGGGGCCGCCCAAAGGGCGACCCCGCTGTTCACAGTACGCAGTGGTTACGCGTTTCCGCTGGGCACCACGACAATCTCGACACGCCGGTTTTGCGATTTTCCTTCCGGCGTGAGGTTGGAGGCGACAGGGTTGTTTTCGCCCTGCCCGATCGTGCGAATACGGTTGTAGCTGACACCATTGGCCTGAAGAATATCGGCCACGGCATTTGCGCGACGCTCTGACAGGCCCTGATTGTATGTTGCGTCTCCGTCGCTGTCGGTATGACCGATGATCTGCACGTTCGAGTTCGGGTAGTTAACCAGGTTCTGGCCCACTTTCACCAGATCAGACCGCAGCGCCGGGCGCACGGTCGAACTGTCGGTGTCAAAGGTGATATCATTCGGGACCGTCACAATCAGGCGATCGCCTGCGTTGACGATTGTAATTCCGTCATTTGCCAGCTGTTGACGCAGCTCCGCGGCCTGCTTGTCCAGTTGATTGCCAATCACACCGCCCCCGGCAGCACCGATTGCAGCACCGGCCAGCGCACCAAGACCCGGGTTCGAGTTATTGGCAATCGCCCCGATACCAGCGCCAACCAGACCACCCAATACGGCGCCCTGTTTGGCGTTCTGGTTCGGATCGTTTTGTACTGTCAGCGTGGCCGGATCGGTACAGGCCGCCAACACAAGGGCTGAACACAAGCCTGTGGCCACGAAAAACTTGGAAATCGTCATGATATCACCTTCTGCTCCAGCACCCGTTATTCGGGCATGCTTCGTTTTCCTCAGTATATCACTGTGCAGGCTTGGTGGCTCAAGCAACAATGCGGTGAAGTAGGCGAATACCCGCCAAACACGTATTCACACCGATTCAACGAGCGTTTCTGTATTCTGCTGTTCCTGCCAGAGATCGCGCAACGACCTGCTCTGTCCTGAAAAGCTTTCTTCCGTGCATTCGCTGGACCAGATACGGTCGGTGCGGAAATGGCGAAAGCCGTTGCGCAGTTCACACCAGCCTGCCAGCATCGTGCATTCGATGTGGTAGATCAGCGCCAGAGGACGCACGACCCGGGCCGTGCGTTCGCCTTCGCCATCTTCATAGGTGATACGAATTTTCCGTTCTGCCCGAATGGCCTCGCGGTAATGTGCGATCGATACACAACCCTTTTCCGGATCGTCCGCCGGGGCACCCCATGGCGCCACCTGTAGCCAGTCTGCAGGACAATGCAGCGCGTCTATCTTCTGGCATATCCGGTTGGCGGCCCTTTGCAGGTGGCTGTCGCCGGTACGTGCAAGAAGGGACAGGCCAACCCACAAAGCCTCAACTTCTTCTGCATCGAAATTGAGCGGCGGCAAATCGTAGCCGCGTCGCATCACGTACCCAATACCGGCCTCTCCTTCGATGGGCGTCCGTTGCGCCTGTAACTCGGCAATGTCCCGATAGACCGTGCGCACGGACACCTCCAACCTTGCGGCCAGCGCCTCTGCCGTGACCGGAGCGCCCGCAGCCCGCAGGATCTGGATGATTTCAAACAATCGGGTCGAACGGCGCATGGCATCCTCCTGTCAACATGCTGACACCCTAGCACACCCCACTGACAAGAAGGTGTCAGGAGTGATGGGCCAGATTGGAATGGCATCGAAAAAAGGAGCACGAAAAATGCCTTACTTCGACACCCACGTCATGATGACACTCAGGCTGGGGCAATGGTCTCAGGACCACACCCTGCGCGCCTTCGAGATCGAGCGCGAAATCGCCATGGCCCGGCAGTGCAAGCAACCTGTTTCAAAGAAACGATCAAGACGTTTTTCGCTGGGAAATCTGAAGATGCTCTGGACCAGCACGGCGTGAAATCAGAACTCGGGCCGGGCCCGAAACTTCATCGAAACCCCACCTTCCGGGTGCTTCAGGCGCAGCTCTTCTGAATGCAGCATCAATCTGGGGAAGTCCAGCGCATCGCCTGTCGCATAGAATGGATCGCCCAGGATCGGGTGGCCCAGCGCCTGCATGTGAACGCGAAGCTGATGAGACCGGCCCGTTTTGGGAAACAGACGCACACGCGTCGTATCGCCTTCGGTCTTCACAACGCGCCAGTCCGTCACGGCAGGTTTGCCCGTCGCATGACAAACCATCTGTCTGGGCCGGTTGGGCCAGTCCACAATCAGAGGCAGGTCAACGGTACCGGTCTTGGGTTCCAGCTGCCCCCAGACACGGGCTACATAGGTTTTGCGGGTCTGACGCTGCTCGAATTGCATGCTCAGGTTGCGCTGCGCGTGCGGCGTTTGGGCAAAGACCATGACACCGGACGTATCCCGGTCCAACCGGTGCACCAGCAGTGCTTGTGGAAATGCATCCTGCACACGGGTCAACAGACAATCTGACAGATGCGCGCCCCGTCCCGGAACCGAAAGCAAGCCCGAAGGCTTGTTCACCACGATCAGCTGCGCATCTTCATGCAACACATCCAGCGGGGTTTGAGGGGGATCATAGGTGTCGCTCATGCAGGGTGCCTATCCCAGCTCGTGACCTCCCGCAACGTCGTCCTTGCATGCCCGCCCATGTTCGGTGACCTTCACCCCAAAAGCGGAGGAGATGCCATGCACCCGACAATTGAACGCATGCAAGAGGTTGTCGCGAAAGGCGATGAGGCCTTGATCCACGAACTCTTGGCCGAAGATGTGCAGTTCCTGCCACCAACCTACTACAGCACCTGGACAGGGCGCGCTCCGGTCGCTGCCGTTCTGGGGCATGTCGGGCAGGTGTTTTCAGGTTTTCGTTATCGGCGCGTCATGGGCGACGGGAAAGACTGGGCGTTGGAGTTCCAATGCAAAGTCGGTGATCTGGATGGTATCGGCGTGGATCTTGTTACGCTGAATGACAGCGGGTTGATTCAGACTTTCGAAGTCGTCATGCGCCCCTACAAAACGGTGGGTGCCTTGCGCGATGCCATGATGGCGCGGGTCATGACCGACGCTCGTTTTCTTGAATTCAAAAACGCGCTGAGCTGACAATGCCGCGTTCCTTATCTGTCGATCAGATTTTGCGGGTGCCTTTGCTTCCGGTGCTTGCCGCGCAGGGCCTATCGGTGCGACGGAACGCTCAGCTGCTGCCGGAACCGACCGGCGCGCGCGAGGGCCGCAGAGGTCGCGGGCCGCGTCTGCGGCTTCTGATCATCGGTGATAGCTCGGCAGCCGGAGTGGGCGCAGGCACGCAGGATCAGGCGTTATCCGGACATCTGGTCAACCGTCTGGCCAGGCACTACGCGGTCGAATGGCAGCTGGAAGCGGCAACCGGGCACACCACCCAGGATACGATTGACCGCCTGACGCAAATAGATGGCGAATTCGATGCTGTCGTTACGGCACTCGGAGTCAATGATGTCACCCGAGCCGTGACACGTGGGCAATTTACAAGCCGCCAGACCCGTCTCATCCGCTTACTTTCCGAAGGCCTGGGCGCTCGTCGCATCGTCGTAACCGCTGTCCCGCAGATGAACAGGTTTCCGGCCTTGCCTCAGCCGCTGGCCTGGGTGCTTGGATGCCAGGCCGCGCGCCTGGACCAGGGGCTGCAAGAGGTTGCGGCTGCTTTTCCGCATGTTCAACACCTGCCACTCGACCTGCCGGACGACCCGGCGCTGGCTGCACCGGATGGCTATCATCCCAGCCCCCGGGCGTATGCGCTTTGGGCAGATGCAGCCGCGCGTCTGTTGCTTCAGGCCTGAGTGCGCACCTGCCGGATCAGAGGGATCGAGTAAACAACCAGAGCCGCCCAGATCAGTGGGAACGCAATCATCCGGCCTGTGTCTATCTTCTCACCGAACAGGGTTATTGCTGTAATGAAAATCATGGTCGGCGCAATGTATTGCAGGATGCCCATCGTGGACAGGCGCACCAGTTTTGCGCCATTTGCGTAAACCAGCAACGGCACGGCCGTCACAACCCCGGCGCAGGACAACAATAGAGTGTCCGACATCGCCACGCCGAAATGACCTGTGCCCTGCACACCCAGAAAGGTGATATAAACCAGTGCCGGAATCAAAAGGATCAGGACCTCAAGCAGAAAACCCTGGTTCGGCCCAATCGGCAGCGAGCGTTTGAAAAACGCGTAGAACCCCCAGCTGACCATCAACCCAAGAGCGGCCCAAGGCAATCGACCGGCTTCTACCACAAGTACCACCACACCCATCGCAGCCAACCCGACCGCGAAAAGTTGTGTCCTTGTCAGGGGTTCCCTCAACAAGACCGCCCCCAGCGCAATACTGAACAGAGGGTTGATGTAATATCCCAGCGCAGCATCCAACGCGTTACCCGTAGAAATGGCCCATACGTAAATCGCCCAGTTCACGGAAATTAGCGCAGCTGTCAAAGCGGCCATGCCTAACATCTTCGGATTGCCAAGCGCGGCCTTCAGATCCCGGGTTCGGCCCAGTACCACTAGCAACAAACCCGCCACGGGTACTGACCAGATAACACGATGCGCCACGACCTCGACCGGCCCCATATGATCCAACGCTTTCATATACAGAGGCAGGAACCCCCACAGGACATAAGCCGTGACTGCCAACGCAAGTCCTTTTGGTGTGTCCGTGTTCTGAGTAGGTAAGAGCGGGTCAGCCACATCGGGTCTCCGGTTGCTACCGGTTCGGTTTACGGCAGAACTGAACAGGTTGAAAACTCTGAAAACAGTGAAGTGTCACATAACGATGTTTGATGAGTTATCGGACCACGCTTTTCAGGTGACGTCTGAAATGCGAGGCTCTGCCTCGCGCTCCGGGATATTTGGGGCCAGATGAACAAGGGGAACCAATCTTCATCTGGCCGAAAATATCTTGGGGGAGTCGCCGAAGGCGGCGGGGGCAGAGCCCCCACCGAACACCATGGTCACACCTTCACCCGTTCGGATTTGGGATCATACATGGGTTTGAGTGACGCTTCGGCTTTGACCTTCACGCCACACACGTCGATCTCGTAGGTCGACGCCAGAACGTCGGCGGCTTTCTCTCCCTGGCATGGCACGTAGCCCAAACCGATGGCGCCGCCGAGAGTATGGCCATAGTTGCCGGAACTCAGGTAGCCCTCGTACTCCCCATCCCGTACGATGGGTTCATTGTGGAACAGCAGTGGTTCGGAGTCTGTCAGGCGGAACTGGACCAGACGGTTCCGGGGACCGCTTTCCTTGCGCGCAATCACGGCCTCACGCCCAATGAAATCGCAGCCCTTGTCCACCTTGACTGCAAAGCCCAAACCCGCATCGACGACGTGATCTTCGCAGGTGATGTCGTGCCCGAAATGGCGGAAGCCCTTTTCGATCCTACAGCTGTCCATCATGTGCATGCCGCACAGCTTGAGCCCCATGTCCTGCCCCGCCTCGTGCAGGGTTTCAAAGACGTGGCCCGCCATGTCGGAGGATACATAGATCTCCCATCCAAGCTCACCCACATAGGTGACGCGGTGGGCACGGGCGAGACCCATGCCGATCTCGATTTCCTGCGCGGTGCCGAAGGGATTTGCCGCGTTCGAGAAGTCGTTGGGCGACACCTTTTCCAGCAAGGCCCGGGAATTCGGGCCCATCACCGCCAAAACGCCTTCACCCGCCGTGACATCGGTGATGACCACGTTGAAATTGCCAGAATGGCGCATCATCCAGGTCTGATCCGCCAGACGGGTCGCTGCCGGAGTGACCACCAAATAGGAAGTCTCGGTAAGACGTGTCACGGTGACATCCGCCTCGATTCCGCCGGAACGGTTCAGAAACTGCGTGTAGACGATCTTGCCATTGGGCACTGCGTAATCGCCGCCACCGATATAGTTCATGAACTTTTCGGCATCGGGACCCTCTACGCGGATCTTGCCAAACGAAGACATGTCGTACATGCCCACATTTTCACGCACAGCTCTGTGCTCAGCCGCGGAATTCTCGAACCAGTTCTGGCGCTTCCAGCTGTATTTGTAATCGCGCTCTTGCCCTTCGTTGGCGAACCAGTTGGCGCGCTCCCACCCGGCCATTTCACCCATCACGGCGCCCTGTTCCAGCAGGTGATGGTGGAACGGAGTCCGGCGAACACCGCGCGCGGTGGCTTTCTGGCGGAAGGGGTAGTGGTCGGCATAGAGCAGGCCCAGGGTCTCTTTCGAGCGCTCGAACAGGTACTGCTTGTTCCCTTGAAACGGTTGCATCCGACTGATGTCTACATCGCCCAGATCGAACGGTTTTTCGCCCGTATCCATCCATTCAGCCAACGCCATGCCTGCACCACCGGCCGATTGAATGCCAATCGAATTGAACCCGGCGGCAACCCAGACATTGTCCATCTCGGGCGCCAGACCCAGATGATAGGCATCATCAGGCGTAAAGCTCTCGGGGCCGTTGAAGAAGGTGTGGATGCCCGCCTCGGCCAGCATCGGCATCCGTTCGCAGGCGGCTTCGAGGATCGGTTCGAAATGGTCGAAATCCTCGGGCAGCTGGTCGAATTCGAACGTGTCCGGGATGCCATTCATCGCCCAAGGTTTCGCGTTGGGTTCAAACGCACCCAGCAGGATTTTACCTGCATCTTCTTTGTAATAAGCACATTCGTCCGGCACACGCAGCACCGGCAGCTGGGTCAGACCATCGATGTTCTCGGTCACAATGTAGAAGTGTTCGCAGGCATGCAGCGGAACGTTCACACCGGCCATGCGGCCAACTTCGTGGCCCCACATGCCCGCGCAGTTTACCACCATGTCACATTCGATATGGCCCGAGGCGCTGCCGTCATCCGCGACCCAGTCCACACCAGTAACCGACCGGCCCTGCCTGACGATATCGGTGACCTTAACCCTCTCTTTCACCACGCCTCCGCGCTGGCGCGCGCCCTTGGCGAGAGCCAGCGCAATATTGGCCGGATCACCCTGCCCGTCGAGCGGCAGATAGACGGCACCTTTGACGCCCTCGAGATTGATGTGCGGATACAGCTCCTGCACGCGCTCATTCGAGATTTCTTCGACCTCGACACCAAACGCCCGTGCCATCGCAGCCTGACGATAGATTTCCTCTTTGCGTTCTTCGGTCAGGGCCACGGTGATCGACCCGCACCGCTTGAATCCCGTAGCGACGCCAGTTTCCTCTTCCAGCGCGCCATACAGCTCTTGGCTGTACTTCGCCAGCTTGGTCATGTTTGCCGTGGCGCGCAGCTGCGCAATCAGACCTGCCGCATGCCAGGTGGTGCCACTGGTCAGCTGCTTGCGTTCCAGCAGCACGACATCTTTCCAACCCTTCTTGGTCAAATGATATGCGACCGAGCATCCGATGACGCCACCGCCGATGATGACCACACGGGCCTTGCTGGGAAGATCAACCATCCTGAATTCTCCGCTGTGTCAGGTTTGGAATAAGTTGCCATGGAAGATCGTCAACAAATGCACCAAAAACGTCACGAAATCGGCAGTTTTCACCGATGTGTCGCCGCGCGCTTTTCCCGGCGCACGACAAAGGGCGTGACCCCAAAGAAGCTTTTGTAGACGGACGAAAAACCGTTCGGAAAACCACATGCCAATCCAATTTCGCGAACGCTCATCGTGGTGTTCAGCAATAGGTTATTTGCCTTGGCCAGTCGCATTTCCCGGTAGAAACCGTTGGGAGTGGTTCCAAAAAAGGTTTTGAACTTACGCTCAAGGGACCGGTTCGACAGGTGCAGCGACTCGACAATCTGATTGATCGGCAGGGGGTCTTCGATATTGGCCTGCATGAGCTTTATGCACTGATCCAGCTTCGAATCTCCCGTCGCGGTCAACTTGGCGCCTGAGAATGGCTGCATCGAGGCGAAATCACGGATGTTCTCATGCAACATGATGTCGGCCACGGTCATCTTTGCAGGTCCCGAGATATGACGTCCGATCACTGCCAGGGCGATATCGGTTGTGGCCTCCATCCCGGCACATGTCACCACTGCGCCCTGTTGGGTTGCGATCGACAGTTTGGCTTCGAACCGGGCTCCGCGTTCCCGCAGGAACGATGCGTTCTCCCAATGGGTTGCCAAGTCGTCTGTACCCTGTTCGTCGATATAGCGGCTGGCGGCTTCGGCCAGCAGGAACACCTTGGCGTCCCGGAAGGTATAGTCCGACACCACCCGTCCCAACGACAAATCCGGGTGATCCGGATCTGAGTTGCCGATTACGAACAGGTAGTCCGCCTTAGGCAGTGACGGCACCGCTTCTGTTTGAACCACAGCGTCACTGCTGCTGGCAATCGGGCCACCTTTGAGCGAGCGATAGGTGAAGGTGAACGGAGGGCTTGGGCATACACGGTTGGCCAGCCTCAACACCTCAACCAACGAAGCCAGCTCCAACAACACGAAGCCCGGCGCGACAAGGATGTCGAAATGCCGGATGGCCTGATTTGGTGCTGCCGAAGTTGGTTTTGCCGCCATTTTCTTGTTCAGACGATGTTATGACCGGCGGCCCGCAACCGGTTCGCCAGTTCTTCGATATGATCCGGTCCGATTTCGCAGCACCCACCCACAATCGTTGCCCCCTGATCGACCCACCGCATCGCCTGGTCCGTATAAGCCTTGGGGCTGAGGTCATGGCGCTCTTGCAGGGCATCCACGGTCGGCGCGTCCTGAAGGAAGCCATCTGAAATATGCGTAAATCCATTGGCGTAGGCCCCAAAAGGCCGATTCATGCCGGACAGAACCTCCAGCGCCGCCGGGATCGCCTCGGGGCGGGAACAGTTGATCAACACGGCATCAGGCGAAAACTCTTTCACCAGCGGAGCAATGTCCGCCAATGGTTCGCCGGACCTGAGAAAGCCGCCATCGTCATCATTGACCGAAAGGGACAGCCAAACCGGTTTTCCGCATCCGGCCGTGCCTCGCAGTGCGCCCTCGGCTTCCTGTATCGAAGACACGGTCTCGATCAGAAACAGATCGACCCGAGCGGCCATCATGGTCACAAGCTCGGCGAACTTTTCAGCCGCGTCTGCCGGGTCCGGGTTAAGATCGGGTCGATATGATGCCAGCAACGGCCCCAATGCACCCGCGATCCGCCCCTCGGTTTCCGTGCGGGCACGTTCGGCCTGTGTCAGGGCAGTGTCGATCAGGGTGGGCATGTGATCTTCCATCCCCACCCGCACCAGACGAGAGCGATGCACGGCATAAGTATTGGTTGTCGCGACCGTCGCACCCCGACGGAAATAGTCGCGGTGCACTTCTCCGACCAAATCGGGGTGATCGATCATCACGCGCGTCGACCACAGAGGTGTCGCCCGGTCGCCACTGCGTTTTACCAGTTCCTGCCCGATAGAGCCGTCCAAAAGGGTGATATCTGCCATGTCGTTACTCCTCAGGGCACCAATACCAGTTTTCCCGGAAGAGTCTTTGACTGAAAGTCGGCCTGTGCAATGCCAATATCCTTCAGCGGATAGGTCCGGGAAACCAGCGGCATGATCCGTCCGGTATTCACCAGTTCCACAAGACGGGCAAAGACTTCGGGTGCCTGATGCGTACACCCTTGTATGGTTATGTCGCGCAGGTAGATGTCGCGCAGATCAGCTTCAACAATCGGGCCAGCTATTGCCCCCGAAACGGCGTAGTGCCCGCTGGGTTTCAGGGAAAGGATCAGCGATGGCCATACGGGGCCACCCACAACGTCGATCACCACATCGAACATATCTTGCGGCAGCGGGTCGTTCCGGTCAAACGTGTTCTCTGCCCCTTGAGACTTCACGATTTCTGCTTTGGCCTCACTTGTCACACCCCAAACCGACGCCCCGCGCAGTGCGGCGAGTTGCACCGCCGCCAGACCTACGCCTCCTGAAGCGCCGGTGATCAAAACCTTTTGTCCTGCGGTAACACCCGCACGGGTCAATAGATTTTCGGCCGTGCCAAAGGCGCAAGGAATGGCTGCGATTTCCACGTCCGTAAGGGGCGAAGCGCTAACATCATAAAGATCATCCGCTTCAACAAGGCAGTATTGGGCAAAAGCCCCGTCGATCTCGGAACCAAGCGCAATGAAGCCCTGCGGGTTTCCAGGGCGTGGGCGCGGAATGTTTATCGGACATGTCACGCGCTGGCCTTGTTCGAAACCTGCCCCGACACCAACCGCCTCAACAATGCCGCACAGGTCACCACCCTGAATGCGGGGAAAGTGCAATGCACCGCCCCAACCACCGGCTTCAACGTCCTGATCAACGGCATCCGTTGCACCGGTGACATCCGATGAGTACCAACCGACCCGCGTGTTGATATCCGTGTTGTTCACTCCCGCAGCGGCGACACGGACAAGAATTTGCCCTGCCCCGGGTTCAGGAACGGGGATATCATCACGCCATTCCAGAACCTCGGGTCCGCCGTGGCCGGTCAGGTAGACGCCCGACATGGTTTTCGGGGTCGTCATCTCAGACCTCATCATCCGACTGATCCGGACCGTGGATCGTGATCTCCCGCCCATATCGATATCATCCACCATCAACCATCAACCATCAACCATCAACCAGGAACTCAACCTCGCCTTCCAGAATACAGAACGTTTCTGCGCGGCTGTCATGACAATGAAGGCCAAGCGCGATGCTGGCCTTCAGATTGTCTTCTACAGTCGCAAACGCCACGTCTGTGTTTTGACCCAACACCCTTAAGTAGGTGTGGTCGTTCTCTCGGTCATAGTCGGGACCCTCTCCCGGTCCCGGTTTGGCGCATCGATTGCTCATGGCCGTCTCCGATAGGGGTTAAGCGCGCAACCGCTCGTTCTCGGGATCCCAAAGCGGTTGGTCCTGCTGTACCACAGCACGGCACTTCTGGCCGTAGATTTCCACCTCGAGCTCGGTTCCGGGGTTTGCAAGCTCGGCCTTGATCATGCCCAGCGCGATGGACTTGCCGACGCGGTAACCCCATGCGCCGGACGTGGTTTCGCCGACGATCTCACCGTTCTGCCAGATACAGGACATGTAAGGCGCATCGCAATCACCCGCATCGACAGTCAGGGTGACGAACGACTTTTTAACGCCCTGCTGCTTTTCGTTCAGGATCGCTGCCTTTCCGGGGAAGTCCTGTGGTTTGTCCAGTTTGACAAATCGCTCCAGGCCGCCTTCCAGCAGCGAGTAGTCGGTCGACAAATCGCCTTTCCACGCGCGATAGCCTTTTTCGATGCGCAGCGAGTTCAGCGCGTACATCCCGAACGGCTTGGCACCGGCGTCGATGATCGCATCGTAGATCGCAGGCATATGCTCGTTCAAAGCGTGCACTTCCCATCCCAACTCACCGGCGAAGGAGACGCGGATAAGATGAACAGGCTGGCCTGCAACGGTAGCAGACTGATGGGTTAACCAACCCAAGGTCAGATCAGCATCTGTCATACCCGAGAGGATCTCGCGCGACTTCGGACCAGTGACGATCAGTGTATCCCGTGTCGTGGTAACGTCTTCAATCGAAACACTCGCAGGCATCGCGTTCATCAGGATGTCCCGATCATGCCACTGTGCAGTTGCGGCGGTGATCATGATGAACTCATCCTCACCTATACGGATACAGGACATCTCGGTCAAAATGCGACCACGGTCATCAGAGATATAGATGAGGTTCATCCGGCCGACCTTTGGCAACCCACCGGTTGCGAGGCCGCGCAGCGCCTCAGCGGCGCCCTCTCCCTTGACCATGAAGCGCGAGAAGCCTGGCAGATCTAGTACGCCACAATGGTCTCGCACGGCCTCGCATTCTTCTTGGATCCGCTGCTCCCACGGGCCGGCCCGACCCCAGGTATGGGTTGCATCAAGCGACGTGTCATCACCCGGCTTCGCGAACCAGTTGGCCCGCTCCCATCCGTTATAGGCACCCATCACGCCGCCCAGCGCTTTGACCTTGTCATGCACTGGCGACAGTTTCTTGTCGCGCGCAGCGGGCCATTCGTGATGGGGGAAGTGCATGGCGTATTCGTTGCCGTACACTTCCATACCCTTACGGTTGCAGTAATCCTGATCCGTGTAATCGGTATAGCGACGCGGATCGACCGCCCACATGTCCCACTCGGTCGCACCATCAACGATCCACTCGGCCAGCACCTTGCCTGCCCCGCCGCCTTGCGCGATGCCAAAGGTAAAGGTGTGCGCCTCGAACGCATTCTTGACGCCGGGCATCGGGCCAATCAGCGGCAAGCCGTCCGGCGCGTAGGGAATCGGTCCGTTGATGACACGTCCAACACCCGAGGTTGCCATCAGCGGCACCCGCTCCATCGCGTCAGTGACGATGTCCTCGATGCGGTCCAGATCGTCATTCCACAGCTGGAAACTGAAATCCTCGGGCATAGGGTCATCTTCGGTCATCCAATGGCCCTTACAGTTAGGCTCGTAAGGACCAAGATTGAAGCCGTTCTTCTCCTGCCGCAGGTAGTACGAGACGTCTACATCGCGCAGCAGCGGCAGCTTCTTGCCGCCGTTCGCCTTGGACCATTCTTCAACTTCCGGCACTTCGTCCGTCAGCAGATACTGGTGGCTCATGACCATTGCGGGGACAGTGCGGCCGCCGAAGGGTTTGAACCACTCGCCGACGCGTTGCGCATAGTATCCGGCAGCATTCACCACATAATCACAATCGATATCGCCCTTGTCCGTGTGGACGGTCCAGGTGCCATCGTCGTGCTGAGTTACGCCATTTGCCGGGCAAAACCGGATGATCTTCTGGCCCATGTCCCGGGCCCCCTTGGCCAGCGCCTGTGTCAGCTGCGCCGGATCAATGTCGCCATCTGTCGGGTCGTACAGTACGCCTTCAAGATCGTGCGTTTCCAGGAATGGATAGCGCTCTTTAGCTTCTTCCGGGGTCCACATCTCCATCGGGATGCCTTGATAGCGGCCCATTGCCATTGCGTGTTCGAACTCTTGCATCCGCTCTTTGCTGTGCGCCAGACGGATCGAGCCCGAAACATGGTAGTTCATCGGATAATCGACCTCTTCGCCCAGACGCGAATACAACTCGGTCGAATACCGCTGCATATTCATGATTGCCCATGAATTCGAGAAGGTCGGAACGTTGCCCGCCGCATGCCAAGTCGAACCCGCGGTCAGTTCGTTCTTTTCCAGAAGGACACAATCGGTCCAACCCTTCTTGGCCAGATGAAACAGCGAGGACGCCCCCACCACACCGCCACCGATAATGACCACGCGGGCTTTTGTCGGAAAATCACTCATGAGTCTTGGTCCCTGTTACTGTGCCCGTTGGGGCAGATCGTCCGTGATGTCGTAATAATCGCCCTTGTCGGCGACAAAGATATGCTTCGAGAGCGTTAGACCCGTGGGCTCGCTGAGCGCACCCATGGAAATCGAAATCGTGTCCTCGTCATTGTGCTGCCAGAAGAGGAATGAACCGCATGAACGGCAGAAACCGCGACGGGCGGTGTCCGAAGCGCGAAACCACGCAAGTGTATCGCTGGCGGTGAAGCTGAGGTTATCCTGATGCGTCCAGGTCGAAGACCAAACATGGCCGGACTGTTTGCGGCATTGACCGCAATGGCAGGCCGAGGGCGGCGACAGCTCTCCGTCGATGGTGAAAGCAACTGAACCGCAAAGGCAGGACCCGTTGTGCATATGACTACCCCCTTGCCGCTGGAGCGGTGCTGGTTCCCAACAACACGCCGTAGATTATGAAACAGGCCGCCATCACCCGGCGCACCCAGATATTGAACACCGCGCCCAGCGCCGCCTTGCCCATCAAGGCGCCCAACACGGTGAAACCGGTATAGCTGAGTGTGGTGATGATCAGCGCGGTTGGCATGATCACGACCATCTGCTGCCAGATCGGAACCTCGGGCTGAACGAATTGCGAGAACGCCGCGAGATATCCGGCGACACTTTTGGGGTTGATCGTGGCCACTGCCAGCGCGTGCAAATAAACGTGCCGGGCCGGGCGCTCCAAAACCGGTGCGGGCTTTGTTGCGTTCATCCACCCCCGCACGCCCAGCCAGATCAGTAAGCCCGCGCCGACCAGCTTGGCCATGAAGAAACCGGTCGGAGAAGCGGCAATCAGGGCAGTGACGCCCAGCGCGGACAGGATCAAAAACATGCTGGCCTGTGTCAGGATGGCCAGTACACCCAGCATGGCCTTCGAAAACGGCAGGCTCATCCCGTTCGAGATGCAGTTGACTGCATTCGGCCCCGGTGTGGTGACGAATACCACCCAGAAAAGCGCGAATATGGTCCAGGCCTCAAACGACATCAATACACCGGCGGAGCAATGACCCAGATGGCCACAGCAGGTTCATTATAAGGGTTAGCCCATTGATAAGGTTCATGTTTGATCCGAAAACTGTCACCCGGAGTCACCAGGAATTCACGCGACCCGATCGTCAGGTTCAATCGGCCTGAGATCATGTAGCCCACTTCCTGCGTCGGGCGGTTGGCTGGTGTCTGCATCCGTGAATTTGGCTCGAAAGTGGAATGTACCATTTCGAAATCATCGGTCAGATCAGGCGACAGCAACTCTTCAATCAGCCCTTCTTCGCCCGATCCCATCGGGCGACGCGACCCGGCACGCACAACGTAGCCCTGTTCGTCTGCGGGGGCAGCGGAATGCGCAAACAGCATCGACATGGGCACGCCAAGGCACTCGGCAATCTGGCGCAGATCCGAGATTGAAGGCTCTGACAAGTCACGCTCAACCTGGCTCAACCAACCGACAGAGCGATCCAGCCGGGTTGCAATCTCGGTCAGGGTCAACCCTCGGGCCTTGCGCAAGGCCCGCAGGTCTGCACCTAGTGTCGCGCTTTGGGGGGCTTGGCTGTTCACAGGCCACTCCGAATCTCGTGAAATTTTTTCCTCGTTTTTCACGATGGTGCAAGTTTGTGAAATTTCCAAGTTATTTTTCACGTCCGTTTTGCTTTGGACGTTGACCACTACAGCTTGCCGACAACGGAGTTAATGCCCAGCTGGCGCGTAAGGCCCTGAAACACCGGACAGTCGCAGGGTAGCAGCAGCCGGATTTCAGCATTCTTCGTGCAGTGATATCATTTCGCAAAGACATCACACGCCGTTCCCCTGTCGCGCTGCGGCGACATCAGCGATCCTTCACGCCGGGGGCACGTCCTGAATCACCCTGGATCTTGGACAGCCCGTCTGGCTTTAGAATTGAAGGCCGGCAAAAACCTTCACTTCATCCAGCACATGTTGAGGCCAACGACGGGTGAAACTGTCAGCAATCGTTTCACGCTTTTCCGGCTCAAGCCCTGCAAGCAAGCTGGGAAAGCGGCGGCGGTTTCTGGGCAGCGTCCACATTTCGATGTCATTTTCAAAACAGTAGCGGGCAAAACGCACATCGACAAACTTCTCGCTGCCCTCCATGTAATCCAGCGTTGGGAACAGCGACCCGGACAACATGACGGTTCCGGTTCCCAGCTGGTGTACTCTGGTCGAGTAGGTCAGCCGTTGATTCATGCGCAACAACGTGCGCTGCCGTATCGACTTCGGTGTGGGATTTGTGAATGTCGTGGCATGATAGCCGAAGACACGCTTTTCCAGTCCGACGCCCCGCGCCCGGCGTATGGTCTGACGGGCATAGTTGTCCGCATATTCGATATCGTCGTCGACAAGAAAAACGGTGTCTTCCGGATCAGGTTGGAAAATGAACTTGCCGACATCCTTGTAGTCCCGCTCGGGGATCACGGCCGTGACGTTATCGAACTCGCCCAGAAAATCGGGCACATCCTGATATTCGTTCAGGCAGATGAAAACCCTGTCGACCTGCGGCGCGATGCTTGCCACCGAATGGGGCAAAACGCCAACGCGATCAGGGAATGTCGCCATATGGGCGCGTCTGATCCCTTTTGGCGCTTCATCCGCGACCGTCGGATTGATGTCAGACTCTTGCATCCCTGAGAAACACCCCAAAACGAAACTTCGCTATGGATTTTGATAGGAGATCGCTTCGAAGCCTGCAAGACGAAGTCCGCCGGGCCGTCCAATCGCCCGGAAATCCCCTGTTTTGATGCAGGACCGCAACGACGCCAGAGGTTAGCACGCCGCAAACACCGCGGTCAGAATGCTTTCCAGGTTTTGCGCATCCTGTTGCGTGAAAGCATCCGGCTGGTCGCTGTCAATGTCAAAAACGGCAATCACTGTGCCCGACGAGTCCCGCACCGGCAGAACAAGTTCGGACCGGGTTGAACTGGCGCAAGCGATGTGACCCGGAAACGCGTCGACATCCGGCACCAGTTGCGCTTCGCCCGTTCTTGCGGCTGCACCGCAGACGCCCCGCTCGAACGGGATAACCAAACAACCATGCCCACCCTGATAGGGGCCAATTTTCAGAATGCCCGGCTCGGTGACACGATAAAACCCGGTCCAGTCAAAACGATCGTCGGAATGGTGAACCTCGCAGGCGACAGTGGCCATGAGAGCAACCTGATCCGTTTCGCCTTCGGTCAGGGCAGCGATGGTCTTGGCAAGCGTTTCGTAATCGGCAGTCATTGATTGCAACCCCTTCGGATGGCCGGGAGCACTGCCCCCGAACCTTCGGAGTATTTGGAAAATGAAGCAGGGTCAAACGCGTTCAATGGCAATGGCCGTGCCTTCACCTCCGCCAATGCAGATCGCCGCGACACCCCGCTTTAGGTTTCGTTTTTCCAGCGCATTCAACAAAGTAACGATGATGCGGGCACCAGAGGCACCGATAGGGTGACCCAGGGCACAGGCGCCGCCATTCACATTCACCTTGTCACGCGGAAGGTTCATCTCGTGCATGAAAGCCATCGGGACAACCGCGAAGGCCTCGTTCACTTCCCACAGGTCGACGTCATCCTTGCCCCAACCTATGCGCGACAAGAGCTTCTGCGCCGCCGGGACTGGAGCCGTCGTGAAAAGGCCGGGGGCCTGAGCATGACTCGCATGACCCAAAATCCGGGCCCGAACCGTTATGCCCTGCGCTTCGGCGGCTTCTGCCGACGCAAGAACCAGCGCCGCCGCGCCGTCTGAAATTGAAGACGAGTTGGCAGCTGTCACCGTACCGTCCTTGCGGAACGCAGGCTTCAGCGTCGGGATCTTCTCGGGGCGGGCAGATTTGGGCTGCTCATCTGACTCCAGCAGAATTTCACCCTTGCGCGTCCGGACCGTAACAGGCGCGATTTCCTGATCGAATGCACCACTTTCCTGCGCAGACAGCGCGTTGGACAGAGATTGCAGCGCATATTCATCCTGTGCTTCACGGGTGAACTGGTACGCCTCGGCACAATCTTCGGCGAAAGTCCCCATCAGACGGCCTTTGTCATAGGCATCTTCAAGGCCGTCAAGGAACATGTGATCAACCACCTGACCGTGGCCAATGCGGGCACCGCCGCGCATCTTGGGAAGAAGATACGGCGCGTTGGTCATGCTTTCCATGCCGCCCGCGACCATCGTATCTGCATGGCCCAAGGCAATTTGGTCAAAGGACATCATTGCGGCCTTCATCCCCGAACCACACATTTTGTTCAGCGTGGTGGCGGGAACCTCTTCGCCCAGCCCCGCCGCGAATCCGGCCTGCCGGGCAGGTGCCTGGCCTTGTCCCGCAGGCAAAACGCAACCCATCAGCACTTCGTCAACTGACTGCACCCTCGCCTGCTGCAATGCCGCGCGGATTGCTTCTCCCCCGAGGTCAGCCGCAGCAACACCTTCAAACATGCCCTGGAATCCGCCCATCGGTGTGCGGGCGGCCCCTGCTATAACAACGTCTCTCATCCGGGTTTTCCTCCTGCTTTCCGGCTCTTGAATACCGAATGGTAAGAATTGCCGTCTAGCGTATTTCTACGACTCATTTTCAGTTTGGAAGGCGGCGGGATCATGGGGCTGACCAGCAAGACAACCGGCGAAACTCAGATCATCACCGTTCATGCCGACCGGATCGATGCTGCAATGGCCATTCAGTTCAAAGAAGACATGCGCGCCAATACCGAGGACAGCGCTCATCGCGTTGTTCTGGATCTGTCCGACGTCGAGTTCATTGACTCCAGCGGCCTGGGTGCAATCGTTGCCTCAATGAAACAGCTGGGGAAAGATCGGAGGCTTGATCTAGCCGGATTGCAGCCAGTGGTCGAAAAAGTCTTCCGCCTGACACGCATGGATACGGTTTTCAGGCTTTTTGAAACACTGGATGACGCGTTGTCAGAGACGGACGCCTGACGGCGGCAGGGGATAGATGGCGTGGAGCCGATTGAAAACAAGACCTGTCTGGAACTGACGTTCCCTGCAACCGAATCCGAAGCCAGTGCGGGCATTGCAAAGCTCAGCGTCGGTCTGGCGGAGCGGGGATTGCCGCCCCACAAAGCCGGTGATGTGAAGATTGCGTTGGCTGAGGCCATCAACAACGTCGTGGAGCACGCGTATAATGGCGTTGCCCCTGCCAAGGTTCAGGTTACCTGTCGACTGGACAGGGATCTTCTGGACATCTTGATCTCGGATACGGGTCGGCCGCTGCCTGGATACCGACCTCCAGATGGCACCCCTGCTCCACTTGGATCCGACCTCCAGGAGCTTCCCGAAGGCGGGTTCGGCTGGTTCCTGATACATCGTCTCACCAGCGATATCCGGTACGAGCGGCGCAGTGGATGCAATCGGCTTTCCCTGCGATTTGACTTTGAACCCAATGGATGACCGACCACAATTGGTCACAATAAGGTCATTTTCGAAACATTGTCGCGCCGCAAACAACCGCCATACAGTGACTCGTAGCTCAGATAGCTTCCCTCGGCGCCGCATATCACAGCCCCCACCCAGTGAATGGCGCCGAGGAAATTCTCTCCTGAAATCGCTGGACAATCGCTGATGAGTGAATAGCTTTCCCTTGTTCCAAAGAGAGAGAGAATTCGCCATGCGTGATCTGCACAGTCCCGGCCGATCCGAAGTTTTTGCCACGCAAGGCATGTGCGCGACATCGCATCCGCTGGCGGCCAAGGTGGCCATCGATATCCTGGGCCAAGGCGGCAATGCGATGGATGCCGCGATCGCCGGGGCTGTTCTTCTTGGAATTTGCGAACCACAGATGACCGGATTGGGTGGTGATTGTTTCGTTCTGTTCAATCGCGCTGGCGAAAACAAGATACGCGCACTTAATGGATCGGGCCGCGCACCGGCTGCCGCGCAATCACAGATGTTGCGAGACCGAGGCCTGCCATCCATACCTTTGGACGGTCCGGATGCCGTGACCATTCCCGGAGCCGTGGATGCCTTCTGCCGCCTGGCGGAAAGCGAAGGGCGTTTGGGGCTGGAGGCGATCCTGCGCCCTGCGATTCACTATGCCGAACAGGGCGTTGCGGTTGCACCCAGGGTCGCTTTCGACTGGCAATTCGGGGCGGCAACCCTGCAAGGAGCTGCGCGCGATCATTATTTGATCAATGGGCAGATCCCGACAACCGGGCAGGTCTTTCGCGCGCCGGGACAAGCTGAAGTTCTGCGTCAGATCGTCAGTCATGGGCGTGATGCGTTCTACTCTGGCGATATCGCCAACGACATGATCGCAGCACTTTCAGCTATGGGCGGCGTCCACACCACCGACGATTTTCTAAACACGAAATGCACGGAAACAGAGCCGATGCGCGGAAGCTATAACGGCGTTGATCTGGTGGAACATCCACCGAATGGTCAAGGTGCAACCGCAATTTTGCTTCTGAACATCCTGAAACACTTCGATCTGGCCAGTATGGACCCGGTCGGCGCAGATAGGGTTCATATCGAAGCAGAAGCGACCAAACTGGCATATGACGCGCGCAACCGGTTCATCGCAGACCCGGACCATATGGTCAGAACAGAGCGCTTCCTTGACCCTGACGTAGCCGCCAGACTTGCGGCTCTCATCGATCCCAACAATGCAATGCCCGCAGCGGCGCCTTTGACTGAAGCCATCCACAGGGACACCGTGTACATCACTGTCGTCGACCGCGATCAGATGGCTGTTTCACTGATCTACTCTATCTTCCACAGCTTTGGATCCGGTATCGCATCAGAAAAGTACGGTATATTGCTGCAAAACCGCGGGGCCGGATTCACATTGCAACCCGGCCACCCCAACGAGCTGGGAGGCGGTAAGCGCCCGATGCACACGATAATTCCGGGAATGCTGACCGAGAACGGTCGTGTTGCGATGCCTTTTGGCGTCATGGGCGGGGCCTATCAGCCAACCGGACACGCGCGCTTCGTTTCAAACCTCACTGACTTCGGGTTCGGGTTGCAGGAAAGCATCGATGCGCCGCGCGCCTTTTTCGACGGATCGGTTCTGAAACTGGAACGTGGGTATCCCGAGGAGGTCGCGAAACAATTGTCCGATATCGGCCACAATATTGAAGTACCGGAAACGCCACTTGGCGGAGCGCAAGCGATCCGAATCCGAAACGACGGTATTTTGGAAGGCGCCAGCGACCCACGTAAGGATGGCTGTGCCCTTGGATACTGATCAGTGGCGGCCCTGTGGCCACCCGTTCGGTTCACCTAGTTCAGGTGAAAATGCAAAGGATATGAACCGTCTTCGAATGGACCGAACATATTGGGGATATCCGGGTGCTCTACCGGTTCGCCGGAATAGTCGGCAAC
Organism: Ruegeria sp. AD91A; assembly: GCF_003443535.1. Classification (GTDB taxonomy): domain Bacteria; phylum Pseudomonadota; class Alphaproteobacteria; order Rhodobacterales; family Rhodobacteraceae; genus Ruegeria. The sequence goes on along the minus strand of NZ_CP031946.1, from coordinate 3,376,666 downwards.
CAGATTTTGTTCTGAAACATAAGCAACATAGAAGGATTGATCGTTCTCGGCCAGCAGGTGATAGAACGGCTGCTCTTTCCTTGGGCGGCTGTCTTCCGGAATGGCCTGATACCATTCTTCGGTATTCGAAAACTCGGGATCCACGTCAAAAATAACCCCTCGAAAAGGATGTTTCTTATGACGAACCACCTGGCCCAAGCCGTATTTTGCACGTGTCTTTAGCATTGTTTCAGCCCCCAACGTTTTTTTACCCGCTTCCGGGCCGAAAAGCCAACCATTGATGTGAAAATCAGGGAAACAGTCTGTGAACCTTATACTGACAGTGTTCGAAATCGTGTCGCCGGTTTTTCTCTTGGCGGCTGTTGGTTTTACCTGGGTCAAGCTGGGGTTTGAATACCGCCTGCAATTCGTCACCCGCTTTGCAACGATGCTGGCAATGCCCAGCCTGATTTTTGTTGCCCTCATGCAAACTGAAATCCCGGGCAATGATCTGTCGCGCTTCACAATGGCGACCCTGGTTGCAAATCTGCTGCTGGCAGTGTTGTTCTGGCTGATCGTTCGAGGATTGAAACTGGACCCGCGAACGTATCTGTCGCCTTTGATTTTCGGCAATACCGGCAATCTCGGCCTGCCGCTATGTATCTTTGCCTTTGGCCAGGTCGGCCTGGGGTATGCAGTCATCTTTCTGTCAGTCACCGCATTGTTTTCTTTCACCTATGGGATTTATCTGGTCGCCGGGAAAGGTGCGTGGGGACAGGTCGCGCGCCAACCAATGGCCTGGGCGACGATCCTTGGCGCCGTATTTCTGTCGCAGGGGTGGCAGACGCCGACATTTCTGACCAACACGCTTGAGCTTCTTGGGCAAATGGCCGTCCCGCTGATGCTGGTCACGTTGGGTGTGGCAATCGCCCGCCTGACCTCGCGAAGTCTGGGGCAGGCGCTGTGGCTGTCGGCGCTGAAGCTGGCGGTGTGCTTTGCGCTGGGATGGGGGATCGGAGGATGGTTTGATCTGGATACAATCGCATTTGGCGTTCTGGTTCTTCAGATTTGTACACCGGTTGCCGTGACCTCTTACCTGTTGGCCGAACGGTTTGGCGCCGATTCCGATGCCGTCGCCGGCATGGTCATGGTGTCCACTGTGCTGTCCGTAGCGGCGTTACCGGCTATTCTGGCAATCATTTTATAGCGATTGTGATTTCCTCAGCGCTCAATCTGCGCTAGAATACCAAAAAAAGGCACGAGGCACATGAGCAGAATTCTTTTCGTACTCCTAGGGGTGCTGCTTCTGGCATCCTGTGGGGGCGGCTCCAAACAGCCGCCCAGCAGATTGAACGACGCGTGCAGTATTGCGCGTGAAAAACCCGACTTTATCAAGGCCTTCAAGAATACCGAGCGCAAATGGGGCGTTCCGGTTCACGTTCAGATGGCGACCATCTATCAGGAAAGCCGGTACAAGCATGACGCGCGCACGCCGCACAGATATGTTCTGGGCGTGATCCCGATGGGCCGTCAAAGCAGCGCTTATGGCTATGGTCAGGCGCTTGATGGTACGTGGGAGCAATACCAGCGCGAAACCGGAAAACGCCGGGCTAAGCGGGATCGCATCCGCGACGCCTCGGACTTTATCGGCTGGTACATGAACAAAAGCTACGAGCGTAACGGCATCCATCCCAGCGACACGCGCAATCAATACCTGGCCTATCATGAAGGCCATACAGGCTACGCGCGTGGCAGCTACAACAACAAATCCTGGTTATTGAACGTTGCCAATGACGTGGACGCACGCGCGCAGCTATATCAGGCACAGTTGGCGAACTGCCGGTAATGATACATACAAGCGGGTCAGCGATTGCCTGACCCGCTTCTCTTTTTGTCCGAGAACAGCTTCTGATCAAGGCGACCGCCTTCATTCAGGGCGCCCAGCAATACCGTTGTCTGGCTGCCGGCATTGTCGTGGATCACCCATTTACGCAGCTCGACCGGATTGTCCGTGAACATCAGTTCGATCCGGCCCGCTTCGGGGTTTTTGGGGTCCTGCGCGGTGACAACCGTGGCCGTCCCATCAAAGCTGTGACCCATGACCATATTCGCCTGGCTCAGGTTCACGTTGCGCGCCAGCACGATGGACAGGGGCGTGCGTTTAAGCGGGTATTGCTCGGGCGGCTGGTTCGATTTCGGATCAAAGATCTGAACACTCCCCGAACGCGCCAGAACCACTGCACTGTTGGGGGGGTCGTATTCAAACCGCATCTTTCCAGGTCGCTGCATCCACAGCTTTCCGGTGCTCAATGAGCCATCATCATTCACCTGCGTGAATGTCGTCTGAACCGTCTTCAACCCGTTCAGGTAATTGGAAATCTGCGAAAGCGGCAGTTTGTCCGCCGCCCATGCGGCGGGTGCGGCCAGTGTCAAAGCAAGGGCAAAAGCAATCTGTTTCATGCCGTACAGATAGGCCTTCTGCCCTTGTTATTAAATATCTTACTGTTCGGGGACGAGGATTTCGCGTTTCCCGACATGATTTGCTGACGAAACAACGCCTTCGTCTTCCATTTGCTCAACAAGCCGCGCAGCTTTGTTGTAGCCGATGGCAAGTTTTCGCTGAATGTACGAGGTCGAGCATTTGCGATCCTTGATCACGATCGCCACCGCCTGATCGTAGAGCGCATCCTCTCCGTTCGTATTGCCACCTGTGTTCAGCCCCAGAACGGCATCGATATTATCAGCCTTATCTTCGGCCGGACCATCCAGCACCGTGCTGACGTAATCCGGCGGACCGAACTGCTTCAGGTGGTTGACGATTTCCTCGACCTCTTCGTCCGACACAAACGGACCGTGGCAGCGGGTGATTTTGGCGCCTCCGGCCATGTAAAGCATGTCACCCTGTCCCAGCAGCTGTTCGGCCCCCATTTCACCCAGAATGGTGCGGCTGTCGACTTTCGACGTCACCTGGAACGAAATCCGCGTTGGGAAGTTTGCCTTGATCGTACCGGTGATCACGTCGACCGATGGACGCTGTGTGGCCATGATCAGGTGAATGCCCGAGGCCCGCGCCATTTGCGCCAGACGCTGGATACAGGCTTCGATCTCTTTACCTGCAACCATCATCAGATCTGCCATCTCATCGACGATGACGACGATATAGGGCATCGCCTCGGGCGCGAACTCTTCGGTTTCGAACGTCGGTTCGCCGGTTTCATCGTCAAACCCGGTCTGCACCGTGCGGCTGAACATTTCACCCTTGGCCAAAGCGTCCTTCACACGGCCATTGTAGCCCGCGATGTTGCGAACGCCCATTTTGGACATCTTGCGATAGCGATCCTCCATTTCGCCCACGACCCATTTCAGGGCAACGACCGCCTTTTTCGGATCGGTCACAACGGGTGAGAGCAGATGCGGGATGCCATCATACACAGACAGTTCCAGCATCTTGGGATCGATCATGATCAGACGACATTCATCCGGCGTCAACTTGTACAGCAGTGACAGGATCATCGTGTTGATTGCCACCGATTTACCTGACCCGGTGGTGCCCGCTATCAGCAAGTGCGGCATCTTCGCCAGGTTCGCTACAACGGATTCGCCGCCGATATCCTTGCCCAACGCCAGGGGCAGCGCCTGGTTGCCATCGCCAAAGTCACGGCTGGCGAGGATTTCGCGCAGAACCACCATTTCGCGATTCTCGTTCGGCAGTTCGATACCGATCACCGAACGCCCCGGCAGGGTCGAAACCCGCGCCGACAGCGCCGACATTGAGCGTGCGATGTCGTCGGCCAGGCCGATCACACGGCTTGCCTTCAGACCCGGAGCAGGCTCCAGCTCGTACATGGTGACAACCGGGCCGGGGCGAACGCTGACGATCTCGCCCTTGACGCCGTAATCATCCAGAACATTTTCCAGCATCCGCGCGTTTTCTTCCAAGGCTTCATCGCTCAGATGGTGGCGCTGAATGCTGGACGGGTTCGACAAGAGGCCCAGAGGTGGCAGTTCGAAGTCGGAGTGCCGCTCTTCAAAGGATAATGCAGGCTGCGCTTCGGCCTGTGCACGGCGTGACGGTTGCGGTGTGCGGCGTACCGGTTGCGCAACCACAGGCTTGCGCGGTTCGGCCACCGGGATTTTCATCGCCGGGCGTGGTTGCAGAACAGCCTCTTCTACATCCTCGAAGACCGGGTCATCGTCCGCGTCCGGTTCGGGCGCATAGTGGTTCTGCACTGGCTCGGGCGCGTATTCGACCGGCTCGGACTCCTGCCATTCTGACATGTCATCCGCTGTTACGGGTGGTTCGGGCGGCAGACCCGTGGCTGTCACCGGCGGTTCCATCGGCAGGCCATCCGGCTGGCTTGTGTTCAGAATCAACGGGCCGGGGCGGCGGCCACGTCCTTTGGTCAGCGGAAGGTTCGGATCGGGTTCGGGCGTCACCTCACCGGTGGCCATTTTGCGATTGCGCACAGCTGCCGAGATTTTCGACCGGATGCGATCTTCACCTGGCATCTCGTCAAAACCCATGATGGGCTCCGGATCGACCAACTCAGGTTCGGGCATAGGGTCAGGGCGGCGGATAAGCGACGGCATTCGCGACAGCAGGCCGCCTTTTACCGCAGGTTCCGGGCTTTCCAGCTCGGGTTCTTCAAAGGTTGGATCGACATAAGCCAGATCGTCTTCAAACAGGGCCTCGGCCGCCGCGCCACGCGCAAGTTTGCGCTCTTCCCACTGCGCCCGGCGATCTCGCGCAGCCTGCGCAGCCGAGGCCGCACCACGCCCCATCAGGGTCATCAGCATGTCGTATGCCATAACGAGACCCAGCAAGAAGGCTCGGAATCCCTTTTTCACATCAGTTTTGGTGAAGCCCAAAACAAATATGCCCAGCGCGATCATCCCGACCGCCATGGCCAGAGACATCAGCTTCACCAGAAAATGTGACGAAATCGGCAGCAAGGTCAGCAACGCGCCCATGACGGTATCGCCAAACAATCCGCCCAGACCATAACTGTGAGTGGCACGCCAATCGGCATCCGGGACCAGCGTCGCGGCATACACCGACACAACAGCGATCCAGATCGGCGCAAAGATCAGACGCGCGATGGCACGGTCTTCCCCAAAATGGCCGGCAAACCGAAGACCCCATCCGATCAGAATCAACGCGATGCCCCAGCTTCCCCAGCCGACGATCATAAACAAGGGTGCAGCGATCGAGGCACCAATCCGCCCCATCCAGTTCTGCACCGGCGCGTCGGTCGACACCATCCAGTTGGGATCATCGGGTGTGTAGGACCAGATCATCGCGGCCGCTGCCAAACCCAACAGGATCAGGGCGATGCCAATCAACTCCTTGCTACGTCGCTCCAAGGCTGCCTGCGTTGTGCTGTCCAGCAATGGATCGCGGTTGCGCGCGTTATATGATGCCATTTTGCCCTCGTACCTCACGAATAGATGCAGTCGCGGAGTGTGATCAGACCACGCTGCAACTCTGTTTTTGGGGCCACCAACGCAACCCGGATAAAGCCTGTGCCCGGGTTTTGTCCCGGATCGCCTTGGGAAAGATATGCGCCCGGCAGGACCCGAACGCCGGTTTCCTTCCAGACCTTCAATGCAGTGTCTTCGCCATTCTCGACCGGCAGCCACAGAAAGAACCCTGCCTCTGGTGACATGTATCCCTGCACGCCAGCAAACACTTCATCCGCAATGGCGTATTTTTCCTGGTACAGCGCGCGGTTTTGTTCGACATGAGTCTCATCTGCCCACACCCGGGCAGCGGCTGCCTGTAACGGCAGTGGCAGCGGCGATCCGGCATATGTGCGCAATTGCTTGACCTGTTTGATCGTCTCAGTGCCGCCCGCGATTAGACCCGAGCGCAACCCCGCCAGGTTCGAGCGTTTGGACAGCGAGTTGAAAAGCGTGATCCGCTCAGGGTCCGCGCCCAGGTCCTGCGCTACAGTCAGAACCCCTGTCGGCGCTTCTTCCCGGTAAATCTCGGAATAACACTCATCCGCAAAAATGCGGAAGTCGTACTGCTCGGCCAGACGGATCAGTTCGGTCCAATAATCGCGCGAGGCAACGGCCCCCTGAGGATTGGCCGGTGAACAGATATAGGCCACGGCAGTACGGTTCAGCACGTCCTCAGGCAGGCCAGCATAATCTGGCAGATGGCCCGTCGCGGCAGTGGCTGGCACGAAGTATGGCTGCGCGCCAACTGACAGCGAGGCGACCATGTAGACCTGATAAAACGGATTCGGGCACAGGATGATCGGCTGCTCACCATTCTTCTGTTCCGGGCACAGAGCCATGGCGGCGTTGTATAGGCCCTCGCGTGTACCGTTCAACGCCATCACGTTGGCATCAGGGTCCATCTGAACCCCATATCGCCGCTTGATCCAGCCCGTGATCGCACTGCGCAGGTCATCCGAGCCTTCGTTCGGGGGATATCCTTGGAACCCGGCGGCGTTTTCCATGATGACATCCGTCACCCAAGCCGGAAAGTCATGGGTAGGCGCACCAATGGTCATATGAACGACGTCACCGCCCGGCTGGTGATGATCCAACAGGGCGCGCAGACGCGGGAATGCATAAGCCGGTAGGTTCGAAAACCGCTCGGGGAAATCCATATTACTGCCTCAACATCGGGGTCATTGGCGCCCCGTTTTTTTAGCAGATTACAGTCCGTGGACCTCTTCGTCCAGACAAAGAGGTTCCGAATCAGGGGATTGTGGCATTCAGGCCAGCACCGATTCCGCTGCCGAACCAAGCCGCAACAACGCCTCTTCCGACCCTGGATAGCCCAGCATCATCAACCCGCAACCGGGGGTTCCGGTGGGCAGGCTCAGCGCCGCAAGCCCCATCAGATTTCCAATACGCGTATTGCGCAGGGCCAGCAGATTCTCGGTCACGTAGTAGTCGTGATCGCTGAGCAAGCGGTCCAGATTGGGTGGCAAAATCGGAGCCGTCGGCGCCAGAACCGCATCAAACGCCGCGGTTGCTGCGTCCCACGCGCTGCGACACGCCTTGAGCTTGGCCCAGGCGGCCACATAATCGGGGCCCGAATATCCCATGCCGATGCGGAATCGTTCGAGAATCTCGGGATACATCGCTTCGGGATTGGCTTCGATGACATCGCGCCACAGCCCATAGGCCTCAGTCGTGTATACGATGCTGGTCAACGTCATGGCTTCGTTCAACTCGGGCACTTCCAACGGCACGATCTCGGCACCCGCGTCCGCAAGTTTGGCAACGGCTTCGTCATACGCTTTGCGCGGCGTGTCGCGCAGGTCGTCCTTGGCGATGTTCTGCAAATCGGCAAAACGGCGTCCTTTCAGCGAAGCTCCACGCAGATCGGCAGGCGTTCCCCCCTCGAGCAAAGCCAGCACATGCGCGGCATCCTCGACCGAACGCGCCACAGGTCCAACCGTGTCAAACCGCAGGCAAAGCGGTACCACACCTTCCAGGCTGAGCCGCCCTGCAGTGGTTTTCAGCCCCACCAGATCATTCCAAGCCGCCGGGATACGCACCGAGCCGCCCGTGTCCGACCCGATGCCACACGCCGCCAACCCCCAGGCGACCGAGGCCGCCGCCCCTGAAGACGACCCCCCGGGCACTGCTGCCTCGTCATGAATGCAAGGCGGGGTTTCGGTGATCGGGTTCAACCCGAGACCGGAAAAGGCAAGCTCGCTCATATGCGTCTTGCCCAGACAAACCGTTCCCATCTGAGTCGCGTTGCCCAGCACCAGCGCATCCGCATCCGGTACGCGATCCTTCAACAGAGCCGAACCGGCCTCGGTCACGGTACCGGCGGTGTCGAACAGGTCTTTCCAACTGATCGGGACCCCGTCCAGCAACGACCGTCGCAATCCCAGATTGGCACGCTGCTGGGCGGCTTCAGCCTCAGCCCGGGCACGGTCATGGGTGACGCGGGCATAGATGCGGTCCCGATGCGGATGAACGTCAATAGCGGACAGGTAGGTTTCCGTCAGTTCGACCGGATCGATCTGGCCCATGCCAATGCCACGGCCCAAATCACACGCGGTCATGGTCAACCAGTCCTGCATCTTACCCCTCCTGATTTTTCGGCTTTGGGTGACGGTAGCGACAGGACTGCACATGGACAATCCCGAAAGAGCGCGCATATTGCAGGGCATGACACAGGCTTCTGACATTCTGATCGTGGGCGGCGGGTTGAACGGCCCTGCTTTGGCGCTGGCACTGGCACAAACCGGTCACTCGGTCACGGTGATCGATGCGCTGGTCGAAAAGGTGCGCAAGAACGCGGCATTCGACGGGCGTGCCTATGCGCTGGCTCTGGCCTCACAGCGGTTGTTGGATGCCATCGGCGTCTGGGGCCGCGTCGCGCAACACGCCCAACCAATGCTGGAAATCAAGGTTACAGATGGTCATGCCGGAACAGGACCATCACCTTTTTTCATGCATTTCAACCATGCCGAGATCGAAGAAGGCCCGATGGGGTATATGGTCGAGGATCGTCACCTGCGCCGTGCTTTTCTGGACACGATGGCCGAAGAGCCGCGCATTACCCAAGTAAGCGGTAAATCCGTCGTTTCGCAACAGGCCGACACTGCCAAAGTGACCGTGACGTTGGACGACGGCACAACCTTGGGCGGCAGCCTGCTGATTGGGTGTGATGGTCGCCGCAGCGGAACCGCGTCACGGGCCGGCATCAAACGCACCGGTTGGGATTATGGCCAGACGGCATTGGTCTGCGCCATCGAACATGAGCTGCCACATAATGGCATTGCGCATCAGTTTTTCATGCCACCCGGTCCGCTGGCGATTCTGCCGTTGACTGGCAATCGCAGTTCCATCGTCTGGAGCGAACGCACCGAAACCGCACAGCACATCAACGCCCTGCCCGAGGGTGATTACGTGCAAGTGCTACGCCCGCGATTTGGCGATTTTCTAGGCAAAATCAGTCTGGCGGGTGATCGTTTCACTTACCCGCTGAACCTGACCATCGCCAATTCCTTCATCAGTGATCGCATGGCGTTGGTTGGGGATGCCGCGCACGGAATGCACCCCATTGCCGGTCAGGGCCTGAATGCCGGCCTGCGCGATGTCGGCGCTCTGGCTGAAGTTCTGACTTTGGCGGGGCGGCGCGGCGAGGATATCAGCTCGCTTATCGTTCTGGAGCGCTATCAGGAATGGCGCCGTTTCGACACGGCCTCGCTGGCGATGGCGACGGATGTCTTCAACAAGATGTTTTCAAACGACAATCCGTTGCTTCGCCTTGGACGTGACATTGGCATGGGAGTTGTCGGCGCTTTGCCCGGACTGCGTCGCGGTTTCGTTCGCGAAGCTGCCGGGCTGACAGGCGATCTGCCCAAGCTGTTGCAGGGGCGCCCGATTTAATCCAGCTTCCGGGCCTCATCGACCAGCATGACCGGAATACCGTTACGGATCGGAAAAGCCAAACCGGCGGCCTTTGAAACAAGCTCTCGCTTTTCGGCGTCATAGTGCAGCGTCGTATGCGTTTGCGGGCAGATCATTGCCTCGAGCATGTGGCGATCAAAGGCGTGTTCAGGGTCTGTCATTGAAGTTTTTCCTCACTCGATCCGCCACGCATGGCGAATTCAATCAGCGTCACCAAAGTCTCGCGCCGGGTGCGAAGGCAGGGGGCCTCCAGCAGGGCCTGCTTGTCCTCGGGGTCGAAATCCAAAAGCATCGACAGAGAATTCACCAAAAGCTCATCCTCGGCGTCCTTGAGCGAGTCCCAATCGGTGGACAATTGGCGGGATGAAAAGAAACGCTCCAGCAAGTTCAGGAACTTTGCGCGGTCGAACTCGTTGTCTTTCTCAACCTTGCCGAGGTCACGGTCGAACCCGTCCCACGAGACTGCGCACCGCCGGTAGGGCGTGAAAGCGTCCAGCTCTGACAGGACCCTGAACCGGGATACACCGGTCAACGTGATCAGGTAGCGGCCATCTTCCGTTTCCGAAAACTGCGTCACCCGCCCTGCGCATCCGATACGGTGCAGCTTGTCTTCATCACTGATCGAGGGGTTGGGTTGAACCATCGCGATCAACCGTTCCTTGGTTTTCAGTGCATCGTCCAGCATTTGAAGATAGCGCGGCTCGAATATGTGCAGCGGCAAGCGCGAGCGGGGCAGCAGCAGTGCCCCGGGCAATGGAAAAACGGATACTGTATCCGGCAGGTCGGCGGGATGCATCATGTTCCCAATTCTAGCTCTGATCGAAGATTAGGCAAATATCATCGAGCTGAGTTTGCGGCGTCCGTTCAGAACAATTGGGTCATTGGCCTTGAGCGCATCGAAGATCGTGAAAAGCTGGGTCTTGGCCGCGCCCTCATTCCATTCACGATCCCGGCGGAACAGTTCCAGCAATTGTGCCACGGCTTCTTCCACATCGCCGTTCGCGTGCAGCGCCTGCGCCAGATCAAAGCGGGCCTGATGGTTGTCCGGATCAGCCTCGACAGCTGCCATCAGCTCGGCGACGGGGCCGGCATCTGCCGCCTGCTTGGCAAGTTCCAGTTGCGCATGTGCGGCCTCCAGCTCGGCCGAAGTAGAAATCTCGGCCGGAGCGCCGTTCAGGATCGCCTCTGCCTGCTCCAGATCACCGGTGGTGATATGCGCCCGCACCAGCCCACCATAAGCCGCGGCGTGGTTTGGATCTTCACCCAGAATTGCGGCAAAAGTCTGAGCCGCGTCCGCAGCCGCGCCTTCGGCAAGCATTTCCTCGGCAGCCTGCACGGCATCATCCAACTGGCCGCCCGGGCTTTCACCACCTGCGGCTTCGATCACACGGTCCACGAAGGCCTTGATCTCGGATCCCGGCAACGCGCCTTGAAACCCGTCCACCGGCTGGCCCTTGAAAAAGGCATAGACGGTCGGAATCGACTGGATGCGCATTTGCGCAGCAATTGTCTGCGCCTCATCCACATTGATCTTGACCATCTTCACCGCGCCTTTCGCCGCTGTCACAGCCTCTTCCAGCATCGGGCCAAGGGTTTTGCACGGGCCACACCAAGGCGCCCAGAAATCGACGATCACAGGTGTTTCCTGCGAGGTTTCGACCACATCGGCCATGAAAGTGGCCTCGGTCCCGTCTTTGATCAGATCGGTTGCTGGGGCGTCTCCGCCGTTCAGAAGGTCCATGGCAATCACTCTTTCGTTCGAATTTGCGCCCTATATGCAGTCGCTGGTCGCGGAAACCAAGGGCTGAGTTGCGGATCAGACGTCGAAACTGGCAAAGACCGGAGCGTGATCGCTGGGTTTTTCCCACCCACGGGCATCCCTCAGGATACGGCTGGAATGGCCCGCGTTCGAAATATCGGCCGTAGCCCAGATATGATCCAGCCGACGCCCCTTGTCTGCCGCATCCCAATCCCGGGCGCGATAAGACCACCAGCTGTAAAGCTGTCCTTCCTGAATATCCTGACGGGTGATATCGACCCAGCCGCCTGCTTCCTGTGTCTCGGCCAGATGCTCGACCTCGATGGGCGTGTGCGAGACGACCTTCAGCAGTTGTTTATGTGACCAAACGTCATCCTCACGCGGGGCGATGTTCAGGTCGCCGACAAGGATGGATTTAGCCGGCTTTTCCGCACGGAACCAATCGCGCATATCGGTGAGGTAGTCGAGCTTTTGGCCGAATTTCTCATTCACGTCCCGGTCCGGCACATCGCCGCCCGCCGGAACATAGAAGTTATGAATCGTGACACCGTTTTCCAACCGCCCGGCAATGTGGCGGGCATGTCCGAGGCCTGCGAAATCCTGATCGCCAACCTCTTCCATCGGCAGGCGCGACAGGATGGCGACACCGTTGTACCCTTTTTGCCCTCGCGCAATCATGTGCGTGTAACCCAGTTCGGCAAAACCTTCGGTCGGGATCTTCTCAACCGGTGATTTACATTCTTGCAGGCACAATACATCTGGGGTTTCTTCCTGCAGCAATTTCAGCACGATAGGCTCACGCAGGCGAACAGAATTGATGTTCCATGTGGCAAGGGTGAAAGGCATGTCGGGGATTCCTTTGTCGCGATTGGCGCAGGTTAGCGTGGCACAAAGCCAGTTGCCACGAGAAAAGGCAGCTTCATGCCTGGACTATCCGTCGGCAGGTCAACGAGCTTCGCCGTCGCGCTTTCCCTTGCCCTGATACCTCGCCTGATGCAGACTTGTGCGCGAATTAGGAATGTCTGTTTCACCGCTGGGTCTGTTCGCGAACAGACCGGCCCGGCACTATGCTTTGGGAGGAGAGTGTCATGGCATCCGAATCCGCAGGTTCCACGCCGCCGGAAAACCTGACGCCACAGCAGCAGGCCATGCCCAAGGTCAACAGGGTCATTGTAGATGATATCACAGCGTCACTGAAGGCAGGGTTTTCCGACTTTCTGGCCCGTCCTGTCATGAGCGGTTTCTTCGGCCTTTTTTTTGCGGTTTTCGGAATTCTGTTGGTTTGGGCCCTGATCTGGCTTGGCCAGATCTGGATGATTATCCCTGCCATTGTAGGCTTTCCGCTGATCGCACCTTTTGCCGCCGCCGGGCTTTATGAAATGTCGCGCCGTTTGCAGAAAGGTGAAAGCTTTGGCTGGTCTGAAATCCTGACCGTTATGGCCAATCAACGCAAACGTGAAATGGGCTGGATGGCCTTTGTCACTCTTTTCATTTTCTGGGTATGGATTTATCAGGTTCGGCTTTGGCTGGCGATCATCCTCCAGAACGCATCCTTTTCGGATTTCGACGGGTTTTTGAACGCCGTATTCTTCACACCGCAGGGTTGGATATTCCTTGCCGTAGGCACCTGTGTCGGCGCATTCCTGTCGGCCGTACTGTTTTCGGTGACCGTCGTCGCCATGCCTTTGCTGCTCGACCGAGAGACCAACTTCATTTCCGCCATGTTGACCTCTTTGCGCGTCGTATCGGAAAGCCCGGTGGTCATGCTCGGCTGGGCGGCGATCATCTCGGTTACCATGCTGTTGTCGCTGGTTCCGGCGTTTCTGGGGCTGATCTTTACCCTTCCGATCCTTGGCCACACCACGTGGCACCTTTACCTGCGCGCCGTTGCCCCAGCGGAAGGGTAAACCGCCGCAGAGCTCACCTCCATCATTGGTCAAATATCGGTCAATGCGGCTGTCTGACTTGTGTGGAAACCTTCCCTCAGCAACGAAAAAAAGCCGGGCCATTCGGCCCGGCAGTCCAACAGGGAGGTACATGTCATAACCCGGACATGCACGGGTTGGGAGTAACCTAATTATGAGTACAGAGTATCACTTTGATCCACATCAATCCACAACCAGTTAAGACACGAGCCTATATCCACCCGATTCTGTGACCAAAAGGCGCGCATTGGACGGATCGGGCTCGATCTTCTGACGCAGACGGTAGATGTGGGTTTCCAGCGTGTGGGTCGTGACCCCGGCATTATAACCCCACACTTCGTGCAACAGCACATCCCGCGCCACGACGCCATCGGTCGAACGATACAGGAACTTGAGGATGTTGGTTTCTTTTTCCGTCAGACGGATTTTGCGATCTTCTTCCGTGATCAGCATCTTCATCGCTGGCTTAAAGGTGTAGGGGCCAAGCACAAATACCGCGTCTTCGGATTGTTCGTGCTGCCGCAGCTGAGCGCGGATACGGGCCAACAACACCGGGAATTTGAATGGTTTGGAGACATAATCGTTCGCGCCGGCGTCCAGGCCAAGGATCGTATCGGCATCGCTGTCATGACCGGTCAGCATCAGGATCGGGCTTTTGACACCCTGTTTGCGCATCAGGCGACACAGTTCCCGCCCATCGGTATCGGGCAGACCAACATCAAGAATGACCAGATCATAGATTGCTTCGCGCGCGCGCTCCATTGCGGACTGGCCGTCTGACGCTTCGAAAACGTCAAAATCCTCGGTCATTACAAGTTGCTCGCTGAGCGCCTCGCGCAGATCCTCGTCATCGTCCACCAACAGGATTTTCTTGAGTTGAGCCATTTCCCGGTCCTCCAAACGCTTTTCCATCACTTGCGCGCGGAATATGCAATCAACAAGATTTGCTGCAACGGTTTCACGCCTTCGTGTCAGAGTTGGCAGAAATGTTTCACATTTCCTTTCGAAAGAGCTAGGAGAAGGGCTCAGCGTTATAGGGTAACATAGATGAGTCTCATTCCCGATATCACCGAACTTCTGGCCAGGGCCCGGGCCGATCTGCGCATGGGCGTTCCTGTGGTGCTGACCGATGACAGAGGCTTTAGCGTTGTGGCGATCTCTGCGGAAACACTCAGCCCACAGCGCCTGGCTGATCTGAAAAAGCTCGGGGAACCGGTGGTGGCCATTACCGGGCGGCGGGCTGAAACTCTTAAAGCGCGGGCCTATGACGGTGATCTCGCGCGGGTTTCGATTCCCGCTGATGCAGACATCACATGGGTGCAGGCGGTTGCCGATCCCTCGGACGATCTGAACGCGCCGATGAAAGGGCCGCTGATGACCGAGCGCCACGGTAACGCCAATCTGCACCGCATAGCAATTGCGTTGGCCAAGTCGGCTCGCATTCTTCCTGCTGCGGTCGTCGTGCCGGTTGAAGACGGCCGGGCCTTGGCCGCTTCGCATGGCCTGACCTGCATTGATCACACACGCACCGCGCCGCATCTTGCGGACCGCAGCGCCTTGCATGAGGTGGTCGCCGCCCGCCTTCCGATGGAAGTGTCCGAGGCCGGTCGCCTGCATGTTTTCCGCCCCGAAGATGGCGGAGAAGAACATTACGCGGTCGAAATAGGCCGCCCGGATCGGGACAAGCCGGTTCTGGCCCGGTTGCATTCTGCCTGTTTCACGGGCGATCTGATGGGCAGCCTGAAATGCGACTGCGGTCCGCAATTGCGCGGCGCCCTGGCACAAATGGGGGCCGAAGGGGCAGGTGTTCTTCTGTACCTGAACCAAGAAGGGCGCGGTATCGGGCTGGCCAACAAGATGCGAGCCTATTTTCTTCAGGATCAGGGCTTTGACACGGTAGAAGCCAACCACAGGCTCGGCTTTGAAGATGATGAGCGCGATTTCCGACTTGGATCGGATATCCTGAAATCTCTGGGTTTCAATTCGGTGCGCCTGCTCACCAACAACCCCGCCAAGATCTCGATGATGGAGCGGGCAGGCATTGCCGTAACCGAACGTGTACCATTGAAAGTGGGCGAAACCGCGCATAACCGGGGATACCTGGCCACGAAAGCCGCGAAATCCGGGCACTTGCTGTGACCCCAGACGATCTTGTGCTTTCCCCGCGTGGCGTTCGCTTTCTTGGCAGGGCTTTCGCCTGTTCCATTGGCAAAGGCGGATTGAGCAACACGAAACGCGAGGGCGATGGGGCGACACCTACGGGATGCCATCGAATCGTTGGAATGCTCTACCGACCTGATCGGCTGATCACACCCAACTTCTGGGCGATCCCGATTGGGCCGATGGACTTATGGTCGGATGACGTAGAGGACACCCATTACAATCACATGGTGTCTGCCCCTTATGCGTTCAGTCATGAAAAACTGCGCCGGGCCGATCCGCTTTACGATCTGGTCCTGTTGACAGACTGGAACTGGCCGAATGCGGTTCCCGGCAAGGGATCGGCGATTTTTCTGCACCAATGGCGCAGGCCCGGTTACCCGACCGAAGGCTGCATTGCCTTCCGTCGGGACCATCTGCACTGGATTGCAGGGCGAATTTCCCTTGGAACGCGCCTGATTATCCCAGAGGTTTGAGCCGCTCGCCGAAAATGGCCGATCCGACGCGGACATGGGTCGCGCCCAAGGCGATGGCCTGCTCGAAATCACCACTCATACCCATCGACAACCCCTCAAGCCCGTTGCGTGCGGCGATCTTGGCCAAAAGCGCGAAATGAAGTGTGGGTTCTTCATCGACCGGCGGGATGCACATCAACCCACGCACCGGAAGGTCCAAAGACTGGCATTCCGCGATGAACGCGTCCGCATCCGCAGGAAGAACGCCTGCTTTCTGCGCTTCTTCACCCGTATTGACTTGAATGAACAGGTCGGGGCAGCATCCCACCTCTTGCGCCAGCCGCGCCAGGGTTTTGGCCAGTTTGAGGCGATCGACAGAATGGATCGCATTACACAGTTCCATTGCCTGCCTGGCCTTGTTGGTCTGCAAAGGGCCGATGAGATGCAGATCGACAGCATCGAACTGCTCTTTGAAAACGGGCCATTTGCTGGCCGCCTCCTGCACCCGGTTCTCACCAAAACACCTGTGCCCCTGTTCAAGAACAGCCTGAACCCGTTCGTTGGGCTGCACCTTGGACACGGCAATCAATTTTACCGAACCGGCCTGCCGTTGTGCTTTGGCTTCGGCTTTGGCGATACGCGCGGTGATCTCTTGCAACGACATGGGGCCCTCAATCTGTCTTTGGCGCAGAAAAACACCAAGCCAGCACAAAAGAAAAGGGCGAGTCCGAAGACCCGCCCTTAAACCTTACGGTTCAGATCAGCTTAGAAGTTGAACTGAGCACCGAAGTCAGCCTTCATAGTCGAGTCTGCGCAAGAGTCACAGTCGTTTACACCCAGACCACCGCGCAGCGATACACCGCCACCCAGGTCGTAGATCGCACCGATAGCAACCTGCTGAAGGTCAGCAGAGGCGTTACCGTCACCGTAGGTGAACAGCAGGGTGGTTGCAGCGCCCAGGTTGTAGGCAGCCGACAGACCCCATGCAGTACCGTCAGTCGCTGCAACCCCAGTTGAGTCGTCCGCGACAAACAGAGTACCCGAGAAGTCACCCCATTCGCCACCCAGGGTCAGAACGGTCAGGCTCGGATCGCTTACACCGGCAACACCCGCGTCGGTCTGACCATAGGCCACAGCAGCGGTGATGTTGTTGAAGGTGTAGGTTGCGCTGATGTCCCAGCGGTCTGCGTCAACGGTGGTCGAAGTTGTACCACCAGCTCCGATAACGGTAGCCTGTGCTTGGTCATACGATGCGCCAAACGAGAAGTCGCCTACGGAGTACTGGAAGAACACAGCGTTCGCACCCGAACCGGTCGACGAGTACGCCAGGAAGTTATAGTTAACGCCCGAGTACTGACCAGCGAACAGTTCCAGACCTACTTCGTTGCCGTAGTAGTTTGCCAGGTTGTCAAACGAACCTGCGACGTTGCCCGCGTCAACACGCAGACCACCGTAGATGACCGAGAAGCGTGCGCCGTTCAGGCCGGCCGAGTTTGCTTCACCGTTGCTGGCGTCTTCGTCGGCCTGCAGACGAACACGGCCTTCAAAACGTACGCCGCCATCGGTTTCTGCGATGCCGTCGATGTTCAGACGGAAGCGCGATACCAGAATGACGTCGTCGGTTTGAGCGGTCGAGCTTGCCAGAACGTCGTCGGCTGTCCCGTTCAGGCCATCGGCGCCAGGCCCACGAACGATGGTGGTTTCGCTACGATCTTCAGTGTAGCCAATACCAAAACGGCCATAACCGCTGAAGTTAACTTCAGCTGCTGCAACGCCTGCGGTCGCGATCAGCGCCGTCGATGCGAAGAGAACTTTTTTCATCTTGTTTCCCTCGGTTTCATTCAAAAGAGTTATCTACTCGACACATGCCTAGGCATATGTCTCAGCACGGACACCGTTTCGCTCTTTTTGCCCCTGTTGCGCAAGCTTGGCATAAACCCGGTCACGTCATTGGGGTCAGATTGGTGCAAGGATGCCACAGTTCCTTTTCGCCCGGATGCGGGTGATACACTTACATTTCAGAAGAATAGGCTTGTTGCAGCGAGGGTCCTTGGCTAGGAGTATGCCCTGAATACTGCACAACAAGTGAAACAGGACCTGCTGACAATGCGCCTGCCTACGATTTTGGGATTAATCATGCTGACCACCACTATTGCGGCATGCGGGCAGAATCGAACCACTTCGACATATTCCCCCAATCCCGCCAGCGGTAACTCCGATGAACGCGAATTGAACGACCCCGAACGTTCAACGTTGTGGGATATTTTTGACCGCAGCACGGCCGAGCAGACCACCAATGTAAACCGGTACTTGTGGGCAGCTTCTCTGGACATATTGAATTTCCTGCCTGTGCAGGAGGTCGATCCGTTTACCGGAGTGATCGTAACAGGTTACGGCACCCCTCCGGGTGGTGGCCGGTCATACAGGGCGACCGTACACGTCAGCGATCCGGCGCTTGCAGCCCGGTCTTTGTCCGTCGCCCTGCAATCCAGCGGTGGCGCCCCGGTAAGCGCGGCAACAACACGTGCCGTGGAGGATGCGATTCTGTCCCGCGCCCGTCAGCTGCGCATCGAGGACAACAAGTTCTAGCAACCCGCCGAAAATCACACTAATACCACGCCGGGTTCCTACCCGGCGTTTTCATTCACGAAGGACCGCACAATGTCGCGCTATTCGGCCACCGAAATCGAAGCAAAATGGCAAGAGGCCTGGGACAAGGCAGGAATCTTCACCGCCAACCACAAGGCGGACAAGCCGAAATACTATGTGCTTGAGATGTTCCCCTACCCGTCCGGCCGAATCCATATGGGGCATGTGCGCAACTATACGATGGGCGACGTCATCGCGCGGCACAAGCTGGCCACCGGGCACAATGTTCTGCACCCAATGGGCTGGGACGCGTTCGGGATGCCGGCGGAAAACGCTGCCATGGCGATTGGCGGTCACCCTAAAGAGTGGACTTACGGTAATATCGCCGACATGCGCGCCCAGATGAAGCCGCTGGGCCTGTCGATCGACTGGTCCCGTGAATTCGCCACATGTGACCCGGAATATTATGGCCAGCAGCAGGCACTGTTCCTCGACATGCTCGAGGCCGGGCTGGTCTACCGCAAGAACGCCGTGGTGAACTGGGATCCGGTCGACATGACCGTTTTGGCCAATGAACAGGTGGAGAACGGGCGCGGATGGCGCTCGGGCGCGCTGGTGGAACGGCGCGAGCTGACACAGTGGTTCTTCAAGATCTCGGATTATTCCGAAGAACTGCTGGACGCTCTGGACACGCTGGAAAACTGGCCCGCCAAGGTTCGGCTGATGCAGGAAAACTGGATCGGCAAGTCGCGCGGCCTGCAATTCGGGTTCGAGCGCACGGATGGTGGGGAACCGATCACCGTCTACACAACGCGCCCCGACACGCTGCTGGGTGCGTCCTTCGTAGGGATCTCGCCCGATCATCCGATCGCCAAACAGCTTGAGGCCGAAAACCCCGAAGTTGCTGAATTCGTTGAGGAATGCCGCAAGGGCGGCACCACGGAAGAAGCCATCGAAACCGCGGAAAAGCTGGGCTTTGACACCGGTATCCGCGTCAAGCACCCGCTGGACCCGAACTGGGAACTGCCGGTCTGGATCGCCAATTTCATCTTGATGGATTATGGCACCGGCGCGATTTTTGCCTGCCCGGCCCATGACCAACGCGACCTTGATTTCTGCCGCAAATACGATCTGCCCGTGGTCGATACGTTCTTTGCGCTGGACGACGACACGCCGGTCGACAAGATCGCCTTTGTCCCGCCAAAGACCGAAAAAGTCCGCTGGGTGAACCATTTCGCGGGCCTGACCGAAGCAACCGGCGAAGAAGCGATCAACGCCACCGTCGATTTTGCCGAAAAAGCCGGTTGGGGCGAAGGAGTAACCAAGTATCGTCTGCGTGACTGGGGCTTGAGCCGTCAGCGCTATTGGGGTTGTCCGATTCCCGTCGTTCACTGCGACAGCTGTGGTGTGGTCCCTGAAAAGAAAGAGAACCTGCCGGTTCGCCTGCCCGACGATGTCACATTCGACAAACCGGGAAATCCGCTGGATCGTCACCCGACGTGGCGCGACTGCGCTTGCCCGAATTGTCGTGCCCCCGCCAGGCGCGAGACCGACACGATGGACACGTTCGTCGATTCGTCATGGTATTTCGCCCGTTTCACCGCTCCACGTTCCGAAACCCCCACTGATCTGGCCGAGGCGGAATACTGGATGAATGTCGACCAGTATATCGGCGGTATCGAACACGCGATTCTGCACCTGCTGTATTCACGGTTCTTCGCACGCGCGATGAACATCACCGGGCATTTGCCGGACAAAGCCATCGAACCCTTCGACGCGCTGTTCACCCAAGGCATGGTCACGCATGAGATCTACCAAACCCGCGACGCCAATGGACGCCCGGTCTATCACCTGCCCGAGGAGGTCACAGACGGAAGACTAGCCGACGGTACAGAGGTCGAGATCATCCCATCGGCCAAAATGTCAAAGTCCAAGAAGAACGTGGTCGACCCGGTCAGCATCATCTCGGCCTTCGGTGCCGACACAGCCCGCTGGTTCGTTCTATCCGATTCGCCGCCCGAACGGGACGTGGAATGGACCGCTGCGGGGGCTGAGGCCGCGTACAAGCACCTCAACCGAATTTGGAACCTCTGTGACAAGATCGGTGCCATGGACCCGAACGCCACGGGCGAAGGGGATGAGGATCTGCTGCGCGAGATGCACAAAGCCATCCGCGACGTGACACTTGGTGTTGAAAGCTTTGGCTTCAACGCGGCGATTGCAAAGCTCTATGCGTTCACCAATACGCTGGCCAAATCCAAAGCCGGTGCTGCGGCCCAAAAGCAGGCCATCAAAACGCTGGCACAGCTGATGTCGCCGATGACACCACATCTGGCGGAAGATATTTGGGCCCATCAGGGCGGCGAAGGCCTTGTGGCCGTTGCGCCATGGCCCGTCGCCGACGAGGCGATGCTAGTCGATGACACCGTCACCTTGCCGATTCAGATCAACGGCAAGCGTCGCGCGGAAATCAGCGTGGCCAAAGATCTGGACAAAGCTGAGGTTGAAAAAATCGCGCTCAGCACCGAAGCTGTCCAAAAGGCGCTGGAAGGTAACGCGCCGAAGAAAGTGATCGTAGTTCCGGGCCGGATTGTGAATGTCGTCGTTTGATCGCAGAACCTTTTTACTGATGCCGCTGGTGCTGGTCGCCTGCGGCTTTGAGCCTGTCTATGCACCTGGTGGATCGGGTTCGGCCTTGTACGGCCGTGTCGAAGTGTCCGCCCCCAACACCGTGGAAAGCTATTTGCTGGTCCAAAATCTGGAACAGCAACTGGGACGAAGCGCCGGGTCGGTCAACGACTACAAGCTGGATGTTCAGGTTTCGACCGTAACACGGGGCGCCGCAATCACCACAACCAACGAAACGCAACGCTACACCATCGACGGAAGCGCGCAGTATGCCCTGCGGTCCAACGCAACCGGTCAGATCATCGCCTCGGGCTCGGTGGCGGACTTTGTGTCTTATTCTGCCGCAGGGTCGACCGTTTCCACGTTGGCGGATGAGCGCGATGCCAAGGAACGACTGATGGTGATTCTGTCGAGTCAGATCATGAATCGTCTTTACGCCACACCGGACCTGGCCGCATGAAGCTGAGCCCGCGTGAGGCTGACGGATATTTTGCCAAGCCGGACGCGGACAAGACCGGGCTGCTTATCTATGGCGCGGATGCGATGCGGGTTGCGCTCAAGCGGCAACAGGTGCTGGCCGCTCTGCTTGGCCCCGAAGCCGAAGAAGAAATGCGTCTGACCCGTCTGCCGGGGGGCGATCTGCGTGGTGATCCCGCTCTGCTGCTGGACGCAGTCAAGGCGGCCGGCTTCTTTCCCGGCCCACGTGCCGTTTTCGTGGAAGATGCAACTGAAACCGCAGCGCCTGCGATTTTGGCCGCGCTCGAAGACTGGGCCCCCGGAGATGCCCAGATCATGGTGACCGCAGGGCAATTGAAACCCAGCTCGAAAATCCGCAAGGCGTTCGAAGGCCACCCTGCCGCCTATGCGGTTGGTATTTATGACGACCCGCCCTCACGCGCCGAAGTGGAACGGGTTCTTGCCGAGTCGGGTATAAAAAACGTGCCCCGAGATGTCATGTCTGCAATCAGCGAGTTGGCCGTCAGCCTCAGCCCCGGTGATTTCGCGCAAACGATTGAAAAATTGTCACTTTACAAGCGTGATGACAGCTCTGACTTGACAGTCGAAGATATCGAGGCCTGCGCTCCTCGCTCGACCGAGGCGGCGCTGGATGACGTTCTCAACGTCGTGGCCGAGGGCCGCGCGGGTGAGATCGGGCCGCTGATCCGGAGGTTGCAGGCGCAAGGCACCAACGGAGTGACACTGTGCATCGGGGCGACGCGGCATTTTCGGACACTCTATGCCTGCGCGTCCGATCCCGGTGGTGCCGCGCAGGGCATCGGCAAGCTGCGTCCGCCGGTTTACGGCAATCGGCGCGACCGCATCCTGCGGCAGGCACAGGGTTGGGGGGCGGCCAAGCTGCAAACCGCGCTGACGGTTCTGACGGATACGGATTTGTCGCTGCGGTCCGCCGGGCAAACAGCCCCTGCCATGGCACTGGTGGAACGCGCGATGATCCGTTTGGCGATGTTGGCGCGATCCCGCTAAATCACTTGGCCGTTTCAAGCCAATCTGCGGCGGCCTGACCGGCCCAGCGCCCAGTAGCAAAGCAAGCCGTGAGCAGATATCCCCCGGTTGGGGCCTCCCAATCCAGCATTTCACCGGTGCAGAACACACCCGGCAGGGCCGTCAGCATCAGCCCGTCATCCAGCGCTGTCCGTTTCACACCACCTGCGGTCGAAATGGCTTCATCCATCGGGCGAAGTCCGGCATGCCGGATTGGCAGCTTTTTCAACATGCTCACTTGCACGGATTGAGAGTGGCCGCCGCGTTTTGCCATTTCATGAAATAGGGCGATTTTCTGAGCGGACAGGTTCAGCGACTTTCTCATCCACTGGGATAACGTTGTTTTTGACCGTTTTGCAGAAAACCGCGCCAGCAGAACCTGTCGATCCAGATCGGGCATCAGATCAACAAACAAAGGCTTCCCCGTACGCAAGGCCGGTGTCAGAGAATAAAGCCCGCCGCCCTCCAGACCGGTCTCGGAAATCGCTGCCTCTCCTCGACTCTCAAGGTCGCCTGCAATCCATCGGACCGATTTCAATGCGGCCCCGAAATGAGGCTGCATATGAGAGCTCCAATCGACTGAAATAGCTGAGTTCGCAGGTTCAAACGGAGCCAGAGCCACACCTTTACTGCCCAATATCTGCGCCCAGTGACCGTCCGAGCCAAGGCGGGCCCAGCTTGCGCCGCCCAGTGCCAGCACGGTGACATCCGCTGAGATACTGCGCCGCCCGTCCGAGGTGTCAAACACCAGCGCTTCACCGTCCCAGCCGGTCCAACGCCAGCGGGTCCTGACCTCGAACCCGGACTCGCCCAACCGTGCCAGCCAGGCCCGCAACAAAGGCGAGGCCTTCATGGATTCAGGAAATACACGCCCCGTCGAGCCGACAAACAGCGTCTGACCCAGATCACGCGCCCAGCGCTGCACCGCCTCGGCATCAAAGGCTGAAATGATCGGGCGCAACCAATCCGCCGCCACACCATAGGCGCGGATCAGGTCATCAAGCTGCTCGTCCTTGGTCAGGTTCAGACCCGACTTCCCGGCCATCAGGAACTTGCGCGCGACCGAAGGTTTGGCCTCGGCCACCAATACGGAATGCCCGGCTGCTGCCAGTTGCTCGGCTGCCATCAACCCGGCGGGGCCTGCTCCGATCACCACTGCCTGCGCCATTCGCACCCTCTTGCCTTCGCCCGTCACAGGCGCAAGTTTCATATCGTCATGACGAACAGCGATCCGATCTGCCCGCTTTGCGGCCGCCCGATCCCCGACGGGGGTGGCAGCCTGCATCATCTGATCCCAAAACTCAAAGGAGGCAAGGGCGGACCGACCGTTCTGCTGCATCAGATCTGCCACAAAGAGGTGCACGCCACCCTGACCGAAGCCGAACTGGCGCGCAGTTTCAACACGGTCGAGGCCTTGCGTGCGCATCCAAGGCTTGAGAAATTTCTGATCTGGGTTCGCAAACGCCCACCCGGGTTTCGTTCGAAAGTTCCGGGCAAGCGGCGCGGGAGGTGATCAGCCCGGCAGGATCGGGTCGCCGAAAGTATCTGTCAGTGGTTCGGACAGACCTTCGATCTCGATACCCAGAAAGTCCGGCACATGCGCGAATTGTGCGCCCGCAATATGCTGGAATTCCATCGTCGTATAGGCGCGTTTCCACAGCCATTCGCGGTTTTCAACAGCCCAAAGATCAGGATTGGGAGGGGTTTCGTCCATAAAGGAATAGAAATGCAGATCGAAGCCGTAGGGGGCGACCTCCTGCATCGACAACAACGACATGCCCTGGGCACGCCAGAACGCGTCTTCGGCGGCAATATCGCCGGTTCGAAGGGTAATCTGGCCGATCCGAGCCTGCGCAAAGGGCGCGTCGGGGTCCGCCGCATGCGGCGGTCGGTTGCCTTCGAAATCATGTTGCAGCAGTTCGATGACGAACCCTTCGGGATCCGCAAGATGGCACATGTAGCCGATGTCCAGAAACTGGTTCGGCGCGCTCACTGGAACGTCAAACCTGCGCAGATGAGCCGCGGCAAGATCGACATCCGGTACAGTGATTCCTATCTTCCAGTACCGCTGCCCCTTGTCATGGGTGTACCCTCCTCCACCCGGCAGCAACAAAATGTCTGCGTCTACGCCGTCATAGCCGACACGACGGTCGGTTTCTGCTTCGCGAACGGACATGCCCAGAACGTCGCGATAAAACGTGGCCAGCCGATCCGGATCAGCGACCCGCACGCGTAGTGCAGACAGCCTCATGAGCACAACCTTGCGATTCCCGCTGCGATCTCGGGGGCGGCGTTCACGCTGTCGGCCACCAGATCGCGTGCGGCTTGCATCAGGTGATCGGGGTCGACAATCCGGTCCACCAGGCCAAATTCATACGCTTCCTGCGCGGTGATTTTCTGACCGGCCACAAGAATCAACTTTGTCCTTGCCGGTCCGACCAGAGCCGCCAGCCGCGCGGGGTCGGACGGTTGTGGCAGAAACCCCAGCTTCATCACCGGATAGAAGAACTTGGCCGACGGCACGGCAATGCGCAGATCACAGGCCAGTGCCATACCATTGGCCCCGCCGGCCAAGGTGCCGTTCAGTGCGGCGACGGTCAGACAGGGCAGCGCGGCAATGGCGCCAGACAGTCTTTCCCAGACATCCGACCTGGCCAGACCGGCGCGTGCCTCGTCCAGATCCGCCCCGGCGCTGAACACTTTGCCCGCGCCGGTCAGGATCAACGCCTTCGCGTCTTTCGCAGACTCGGCAATCTCGGCCAGTTCTGACAGCATGGCCCCCGTCAGGGCGTTTGCTTTGTCAGGGTTATTGATCGTGACAATCCAGAGGCCGTCCTCTTTGGTCAATTCGATCATATCAGCCCGGCCCGCTTGCGAATGTCATCAAGCCGCAGCGAAATTTCAGTGCCAAGGAATTCATCTGCATCATCGGAGCACATCCACAGCAGCGCCCGTGCGGGCCAATCTGCGGGGATGTGGACATCCCAGTCCAGCTGACTGACGGGATTGATGCCGCTGGCCTTGATCGAACGCTGCATTTCGGTGGCCACCGTCCCCGGTGAAAGACCCATGGCGCGAATACCATTATGGGCTTCTTCCAGATGCAGGCATTCCGTGAGCATCTTGGCCCCGGCCTTCGAGGCGCAATAATGGCTCCAGGCTTCGACCGGGTTCGACGCTGCACCGGACGAGATCGTAAGAATACTCCCCCCTCCAGCGGCCCGCATCACCGGCAACGCCGCGCGCATCCCGTAGAAAATGCCTTTCAGGTTGATGTCGATGGCCTTGCTCCACGCCGCTGTATCAGCGTTCGAGAGATGAAAGATCGGATCGATCACACCCGCATTGCCGATCAGAACATCCAGCCCACCGAACCGGTCCACGCATGTGGCCACGGCTTGCTCGACCTGCGCGAAATCGCTGACGTCACAGGCCAGTGCGATGGCCTGATTGCCCAATTCTGCGGCCAGCGCGTCAATTTGATCATGGCTGCGGGCCACCAATGCGACATTGGCACCAGCTGCGGCAAAAACGCGCCCTGCCTCGGCCCCAATTCCACGGCTGGCCCCGGTTATGAGAACAGTTTTTTCCTGCATTTGCCCCTCCTCACGCATTGCAATCTCTGTCGGCTACAGCCGTAACGCGGAAACGGGGAAAGGGTCCAGCCCTTGCCCCCTTGACGATACCGGCTGCAAACCCGACCATGCGCCACAAATTGATCAAGAAGGGTTACCTTATGTCCGTTTTCCTTCGCCGCAGTTGCGGCGCTGCTCTGGCTTATGCCGTTGCCGCCCAAGGGGCGTTTGCCGACCTGTCAGCCAATGATGTCTGGTCCGACTGGCAGAGTTATTTCACCTCGATGGGTTACACCATCACAGGGGACGAAAGCACCGCAGGCGACGTTACCACAATTTCAAACATGACGCTTTCAGTGGCCTTTCCCGAAGAGGAAGGGCAGTTTCGGATGGTCATGCCAGAAATGACACTGACCGAAAATGATGACGGGACCGTTACCATTGGACTGCCGGAAAGCTTTCCCATGGAAGTCACCGGACAGGCCGAAGATGAAGATTTTGCGGCCACCGTCACCTATTCCCACAGCCAACTGAACATGGTCGTTTCAGGCACGCCAGAAGACATGACCTATGATTACACGGCTGACCAGCTGGGGGTGAAACTGGACTCGATTGAGGTCGACGGCCAGCCTTTGCCGAATGAAGTCTTTGGCATAAATGCTGAAGCAAGCGATCTGTCCGGCAGCTCGCGGATGCAGATCGGCGATAATCGCAATATCAGCCAGACCTTCAACGCAGCCACTTTAACCTATGATTTGAACTTTCAGGATCCTGAAAGCGGCGAAAACGGGCTGATCAACGGTCAACTGGATCAACTGGCATTTGAAGGCAACAACGTGATCCCCCCGGATTTTGACTTTTCGGACCCAGAAGCCTTTTACAAGGCTGGTTTCTCGTTTGACGGCACCTTCACCTATGCTTCCGGCAGCACTGATCTGAGCGGGACCAGCGAAGGTCAGGCGTTCTCGATGAACAGCACATCCGAAGGCGGGCGATTTGCAGCCAGCATCGATGCGGAGCGTATCGTCTATGACATTGACCAGAACAGCACGAAGATGGCCGTTACCACGGCGGGCTTGCCGTTCCCGATCGAGCTTTCGATGGCCAAGGCTGGCCTGAACTTCGAATTCCCCATCCAGCAATCGGACGAGGTTCAACCCTTCGGCTTTGGGCTGAACCTGACTGATTTCACCATGTCGGATATATTGTGGGGCATTTTCGATCCTGCGGGCGCACTGCCGCGTGATCCTGCGACGATTGCGTTGGATGCGACGGGTACTGCGAAAGTGCTGATGAACATATTCGATCCTGAAATTGACGTCGAATCCGACGAAGCGCCGGGAGAACTGCACTCGTTGAAGATCAACGACCTGCTGGTTTCGCTGGTTGGCGCCAAACTGACCGGTGACGGTGATTTTGCTTTCGACAACACCAATACCGAAGAGTTTGATGGCCTGCCCAGCCCAAGCGGCGTGGCGAACCTGCAACTGGTTGGAGCCAACCAGTTGATCGACACCCTGATCGGCATGGGAATCATCTCGGACGAAGACGCGCTGGGTGCCCGTATGATGATGGGTCTGATGGCTGTTCCGGGCGAAGAACCGGACACTCTGAACTCGAAGATCGAGTTCACCGAAGACGGTCAGATCCTGGCGAATGGTCAGCGTATCAAGTGACAATCAAAGGAAAGGGCCGCGCGACATGCGGCCCTTTCTCCGTCCTGCCGACCCTTGCACAAACCTCTGAAACGGCACGGGTTCACCGCGATCCTCAACATACAATCTGGTCACAGGTCTTGCGAGACGGGCAGTCCAAGGCTAGGTCCTTGGCAACCAACCCGGAGGCCTCATGACCCGCACACCAGAAGAAATCAGCCAGCACTTGCTTGACGCGGCCCGCAAGGCAGGCGCGGACGCGGCGGATGCCATCGTTCTCGACGGATCCTCTGTTTCGGTCGAAGTGCGGGGCGGGGCGCTGGAACATGCCGAACGCTCGGAAGGCACTGATTTGGGATTGCGGGTGTTTCTGGGCAAACGATCTGCCATTGTGTCCAGTTCCGACGGCCGGCCGGATACCTTGCGTGCAATGGCAGAACGAGCCGTTGCGATGGCCAAGGAAGCCCCCGAAGATCCGTTTTCCGGGCTGGCTGACAAGGACCAGCTGGTCACAGACTGGGACATAGAGTCACTGGAATTGACAGACCCTGCCCCGTCCCCGTCTGCCGAAGCCCTGATGCAGGATGCTCTGACGGCCGAGACCGCAGCGCTGGCCGTTACCGGCGTTACCCAAGTGTCAGATGCGGCTGCAAGCTATGGAACCCACCGTGTGCATCTGGCCGCCACAAACGGGTTTACCGGCGGATATGAACGCAGTAGCCGGTCGATATCCTGTGTTGCGATCTCGGGCGAAGGCACCGGGATGGAACGGGACTATGACGGCGACAGCCGGACGTTCCAATCCGACTTGCGCAGCGCGGATGAGATCGGTCGCACTGCAGGTGAACGCGCCGTGCAACAGGTTGGTGCGCGCAAACCTGAAACGGGTAATTTTCCCGTGCTCTTTGACGAACGAATCTCATCTTCGCTCATCGGCCACCTTTTGGCCGCCAGCAATGGTGCGGCAATCGCGCGGGGCGCATCCTGGCTCAAGGATTGTCTGGGGCAGGACGTTCTGCCCGTGCACCTGTCTCTGATCGAAGACCCGCATCGGCCACGCATCTCGGGCTCGCGCCCTTTTGATGCCGAGGGTTTGCCGACACAACGCCGGGCAATCGTGGAAAACGGCGTCCTGACCGGGTGGACGCTGGACCTGTCAAGCGGGCGAAAACTGGATATGGCATCCACGGGTAACGCTGCACGCGGGGTCTCGGGCCCGCCTTCTCCCAGCAACTGGAACCTGAGGCTGACACAAGGCGATCACAGCCGTGCCGATCTGCTGCGCGATATGGGAACCGGGTTGTTGGTCACATCCTTGATCGGATCGACGATCAACCCCAATACCGGTGACTATTCCCGAGGTGCATCGGGGTTCTGGGTCGAGAGTGGCGAGATCACGCATCCGGTCAATGAATGCACCATTGCGGGCAATCTACGGGACATGCTGCGCAGGATCATTCCGGCGAATGATGCCCGCCCGTATCTGTCGCGCGTGGTTCCGTCGCTTCTAATCGAAGGAATGACACTTGCCGGCAACTGACCTGCCCCTGCTGATCGAGGCGGCGCTGGAGGCCGGCAAGATCGCCACACGCTATTCCGGCACGCAAGCACAGCGCTGGGACAAGCCTGACGGCGCCGGGCCAGTGACCGAAGCGGATCTTGCTGTCAACGCGATGCTGGAGGAGCGGTTGTGTTCAGCGCGGCCGGGCTATGGCTGGCTCAGTGAGGAATCCGAAGACTCACCCGACCGGCTGAACCGCAGCAACACTTTCATCATCGATCCGATCGACGGCACCCGAAGCTTTGCAGAAGGCGCGCGCACCTGGGCACATTCCATAGCCGTCGCCGATGACGGCGTGGTGACGGCGGCGGTCATTTACCTGCCGATGCGGGATTTGCTGTACACGGCGGCACAGGGTCAGGGCGCGACTCTCAATGGTGAGACGATCACGACCTCCGTTACCGCAGAGCTTTTGCAATCAGAAATTCTGGCCGCCAAGCCCAACCTTGACGCACGGCATTGGCGCAACGCGCAGGCACCAGAGTTCGAACGCGCGTACCGCCCGTCGCTTGCCTATCGCATGGCTTTGGTTGCACAGGGACGGTTCGATGGCATGCTGACCCTTCGCCCCAGTTGGGAATGGGACATTGCCGCAGGCGACCTGATCATTCAAGAGGCAGGCGGAATCTGTTCGGACCGTACGGGTCAACAGCTGATCTTCAACAATGCGCACCCCAGGCTGAACGGCGTGATCGCAGCCAGCACCGCGATTCACCAGCAACTGTCCGCATTGCTGGACCCGGCCGGGCCGGGAATCGGAACATGAGCAAACCGCGCTCGCTCAGCCTGGCCGCCTACAGGGTGTTGTCATGGGGGATGCGCAACGGGGTTGCGCCGCAATCCAAAATGCCGCGCCCCGAAGGAGAGTTGGTATGGATACAGGTTGCCACTCCGGATCGACTTCGGGCAGTGACCGACTTCTGCCGTCGGTTGCTGCAGGTCAGGGCCAATCTGAATTTCCTGCTCACAGTCCCCCCGGATGAGGATTTGTCCAACTGGCCGGATTGCAAGTTCCCTTTGATCAACTTGCCGCAGGAACAGAGTGGAGCAGCCCGCGAGTTTGTCGAATACTGGCGTCCGAACATGGGGGTGTGGGTCGGTGGCGACCTGATGCCCAACATCATCACGCGCGCTGACGAACAGGCGATCCCGCTGGTCTTGTTCGACGCTCAGTTCAGCGTCACACTGTCCCGAAACGCCCGCTGGCTGCCGGACATCACACGGGTGACCTTTGACTGTTTCCGCAAGATTCTTACGCCATCCGCCCAGACGGCGCGACAGATCCGCCGTCTCGGCATTCAATCCGGAAAAGTTGCGGAATCACCGCCTTTGCGGATCAGCCCCGACCCCCGGCCCTGGCCGGAAGACGAGCTTATTGAAACCACTCACACGCTTGCGGGGCGCCCGGTTTGGTTGGCGGCATGGGTTCAGGACAAGGAATTTATCTCGGTCCTGACAGCCCACCGTCAGGCGCTGCGGATGCTGCATCGGCTGGTTCTGGTGCTGCACGTCGCAGATGAGCCGGAAGTGATGCCGTTAAGACGGCGATTGGAATCGATGGACCTGCGCTGCGTCAATTGGGATGAAGGGGATCTGATTGAAGATACCACTCAGGTGGTCCTGACATCGGACCCCGAAAATCTGGGCCTGTGGCATCGCATGGCAGCAGTGACCTTCATGGGCAGTTCGCTTGAACGCGGAGCGGGCGGTCAAGACCCGTCCGAAGCAATCGCGCTGGGGTCTGCGATCATGTTCGGACCGTATGTGCATCGACATCAGGAATTCTATTCCAGCCTGCAACAAGTGAACGCTGCCAAAGAGGTTAAAACGGCGACCGAACTGGGCGACGCCGTTGTGCAGCTTCTGGCCCCGGATCATGCGGCCGACATGGCGTTGGCGGGATGGAAATTGTTAACCGAAGGCGCACCACAGGCTGACGCCCTGATCGAATTGGTGCAGGATATTCTGGATCAGCGGAGTGCGGATCATGCGGGCACCTGATTTCTGGAACACGACCCCGGACCAACCGGATCTGAGGGCGCGTCTGCTGGCGCCTTTTGGACGCCTTTATGCAGCGGCAACCGCGCGAAGGATCGCCTCGGAGACCGGTGAAAAACCCGGTGTGCCAGTGATCTGTATCGGCAACCTCAATGCCGGTGGAACCGGGAAGACGCCCACGGTGATCTGGACTCTCGAACAACTTAGAAATGGCTGGCATGAACCACATGTCGTCACGCGGGGGCACGGAGGCTCTTTGGAGGGGCCGGTGCGGGTTGATCCGGCCAAGCACACTGCTGCCGAAGTTGGGGACGAGCCGCTGCTTCTGGCGATGTTCGCCGAAGTCTGGGTTGCCAAAGATCGGGCGGCAGGCGCCCGTGCAGCTGCCGGGGCCGGGGCCTCGGTAATTGTTCTGGATGACGGCTTTCAGAATCCCTCGGTTGCCAAGGATTTCTCGATCATTGTTGTGGATGCACAACGCGGGTTCGGAAACGGCTTGTGTCTGCCTGCCGGTCCGCTGCGGGAACCGGTCGACATCGGGTTGAAACGGGCCGACCTTGTGTTGTCTCTGGGCGATGAGGCTGCGCAACAGGCTTTCACCGATCAGTGGGGCGACAAGTTGTCCGTTCCCCATGTCACTGGTGCAATCGAACCCCTGAATACAGGCATGGACTGGACCGGAACACGCGGTCTGGCATTTGCTGGTATCGGCCATCCCGAGAAATTCTTCAAAACCCTGCGGCAGCTAGGCGTGGAGCTGGTCCGCGCCGAAGCTCTGGATGATCACCAGCCCTTGACTCAGGCCCTGATGACCCGACTGGAAAACGAGGCGCGCCAGCTAGGTGCTCAGATGATCACAACTGAGAAAGATGCCGTACGCCTGCCTCCGGCCTTTCGGAGCAAAGTTATCACTCTGCCCGTTCGATTGTATATTGGCCAAGCTGACGAGGTCAGGGAAATGCTGCTGAACGCAGCACTTTCACCAAAATAGGCCCGGTCGGCCCAGACAGGGCCAACCGGAAAAGGGTAGTTAGCCACCCAATTCGTCTTCGATCAGCTTTTTGAAGTCAGCGTAGGACTGGTTGTCGACTTTCTTGCCGTTCACAAGGAACGACGGAGTCGCCTGGATGCCATCACGTTCGGCGTTTTCCTGATACCACGCAGCCAATGTCCGCGCCTTGGTGCCATCTTGCAGGCAAGCCTCAAGCTGGTCGCCATCGATACCGGCCAGACGACCGATCTTGCGCAGCTCGTCCACGATCTCGGCCGGACCACCAGCACGTGACCATTCGGCTTGCCCTTCGTAGATCAGGTCTGTGATACCGAAGAACTTCTCGGGGCCGGCGCAGCGGGCCACCATCGATGCCCAAAGGCCGTAGCGGTCAAAATAGACTTCACGGTAGGTAAATTTGACCTTGCCGGTGTCGATGAAGTCTTTCTTGAGTTGCTTATAGGCGCCTGCGTGGAAATTTGCGCAATGCGGGCAGGTATAGGATGCATATTCGATGATTTCGACAGGCGCATCCTCAGCGCCCTGGACCATATCGACGATCGTCGAAGTATCCAGGTCTGCCTCCTGCGCTTCGGCAGCACTGACCAGCGGAAGGGAGACGTTGGTGTTCGACTGTGTCAGCCAATAGCCGCCAGCGGCTACGGCGACAGCCGCACAGATTACGGTTGCAATACGGCTCATTCTCAGCCCTTTCTTAGCGTTTCTGTTTGGATAAAACGTTGCGCCCGAGACGTTCAAGGGCCGCGCGCAAATCTTCATCATTTACATTGCGTGACACTTTGTCAGCCTCGGCGGCAATGTCAGGCGCAATCTTGGGTTTAGCCTGCTTCGGCTTGTGGTCGAAACTGGCCTGCCCCTCGGCAAATCCGGTCGGAGCGGTCTGGGTAATGCGGACGCGGCTGATGGCGTTATAGCCATAGACCGCATTCACCTTGCCGCGAAGCTGTTCCTTCTGCATTTCCAGCATCGGAGCCTGTGGTCCGGTCGTCAGAACGGTCAGGGTCGCACCAAAACCGCCCTTGCCATAACCCACTTTGACCGGGCGTGCGATGGCGGCGATTTCCTGGCCGACGATCTCGGCCCAATGGGTCAAAAGCCGAGAGACGGCAAAACCCCGGCTTTCCCCGGCGCGCCTGATCTGATCGTTAAGCAAGGACGCGGTGCGTTTGAACCCACGGGTCGAAGAACGTCTGCGTTGCATCTGGTTTCCAGCTCCTACACCTCTATTGTACTGAGCAGGGCACCGGGTGCCAGAGAAACCCGACAGGGAGATGGATAAAACTTGCGTGACTCTGCTGAATTGACCGTCAGTGATGCGTTGCTGGAGTGGTACGACCGCCACGCCCGCGAAATGCCATGGCGCACGGGTCCGGCGGATCGCGCCGCCGGCATACGTCCGGACCCGTATCGGGTCTGGTTGTCCGAAGTGATGCTACAGCAAACAACAGTTGCGGCGGTGCGTGACTATTTCCTGCGTTTCACCACCCGTTGGCCCACGGTTCAGGCCCTGGCCGCCGCACCGGACGAACAGATCATGGGAGAATGGGCCGGGCTTGGCTACTACGCTCGCGCCCGCAATCTGTTGAAATGCGCGCGTGCTGTCACGCAGGATCACGATGGCCGGTTTCCCGACAACTTTGAAGCCCTGCTGGAACTACCCGGCATTGGCCCCTATACAGCGGCTGCGATCTCGGCCATTGCATTCGATCAGCCCGAAACCGTGCTGGACGGAAATGTCGAACGGGTCATGGCCCGGTTCTATGACATTCACGACCCGTTGCCCGGCTCCAAACCCGTGCTGAAAGAAAAAGCGTCGGCTCTGACTCCGACCTCACGCCCTGGCGATTACGCGCAGGCGGTCATGGACTTGGGGGCCACCATCTGCACGCCGAAGTCACCGGCTTGCGGCATCTGCCCCCTGCGTGAACCCTGCCAGAGTCGCGTCGCAGGAACCCAAGCCGACCTGCCAAGAAAAGCACCCAAAAAACCCAAGCCAACCCGCTATGGGCACGTGTATGTCGCGCGTATGGCAGACGGTGCCATGGTGCTGGAACGCCGGCCTGACAAAGGTCTGCTGGGCGGAATGCTGGGTTGGCCCGGATCAGAATGGAACGATGACCCCACCGAACGTGCCCCGTTCCCTGCGACATGGAAAATCTTGCCGGGCGAAGTGCGCCACACGTTTACACATTTCCACCTGATTCTGCGGATCTGGAGCACGGATGCCGTCCCTAAGGACGTACCCAAACATCTGACCGTGGTAGACAAGCACAGCTTCAGACCCAGCGACCTGCCAACAGTGATGCGAAAGATCTTTGATCTGTGGAGAGGACAATAAGTCCGCTGTGCAAGTCTTCGGGTCATGGCTAGGGTATGCCCATAAAGTCGGAGCAGAAAAGATGATCGCAACAGGCACATTGTCCCGCTGGCAATCTGCATCTCCTTTCTGGGTGTCGCTGCTGTTGGTTCCGCTGGTCTGGTTTTCAGCTGCTACCGGTGGATGGTCACTGCTGCTGGTTCCTGCCGCAACCTGGTGGGTCTTTGCAGTGATGGACCGGATCACCGGGCTCAACACTCAAAACGCCGACCCCGAGGCACCTGACACGGCGCTGCAATGGTACATTTTGCTGACAAAACTCTGGGTCCCGATCCAGTTCATCACCCTTTTTGGTCTGATCTGGTACGCAACCCACAACACCCATCTGTCAACGCTTGAGAAAATCGGCCTCTTCTTTGGCATGGGCGTCATTTCGGGCACGATTGGGATTAATTACAGCCACGAGTTGATGCACCAGAAAAGCCGCTTGGAACGCTGGCTGGGTGACATCCTTCTTGCCATGGTGCTGTATTCTCATTTTCGGTCCGAGCACCTGTTGGTCCATCACCGCCATGTCGGCACCCCGCGCGATCCGGTAACGGCGCGCTACAACGAAGGGTTTCATCGCTTCTATCCCCGCGTTCTGTGGCAATGCTGGGTTTCGGCCTTCAGCGCCGAGCGCGACAAGCTAGCCCGCATCGACAGACCGTGGACAGATCGATCAAACCCGTTCTGGCGGTACTGGGCGCTGCAGGGTGGGATGCTGGTACTGGCCGGCCTGATCGGAGGATGGTCCGGCGTGGCGCTGTTTCTGCTACAGGCTGGTGTCGCGATCTGGCAGCTCGAGCTGGTCAACTACGTGGAACATTACGGCCTGACCCGAAAACACCTGGGCGACGGACGGTACGAGCATGTCCTGCCACGCCATTCGTGGAATGCCTCGCAGAAAGCGTCGAACTGGTTGCTGATCAACCTTCAGCGCCATTCGGACCACCATTACAAACCCAACCGCCGGTTTCCGCTGCTGCAACATCACGCGTCAGACACAGCCCCGCAATTACCTTATGGCTATCCCGTCATGACCGTGGCCGCGATGATCCCTCCGCTGTGGCGGCGGGTCATGAACCCGCGCGTTCGCGCGTGGCAACGCCACTATTATCCCGAGATCACCGACTGGCACCCCTACAACAAATCTCTGAACCCGATGCCCAAAGCGTGACCGCAGCGCGCACAGGCGCGCTGCTTGGCCCAACTGTCTGCACCGCATCCTCGATGCGGTTCTGAAGGGCGGGAGGACCTCAGCTTTTCATCACCCAGACATCCATAGGTGCCTCGACCCCTCGAACGGATTGGTCGCGATAGGCGACAAAACCGGCCATGGCCTCCGACATCGACGGATTTTCTTCCGCAACTCGCAGGCGCACGGCATCACTGACAATGACACGTGCCTTGAAATCTCGCGTCAGCGCTTCAAGCTTGGCAGCCACATTGACCGCATCGCCAATCACCGCGAATTCCAACCGGTTGGCACCGATGTCCCCAAGTACGACCGAGCCGTAATGCACCCCAACGCCGACATGGATTTCGGGCTCTCCGGCCCTGCGGCGTTCCAGATTCCAACGGTCGATTCCACCCACCATCGCACGGGCGCATTCCAGGGCATTGCTCGCGTCCAGCGGCGTTGGCACCGGCGTGCCAAAGGTCGCCATCAAACCGTCGCCCAGATATTTGTCCAATGTCCCATGGTGCCGGAATACCTCGGTTTCCATACGGGCATGAAACCCGCGCAGCACCTCGATCACCTCATAGGGATCCCGTCCGGCGGCGTATTTGGTGAACCCGACAATATCGATGAACAGAACGGCCACATCCGCTTTACGGACTTGTTTCAGCGGTTCATCATTCTGACTGAGCTCATCTACCACATTGGGCGAGAAATACCGTGACAGATTGGCCCGTTCCCTTTCCAGCCCCGCGTTGTTCATCAACAATTGATTGAGTCGCCGCATCGAGATGCCCAGCGTTACTGCAACCATCATGAACACGATAACCTGCTGAATACGTTGAGGGATCATGAAACTGTTGGGATCCAACAGCTCGGCGACATCCGGGTAGCCCTGCAAGGCCTCTGCAACCTTTTCGCTGATCTCCGGAATAGGCGTGGCCACCCACCAGGCGACGATCCAACCGATCGTCCACATCATTGCCGTCCACGAACCGATGGCAATCACCGTACGCCAGGAATAAGCCAAGGTTCCAGCCGCCAGAATGACGAAAAAATACTGAAAGTTGTCAAACCGATATTGCATGGCCAGCGGCCGGACATCATCGCTGAACGGGTTGGGTACGATCATCCCAAGGGTCATGATCAACAGATCAACAAAGATCAAAAGAAGCTCGACCCGGGATTGCCCCACCCGGCCCGCGCTACGGATCAGCCATCCATTGGCACAGATCAGCAGCAGGATGAAATGATACCACAGCACATCCCATTGCGGGTTCAGAAAAATAAGCAGAGCCCCGGTCAGGGCCATTGCCACCCAGCGCGCGCGTACAGCCAGTTCAAGCCCTTCGCGCTTGTGCCGCTCTAACGCGGCCTCCGTGTACTTGTTGTCCAGATCGAACGTGTCAGGTTCCGTGAAAAACAGACTGCGGCGGGGCTGCGCGGTTGTCTCGGTCATGGCCGTGATCTTTCTTGCAGTGTCAGGGTTGTCTTCATGCAATCACTGTTGATCCAAAAACAAAAGACCCCGCCGTAGGATCGGCGGGGCAAGGCGTAGTGCCTTGTGTCAGGCCACAGGCACCGGCGGTGTTCTTGAAATCAGTTCATCTCGGCCCGGATCTGCTGACGCAGGACATCGATCGGAACCGTTTTGCCGTCGCGCTTGAAGCACCAATAGGTCCAGCCATTGCAGGACGGCGCATTTTCCAGATGAGCGCCTACCTGATGAATCGAGCCTTTGACGTTGTCGCCGACCAGCGTGCCATCGGCGCGAACCTTGGCCTTGTGGCGCTGGTTCATGGAATACAGCTCTTCGCCAGGGCGCAGCATGCCGCGCTCGACCAGCTGCCCGAACGGAACACGCGGCTCGGCACGTTTGCTCGCACTTACTTCCAGAGCCTCACGGTCGAACTTGCGCACCTTGGCGATACGTTTCTCGGCCACCTTGCGATAGCTTTCCTCGCGCTCGATGCCAATGAATTCACGGCCCAGCATCTTGGCAACCGCACCAGTGGTGCCGGTGCCGAAGAACGGGTCCAGCACCACGTCGCCGGGATTGGTCGACCCGATCAGTACGCGATGAAGCAAAGATTCCGGCTTTTGCGTCGGATGCGCCTTGTCGCCATTTTCATCCTTCAGACGTTCATGCCCGGTGCAGATCGGCAGCACCCAGTCGCTGCGCATCTGAACGCCTTCGTTCAGGGCCTTCAGCGCCTCATAGTTGAAGGTGTATTTGGCCCCTTCACGTTTGGACGCCCAGATCATCGTCTCATGCGCGTTGGTGAAACGCTTACCGCGGAAGTTGGGCATCGGATTTGA
Source organism: Ruegeria sp. AD91A (assembly GCF_003443535.1). Lineage (GTDB taxonomy): Bacteria > Pseudomonadota > Alphaproteobacteria > Rhodobacterales > Rhodobacteraceae > Ruegeria. The sequence continues at coordinate 3,338,616 of NZ_CP031946.1, read as the reverse complement.
TTTGCGCCAGACAACGTCATTCAGAATCCAGTACCCTGCGTCTTGCAACGCCGAGCCTACACGGAAAATGTTGTGGTAAGAGCCAATCACCCAGATCGCGCCGTTTGGTTTGAGCAGACGGTGCGCCGCCTTCAACCACGCGCGGGTGAATTCGTCATACGCGCCGAAGCTGGAAAACTGATCCCAGTGATCGTCGACCGCATCCACCTGGCTGTTATCCGGGCGATGCAGTTGGCCTTTCAACTGCAAATTATAGGGCGGATCCGCAAAGATCAGGTCAACGGACGCCTCGGGAAGACTGTTCATCACGTCGATGCAGTCCCCAGATAGAATCGTGTTTAAAGGGGGCGCTTTCGCGCCCTTTTTGGTGGTTGTCGTCATATCACTGCCTCAAGTGTCCACGGCGCTTTTGCGCTCATTTGGTTGAGACTAGGATGAGTCAAAGACGATTCGCCGTCAATTTCTTTTTTGAATCAGCGACTTACGATTTACTCTTGATACAAGATGTTGTGCACCGGCTTGAACGAACGTCTATGGTGTGGGGTCACGCCAAGATTTTGCAACGCTTCCTTGTGTTGTTTTGACGGATAACCGGCATTGGTTTCCCATCCATATCCCGGGTGCTGTTGCGCCAAATCCACCATCACCTGATCGCGCCAGTTTTTCGCAAGGATCGAGGCGGCTGCAATCGACACCGACCGTGCATCCCCCTTCACGACTGCCTGCGACGAAATCTTCAGGCCGCACGGAATCATGTTTCCGTCAATCAGCAGGAAATCAGGTGCCGGCGACAGCGTCTCAACCGCACGTACCATCGCCAGATGCGATGCCCTCAGGATGTTGATCTCGTCAATCTCGGCGACCGAGGCTTCGGCCACCGCGAACTCAGCGCTGTGTCGAATTTCTGCATCCAGCGCGGCCCGACGTCTGGCCGTCAGCTTTTTGGAATCATTCAACCCTTCGGGGATGGCCTGTGGGTTCAGGATCACGGCCGCGGCGACAACTGGTCCCGCCAAAGGGCCGCGCCCGACCTCATCCACACCCGCGATGCGAAAATGGCCCCGGTCCAGCAGCGCCTGCTCAAGTTCGAAATCTGGTTTTGTCATACCCTTGGAAAACCGCGTTTCGCACAGCGCCGCAAGAAAAAAGAGAGGGCAGCCCACACCGCCCTCTCTCACACGGCGCTTCTTTGGCACCGCTCCTGCTCAACCGATGTTACTGATAAACGACACGGTATCCTTTCTGGCGCAGGCACGCGGGTTCATACGCCCGCTTGACCTTTTGGCCGTTCCAGAAACCGACCTTGCACTCTTGCGGCAGGCTATTGGCATGTTTGTAGTGCTTCTTGAGACATTTCGGCCCAAGTAACGGATGATCCTGTGAGTACCCGTTGAATGTACGAAGGCAACGCTGGGGCAGATCGTATCGCGCCACGCGCGGCGGCAGCGGGCGCACGGGCTGCGGCGTGTACGGTGCAGGGGTATAGGTCTGGTGGCGAGCCGCCCGATCCTTTTTCTTTTCCTTGTTATAGTAGTGAACCCCGGCACCGATAATCGCGATGGCAGCCAGCCCGCCAAGAATGTCCTTTGCATCAGCAGCCCGTGCCTGAGAAGCAGAAACCCCGGTTATTGCAACGGCGGTCACAACGATGAAAGTGATGAATTTCTTGTGCATGATGCGTGTCCTTCATAGTGTTTGGGCGACCGTGTGACGGAGCGCGTCCTGATTGCCCTGACATTGGGGGCGGCCGGCTCAGACAAGCAATAACCGCCCGGTGTTATCGGATATCAGAGGCCGCAAACCCCTTGGGTTATTGAATATCGCAGTAACTCATGCGCAGGATGCGGCCTATGAAACAGATACTCTCTTCTCTGACCTTTACGGTCCTGATATCGCTTGGCTCCACCGCGTCTGCCGCGGATTGCTACGCGGATTACAAGGCTAAGAAAGACAATCCACTGCGTCTGCATTACGGAGTCATTCAGGTCTCGAACTGCGATAAGGGCCAGGCCCGTGCAGAAATCGCCCAGCGCCTGCGCGCGTCAGGCTGGACCTTGCTTGAAGTGCAGTCCGTTTTCGGGCCGGAAGGGTTGGATCAGAGGAAGGGCAATGCCGGACAATTCTATCTCCGTTTCTGATGCGCGTCGGTCTGGTGTCAGGCTGGTTGTGCTGGGCATCGCGGCTATTGTCGCCATTCTGATCACCGCCGCGGTTTTCCTTTTCTGGACCCTGCCCGACGCCAACGCATTCAACGCGCGGGTCGAGCGATTGTTCGTAGAGGCCGATCTGACCTCGCAAACTGAAATCCGGTTGCTTGAAATTCTGGCCCAGTCTGGCACCGCCTTCGCGGACACCCTGTCCAGTTATCGGATGGTGATCTTCGTGTTGCTGGTTTTCGCCAGTGCGATGATGGTCTCGGCATTGGTCTTTCTGGTAATGCTGGTTCTGCTGAACCGGCGCATGGCGCAAATCGAACGCACCGGCATTCAAGTGACATCCCTGCTGATCAGCCGCGAAGAAAATACTGTCTACCTCAACAACATGGATTTCAAACTCACACCTGCCGCCATGGAAACCCTGTCGGTTCTGGCTGAATCCCGGCTGGATGACGAGGTATTGTCCGGTGCCCAGATCGAAGCCATGATTTCCGGCCGCAATGCAGCCGATTGCGACGAAGCTGCGGGCGCGACGCGGATCAAACGGTTGCGGGATGCGCTTGGCAACCAGATGGTCAGTGAGCTTCTGGTCAAGAACATCGCCAAAAAAGGCTATATGCTGTCCATCGAAAAAGACGTCATACAGATGGTCTGAGCCTTGCTGTGTGACCGTATGCCTTGGCACTTTTCCCTTCGCCGCCTCTTGGAATGTGCGATGCAAAGCCCCATTCTAGAACAACCCCAGGCAAGGGAGGTCGCATGTGAACGTCCACGCCGCACCAAAGATCAATGGGTATGGAATATCGGTTGAATCGCTGAATGGCAGAATTGCCATTTACCGAAACGATGTGCTTTTGGCTGAAAGTACAAATGCCAAGGTGATGTATGAAACGCGCCTGCCCCCCACGATCTATGTTCCCCGCGCGGATGTCTGTGTTGATCTGAGCGAAGAAACAGACCTGCAAACATTCTGCCCGTTCAAAGGCACTGCCACTTACCACGACATCAATCTGGGTTCCGAAAATCTGGCCAATTCTGTCTGGGCCTATGAAGAAGCCCTGCCTGAAAGCGTGGCCATACAAGGCTGCATAGGGTTTGTGCCCGGCGCCTATACGAAAATCGATTTGGGCGAAATCCACCTTCGCGAACCCGATGACGGTAGTATCAGCGGGCCGCTGATCGATTGGCTGATGCGTGGTGCTTCGACCGCGACAACACCCGAGAGCTTTACCAAAGCGTTGGCTGAGAAGATGCTGGAGCATGGCATCGCGATACAACGGCTGAGCATTCTGGCCTGGTCTCTGCACCCGCTTATCGCGGGAAAGCACTATATCTGGGAAAAAGATGAAGACGAGATTCTGACCCGGGCCCCGACATACGAAATCTATGACCACCCGGCGTTCATCAACAGCCCTTTGCGACATGTCTCGAACGGTCTGGGTGGCGTGCGGCAAAGGTTGAACGATGAGAACCCGCATAACAGCTTCCCGATCATGGAGGATTTGCGGGCCAAGGGCGCGACGGATTACGTGGCCATGCCCTTGCCGTTCTCCGACGGGCGCACCAATGTTCTGACGCTAACCTGCGATCACCCGGACGGGTTCACTACCGAAAATCTGGGCCTTGTATTTGAATGTTCCTCTGTCATTGCCCGTTTCTACGAAGTGTTCATGCAGCGCGAAAACGCGCAGGTCCTGCTGGAAACCTATGTCGGCAAACGTACCGGCGCGCGTGTGCTGGGCGGCGAAATCAGGCGGGGTGACGGGGATGAGATCGACGCCGCAATCATGTTCTGTGATCTGCGCAATTCAACAAGCCTGGAAGAGAAGCTGGGCCGGGGCGAGTATATCAATCTCCTGAACGAGTTCTTTGAAACAGTCTCGGGTATTGTTCATGACAATAACGGAGAAGTTCTGAAATTCATCGGCGACGCTGTGCTGGCCGTTTTCCCGGCAACGGACGAGAATGCCAGTGCAGCCCGCACCAATGCCCAGCGCTCGGCGATCAAAATCGTAGAAACTTTGGGTGAGCTGCGCAAAGAAGGCACAGACGTGCATTGCGACTGTTCAATCGGCGTCGCTTATGGGCGTGTCACCTACGGCAATGTGGGGTCTCGTGAACGCCTTGACTTCACAGTTATCGGTCAGGCCGCGAACATCGCAGCGCGTTTGGGAGAATTCGGCAAGACGCAGGGGCACCGCATTGTCGTTTCCGAAGACATCGAACCGGCCTGTTCCAACGCCGTGCCGCTGGGCGACGTCAATCTGCACAATGTGTCCCAACCCGTCAGATCTTATGCTTTACGAACAGCAGCCGATGAGATTCTGAACGGTTGAGGCCTTCCGTTTGCAGTGCTTAAGAAAAACAGGTTTTTCGATTGACGTGATGCCGTCGCGACTAAGCCCCATCAACGAAGTCGATCCGAGAACGTCCGATTCAAACAGCTCCCAGCAAGATCAATGCCGTCTGCGCTGGCGAGATCGTATTCTGAAGCTGGGCAATCTGGCTTCTGGCTAAATAAGTGTCGGTCAGTTTCTCAACGGAGTCTGGATTCGAAAACTGTGCCAGATCCTCCGAGCCAGTCAGTTTGAGCAACCTGTCCTTAAACTCGACCAGCTGCTTGTCAATGTCCAGCTGCGCAAAAGACGACGGCAAACCAAGTGCGGTTTCCATCATGCTGCGTAAGGGTGGCAGCCCCATCAGATCGAACCACTTTGTATCTGCGCTGGAGGCGCTTTTGGCGAGATCCGAAAGCTCCCGTTGTGCATAGAGCGAAATACGTATCGTCTCATCTGATGCGCCAACAGCAATTTCAAACCGGGCGGTCAAATTGGCCTGAGCGATTTGATCCATGTTTGAAGCCAGCGCCGTTTTGCGGACAGCGCCGGGACCAAATCCAAAGGCATCCGAAAACTCCCGGTATCGTTTGTCTGCCAATCGATTGGACAACGCGTCATCCGCCTGAGTACCATCCTCAAGGATTTTCTGTATGAAAAACCGGTTTTCCACATCTCCTTCCAGCCCAAACGCACCCAAAGCGACCTGCAACAACCTGCGATCCGACACCAGCTCTTTGGCGGATTGAATTTTTCCGATGTTGTCAAGAAAGTACTTGGTCTCTCTCTCATTCACCGCTGAAGACGAAAAACTCTGGAACTGGCCCACATAGGTACGTTGCAAGAACCGCCAGCCCACGATCCCGCCGCTTGGGATGACTGGTTGAAATGTCATTGCTGATAAGCCATCAGCCGCTCTTCCCGTGGCAGAAGCGAGCGAAGGGATTTGAGGCATTTGTAATAATGCTCCGCGACCAGGGCATCAGTGGCTTCGGCCAATACCCGTCGGCTATCAGCGTCCGTAAAAACCTGGCTCAGCTCTTCCACGCGCCGCAACAGTTGCTGACGCGCTTGCCCCGGCTCCATGTCGCCGGACAATACAAGCTGAGCAGCATAGCAGACGCGGCGCACTGGCGTGTTCACTTCGTCAGGATGAATCGCGTCCCGCAGTCGCAGTACATTGGCCTGCGGCGTCATGATCGAAAAACGGCCGCGACGATCCCCGTTCTCGATCACAACTCCGTTGATCAGAACCCTTTCTTTCGGGGCAAGCTTCAGGACCAGACCGCTCATCAAGATGCCCTCATCTGGCGCAATCCGCGCAGTACGGCTGTGTTGATTTCCACTAACGGTTCAACGGTTGCGCCGTCTCCCAAAACTCGGCTGCTGTGTTGCTCGGTGAATTCAGCAAGGTAGAAGATTCTGGCTCTCAGGTCGTTGGGCAGCGCATTATTGGAATCGGCGACACCAGTTGCCAGCACCCCCCATAGCCGCCGGTTTTCGTGTATGGCCTGAACAAATGCCGAAAAGTCCGTTGCCTTTTGTGCAGTTGCCGCCTTCAGGCGCCGTGTGATCCTGGAAATCGCTTCGTATTCCGAATCGCGAGGCGTCCGCGTTGGCGCGGCGGTTTGCGCGTAGGTTTGATGGGCTAAGGCTTGTGGTGTCACTTGAAATCCTTCCAAAGAACCGTCTTCAGGCAGTCATTGATGGGGCGCGAAAACCGCGCCCCAACCGGTTTCGCGATTTAGCGGAACAGCGACAGTATCGATTGCGGCGCCTGATTGGCGATCGAAAGCGATTGTGTTGCCAGCTGTTGCTGAACCTGAAGTGCCTGAAGCCGCGCGGACGTCTCTTCCATGTCCGCATCGACCAGCGAGCCAATACCTGACTTGAACGAGTCGGACAGGTTCGAGATGAACTCTTTCTGAGTTTCGATCCGGCTTTGGGAGGAACCGAAAGCAGCTGATGCGTCGATCGAAGCATCGATCAGCGACTCAACGGCAGCCAGGGCAGCGGTCGCACCCGCGCCGGTCGAGACATCAATACCGGCCAGCGGGCCCAGACCACCTGCACCGGCATTCACGAATTGAGCAGAGAACGAAATGTCAGAGCCCGTACCGTTGGTGACAGACAAGGTTCCGGCGGTGCCTGAGTCATAGTCTACGGTCAGACCGGTAATCCCAAGCTCTTCAATCTTCGATTTCAATCCAACGGCAACCAGATCACCGGTTGTTGTCGCAGCAGCGTCTTCGGCAGACACGGTATAGGATACAACCTGATCGTTAATCGCGACGACGACCTTGTCGCCGGCAGCAAAGGCACCGCTGGATTCGTCGGTGACGAGCGCCGTTGCAGCGGTCGCGCCGTTGTCGATGGTTGCGCCAACGCGATCGTTGCCTGTCGATGCGCCGGTCGAACCGTCAAAGACCTGCTTGGTGACATAACCGCCGGTTGACAGGTTCTGCCCTGCAACGGTGATCGACGATGCGGTCACGGCCCCGGTATTGTCACGATCCAACGACGCCAGAACCGAAGCGGAACCGGCAGAGCCGTCAACCAGGTTCAGGCCATTGAACTGCGCTGCGCTGACAACGGACGCGATCTGATCTTTCAGAGCAGTCACGTCATCATTGATTTTGCCTCGATCAACGTTGTCTTCCTGCGCGGCGACGATCTTGCCTTTCATCTGTGTCAGCAGATCAGTGACGGTTTCCGCGGCATTTCGGGCAACGGCGACGGTCGATTCGCCAAGCGCCAGGCTGTCCTTGATGGCATTGAAACCTTTGACGTCCGACTCCATCACTTTGGAAATCGCCCATACTGCCGAGTTGTCCTTGGCCGTTGCGACGTCCTTGCCAGTCGAGATTGCGTTCTGGGTCATCGCCAGGTTTTTATTGACCGACTTGAGAGTTTGCAGCGCAACCATCGCGCCATTGTTTGTCAGAATGCTGGACATAGCTTTCATCCTTTTCCGTTCGGGCCATTTTGCCCATTTTCACCCCGCACTATTTGCAGGCATTGGTGTCTTTCTGACCTGTGCGACGCGCCGCGTGGCCGTTCGCGCCACCTGCTGATTTCAGGTGCAGCACCACTTTTGAACCCGATCCCCTAACGGAGTGCTAAAACGCGCAATCCAGAAATTTCGGATTTGAATCAAACTTCTGCCTACGCCCGCTTTTCCAGCTTTGCAGTGTTACGAACCGTAAATTCACTCCGCTGCCCGTCTGCACCATAGGTGCTGAATTCCTGACGAACACGCCGCAGTTCAGCCATTCGGCTGGCGACTGCTCGGATGCCTTCAGCCGCGCTGTTCAGCAGCGCCTGATTACGTTCGGCTTTCTGTTGAACGCGAATCAGTGCCTCGCTTTCCAGCACCTGAAGATCATTGATTGCGCCGATCAGCTTCTCTTTTTCAGGCGCCATGCTGGACAAACGGTCCAGATCCCCCTGCACAAGTGCGACACGTTCCAAATCCAGGACTTCTTCCAAAGACTTGATCAACACTGTATCAGCCTTAGACGTCATCGGTTTTCTCCATCAGTGACTTGAACAGAATTTCGGAAAGGCCCACGCCACCGGACCGGGCCAGTTGCTGCGCCTGATGTTGAACAAGCATCGAAGAAAACTGATCTTCACCTGCGCCACCAGAAAAGGACTGGCGGGTCTTGCCCAACCCGGCAGATTTCAGCATTTCACCTAGAAACGCGGCTTCCAGCTCTATGGTCACATCTTTCAGTCGGGTTTGGGATGATGGTGATTGAGATACGTGAGGAAGGGTGGAAACCTTCATGGCTTTCTCCGAATTTGCCTCGAACTTTCTCGATCAAAGGCGAAAGCGGTTAAAATAAACGTAACTTCCTGCAGGCAGTGTTCCGACCAGACACACGGAGCCGGAGCAAAATGCCCAACCCCTTAACGCTGGCGAACGCAACGCCGACTTCAACCGAGAAAGCCGCCACATCTCGTAAAGCTCCGGGCCAAAACACTGGCCCAGAGTGCTTTCAGGACGTCCTCGGACAAGAGGTCGGTGCCACTGGCCTTCCTGAAGGCGAAAACTCTGCCATCAATTCCGAGCTGACAAATGTCGAAGCGGAGCCCGAGCCTGTGCCGGGGACAACGGCCGAGGCATCAGCAGCGGCCCATCCCTCCCCGATTTCAGAACACACCGGTGAACAGCAAATCCGTTCTGCATTCCTCGAAACCCCCGGCTTAGACGAGATAACGATGGTGCCGGTTCAGATTGCGGAGGCAAATCAAACACCCTCAAAAATACCGGATCAACCACAGGTATTGGTATCAAAAGGATTGTCCCTGCAAAGCGACTCGTCTTTCCCGGTTCCGCCGCTCTCGCAGAAGGCGGAGGATCCGACGCCCCAACCTGCGCAAATGACAAACATGACCGAAAAAGGCCAAGTGTTTGATCAGCTGGTAAAAACCAAAGGCACGGTCGAACAAATGGGGGGCATCCCGCGTCCTCTGGACCCTGAAAAGAAACTGTTGCCCGAAGTGAACATTCTCACGCCTAAACCACCAACGCCTAACCGGGCGCCCTCGGTGGCGCAGCTTCAGCTGATGGCAACTGCTGTTGAATTCGAACCGGTGGCACCCGTTGTCGAGGCTGAGGCCCTGCATGCCGCCAGAGAGGAACCTTTGCCGCTGACCTCACGCGATTCTGTGCCTCAACTCACGAGTCCGTCTTCTGCCGCCCGAGCAGAAATCGCCCGGGCGATGGCTGGTCAGCTGGCAGCAGCGGTCCAGACACGTACCGGATCAGGAGCAACGGAAATTGCGCTGAATCCGGAAGAGCTTGGGCGTGTTTCCATTGTTCTGAATGGCCGGGAGGACGGCCTGCAAATCACTATTGCGACCGAGCGTCCGGAAACCCTCGAATTAATGCGACGTCATTTATCTGTTCTGACAGAAGAGTTTCAGAAACTGGGCTATGGGGATCTGAGCTTTGATCTGGGAACCTCTTGGGGTTCTGGCGCACATCAAAAGGGTGCAGACGACCCAGACACCCAATCCCCATCACGTTCAGAAGCTGCGCCGCACGAACGGATCGATCGCACAACTTCCCATCCACAGAATCTGGCCTCGGGCCGGGGCATCGACATGAGGTTTTGACCAATGATTACGCCTGTCAACACCACGCAGCCCGTTGCGGATCAACAAAAGGCCGGGGCATCACAGAAGTCTGCGATTACTTCGGACTTTGAGACATTCTTGCTGATGCTAACGGCGCAGGCAAAGAATCAGGATCCGTTGGAGCCGATGGATTCGACCGAGTATGCGTCTCAGTTGGCGCAGTTCTCGATGGTCGAGCAACAAGTCCAGACCAATGACCTCTTGTCCACCTTGGCCAACGCATTGGGCGGTACGAAACTGAACGAACTTGCAAGCTGGGTGGGCATGGACGTCCGCTCAACCTCGGCCTTTCACTTTGAAGGCCAGCCGGTGACACTGTTTGCTCAGGCCGACCCTGATGCGGACGCAACCAAATTGGTGATCCGCGACAGTGACGGTACGGTGATCGATAAAGTCACTGTGCCCACGACGACTGAGGAGTTTGTTTGGGCGGGGGTGGATTCTTCAGGCAATCCAATGGCATCAGGCAACTACACTGCAACCCTTGAATGCTACAAAGGCGATGAGTTGCTCTCCGAGAAACCTGTCGCCACCTACGGTCGCGTCATCGAAGCACAGGTAGGCGTCGATGCTGTTTTATTGACCCTGCAAGGCGGTCAGGTAATTCCCGCAACTCATGTCACTGCGGTCAGAACTGGTGCTTGATCTACCGGGCCGGACAGGCCAAAGCTTGGCAAATCGACTCGCCAGAAAAAGTGATGGAACCTCTGCCCAACCTGTCTGCCCCCCCTCGAGATCTGGTTGACCATCTCCATGCGCAAGCATTGGTCAACGCACATCCTCGGTTCGAGACCTTGTACGGCGGGCGCACCAACAGGGTCTGGAAGGTCAAGGGCCGCGCAAGCGACAAGGTCCTGAAACTCTACAGCACAGCATTGCGCAATCCATTGTTTCGAAATGATGCAGAGTTGGAAGTCCAATGCCTGAAGGCGTTTGGCACCACTGGTTTCGTGCCAAGGCTGCGTGCCACAGGGCAATACAATGAAGCCAGTTGGGTGTTTTACGACCACGCACCGGGAGCACCCTGGCGGCAGGGGTCAGCCCAGGTCGGTGCCTTGCTGCGCAAGCTTCATTCCCTGTCCATCGCCGTCCAGGCGCCAGTCGGATGCAATGGCAGCGAAGACTTGCGAGCTCATGGAAACAGAATTCTGCAGGGCTGTACGTCAAACACGCGTGGCAAACTCGCAGATTTGCAACCTTCAACCTCTGTCACACCTACGGAACAGACTTGTCTGATCCATGGCGACCCCGTGGCAGGTAACATCCTGGTGGCGACCGGTGGTCTGACTTTGATCGACTGGCAATGCCCAGCCCTTGGCGATCCTTGCGAAGACCTTGCGCTCTTTTTGTCGCCTGCGATGCAGCAACTTTACCGAGGCTCACCGCTGTCGAAGAAAGAGGAAGACCAGTTTCTTTCCGCCTACGGCAGACCCGAAATCGTCGCGCGCTATCTACAGCTCAAACCGTGGTATGCGTGGCGCATGGCAACGTATTGCCTCTGGCGCGCCGAAAATGGTGCGCCCGACTATGTGACAGGGTTGAATTTGGAAACCGCAATTCTGTAACGCCCCGCCTCATCGCAGGTCGGCCAGCGCCAGCATGGCGTAGGCTGGCGGCATGAGCACACGGCGCCAGCGACCCAATGGAAACTGACCTGGTTTTTGCGTCATCACGGCTGGCGGCCCAGCGTCCTGCCCCAGAACCAAGCGCGCCAATGCTCGACCACAGTACGTGCCCATGGCGACGCCATTGCCGTGATATGCAAACCCGGCAAACATCCCTGGTTGTTCCGGAACGGGGCCGACGAAAGGTGTCAGGGCCCGTGACAGGCACACCAAACCGGACCAGATATGAGTGACCTCGACCGTCGACCAAGCAGGAAACATATGTTTGAAATCCTGCTGGACCTTTTGCCGAATGGCCGCTTCAGCCACGGCCGATGACCGCAAGCCGCCTCTCATCCCAAACAGAAAGCGCCCGTCAGGCATCAGGCGAAAATAGTGCAACAGATTGCGCGTATCATAGCACATCTGATCCGTAGTCCACCCTTGTGCCACTTGCTCGGCTCGACCAAGGGGACGCGTTACCATAACGGTCGACTGTGCAGGCATGTATCGTCCGGACATCCAGGCCGGGATATCCTCGCTGGAATATCCGTTGGTACACACCAACACCGCCTGCGCTTTGACTGGCCCGCTCTGCGTTTGCAACACAAAGCCGGACGCCGTTTTTTCAACGTTCAGAACCGGGGATTTCTGGAACAGATATGCGCCCATTGCTTCGGCGGCTCGGGCAATCCCGAACAGATATTTGCGGGGATTCAATCCGAAACCGATCGGCGAAGTGTAGGCACCATGAAACGCGCCACCCATGCCCTTCGCAGGCAGGTCTCCGGCTTCGTGCAGGGTTCCCGTCTCGTCGGCATTCCGGCGCAACACGTCCATTGCCCTTTTGGAATGCGCCATTTGGGTTTCCCCGTTGGAGTGGGTATCCGCATCGATTTGATGCTGCGCCAACAGATCAGCGACCAGTTGAACCGCTGCCTGTTCCGCTTTCGCATAGTCCCGAGCGGCGTCGCGGCCAAATCGACGCTCCATGGATTCGTGGCCAAGTTTTGAACCCCCAAGACAGCAAAACCCACCATTGCGGCCCGAAGCACCCCACCCCGGCGCGCCAGCTTCGAACACCGCAACCGAAGCGTTCTTAGCCAAATGCAGGGCAGCAGAAACGCCTGTAAATCCGCCACCGATGATGGCCACATCCACATGCATGCCGCCTTGAACCTTTGGCCAATCCGGGCTGGCAACAGTTTCGTCCCACCAGCAGCCGTCGCGAGGTTCGCTGCCATAGGCGTAGTCTGGAAATATCCGCTTCATTCGGTGCGCGCTGCGGCCATTTCGTCCTGCTGCTGCCGCACCATCGCGCGTTTGGTCACAAGCGAAGCCGTGATTACCCCGACTGTCACCACAGCGATCATGATCGTCGACAGCGCGTTGATTTCCGGGCTGACGCCAAGGCGCACGGCCGAGAATATCTTGATCGGCAATGTCGTTGCCGACGGCCCCGAAGTGAACGATGCAATCACCAGATCATCAAGTGACAAGGTGAAGGCCAGCAACCAGCCCGAGATTACCGCAGGTGCGATGATCGGCAGGGTGACAAGACGGAAGGCTTGCGCGGGCGAGCATCCAAGGTCCAGCGCAGCCTCTTCCAGCGAGCGATCAAAAGTTATGAGGCGCGAGGATACGACAACCGAAACGAAACACATCGAGAAAGTCGTGTGTGCCAGAACGATGGTCAGAATACCCCGATCCAGGCCGATGCCGATAAACAGCAGTAGCAACGACAGGCCGGTGATCACTTCAGGCATCACCAGCGGCGCATAGATCATGCCGGAAAACAGTGTCCGGCCAAAAAAGCGCCCACTGCGGACCATCACGTAAGCGGCGGCCGTTCCCAGAATCGTAGCCAGCGTCGACGAAAAGACCGCGACCCGGATCGTGACCCAGGCGGCATCCAGAAACGCCTCGTTCTGAAGAAGCTCTCCGTACCACTTCGTCGAAAACCCGGCCCAGACCGTGACCAGCTTGCTTTCGTTGAAGCTGAAGATGATCAGGATGATCATCGGGATGTAAAGAAAAGCAAATCCCAGCGTCAGCGAAACCGTGTTGAACCAACTTAATCTGTTCATCCCTCTGCCTCCGCCTGTTTCTGCTGGTTGCGCTGAAACAGCACGATAGGAATGACGAGAATCAGCAGCAGTACGATGGCCACCGCACTTGCAACCGGCCAGTCACGGTTCGAAAAGAACTCTTCCCACAGAACCTTGCCGATCATCAGCGTACCCGAACCGCCCAGAAGTGATGGGATCACGAATTCACCAATCACGGGGATCATCACAAGGAAACACCCCGCGATGATGCCAGGCTTGGACAGTGGAATGGTCACCAGCCAGAAGGCCTGAAAACGAGAACATCCCAGATCCTCCGCCGCCTCGATCAGCGATCCGTCCATACGCTCCAACGCCGAATAGATCGGCAGGATCATGAAGGGCAGATAAGTGTAAACGATGCCAATATAGACGGCGGTCGAAGTGTTCAGGATCGTCAACGGGGTCGAGATTATACCGGTCCACAGCAAAATCTGGTTGAGATACCCTTCGTTCGACAGAATACCCATCCACGCGTAAACCCGGATCAGGAATGAGGTCCAGAAGGGCAGGATAACCAGCATCATCAGTGTCGGTCGCCATTCCTGAGGTGCCCGGGCCATACCGTAAGCCATTGGGTAACCCACCAACAGGGTCAGGAAGGTCGAAATCAAAGCGATCTTCACGCTGGACAGGTAGGCTTTCCAATACAGGTCGTCTTCCGTCAGCCAGACATAGTTCTCGAAGTCCAGTTGCCCGAAGAAATCTGTGATCCCCGTCCAGCCAGCGGACAGGTCCAAAGTTGGCGTATAAGGCGGGATGGCCAGGGCGATGTCCGACAGCGAAATCTTCAGAACGATGAAGAACGGCACCAGAAACAGCGCCAACAGCCAGACGTAAGGAATGGCGATCAGAATGGCACGGCGCATCAGTTGGCCAGCAGAACCGCAGCCGTGGCTGTCCAGGACAGCCAGACTGGGTCTTCCCAGGTGAACGAACGACGCGAGATGCGACGGGTGTTGGCCGTCTGTGCCTTGATGATCGTGCCGTTTGCCAATTCAACGTGATAGGTGGACAGATTACCCAGATAGGCAATGTCGTGAACCTTGCCCTGAACAGCGTTGACCGCATCAACGGGCCGTTCGGCAGAGATCGTCACTTTCTCGGGGCGGATCGCCAGATGGCAGGACTGACCGTCTGAGAAACCAGCAGGCGATGATGCCGTCAAAGGTGCCTGACCTTCGGCCCAAACGATCTGGTAGGCGTCCTCTCCGGATGGAGTGGCGCGGCCTTCGATGATGTTCACATCTCCTATGAAATCAGCGACATAAACAGATTCAGGGTTTTCATAGATGCGATCCGGTGTGGCCACTTGCTTTAACTGGCCCTGATCCATCACCGCGACACGGCTGGCGACTGTCATAGCCTCTTCCTGATCGTGGGTGACGATGACGAAGGTGGTGCCCGTCTTCTCCTGAATATCCATCAGCTCGAACTGGGTATCTTGTCGTAGTTTTTTGTCCAGCGCACCCAACGGTTCATCCAGCAGCAGAAGCTTGGGCGCTTTGGCCAATGAGCGCGCCAGTGCCACGCGCTGCCTCTGACCACCCGAGATCTGATGGGGTTTGCGACGGGCAAACTGTTCCAGCCGGGTCAGGCGCAGCATTTCTTCCACCCGGTCTTCCAGATCGTGCTTGGGCATGTTGTCCCGTCGCAGACCAAAGGCGATGTTTTCCCAGACACTGAGATGCGGGAACAGGGCATAGGACTGGAACATCATGTTCACGGCCCGCTTGTTTGGCGGGATGGGGTCGATATCCTGCCCGCCCAGCAGGATATGGCCTTCGGTCGGGGTCTCGAACCCGGCCAGCATCCGCATCATCGTTGTTTTGCCGCACCCTGAAGGGCCGAGCAAAGCAAAGAATTCTTTTTCGAAGATATCCAGCGACAGGTTGTCGATCGCGGTGAACTCACCAAAGCGCTTGGTCACGTTCTGGAACTGGATCAGAGGTTTCGCCTGTGGGTCTTCCCACGGCGCAAAGAAATCAGAATTCAAAGCAGCCCCCGCATGGTCAGTTTGGACAATAGTGCGGCGGGGCGGTCTGGTTACCGCCCCGCGCTTATAAACCGGATCAGGTGCCTGACTTGATCTTGGTCCAAAGACGGGTCACGACCCGCTGTGTTTTCGCGGGGTACGGAGTCGTAATGTACAGGTTTTGCATCGTAGCTTCATCCGGATATATTGCCGGATCACCGATCACGTCTTCCTCAAGAAACTCCTGAGACGCCTTGTTGCCGTTGGCGTAGTACACATAGTTGGACGCAGCGGCCATGTTGTTGGCATCCAGAATGAAACTCAGGAACTTGTGCGCACCATCTGGATTCGGCGCGTCGGCAGGAATTGCCATCTGGTCGAACCACATCAACGAGCCTTCTGCGAACGGATGATATTCGATGTTCACACCGTTGTCGGCTTCGGCCGCGCGATCCCGCGCCTGCAGAATATCTCCGGACCAACCCACAGCTACACAAATATCACCATTTGCCAGCGCGTTGATATATTCCGAGCTGTGAAACTTCTGGATGTAGGGACGAACGCTTGTCAGAACGTCTTCGACCTTCTTGATCACTTCCGGGTCGTGGCTGTCGGGGTCTTCACCGATGTACTGCAAGGCCATCGGTATCATTTCGGCTGGAGCATCAAGGAAATGAACGCCACACGAGGCCAGCTTTTCCATGTTCTCCGGTTTCAGAACCAAATCCATGCTGTTCAGGGCCACGTCGTCACCCAAGACTTCTTTGACTTTGTCGACGTTCACACCGATGCCCGTCGTTCCCCACATGTAGTTGATCGAGTAGGCATTGTTCGGATCATACCCTGCGGTGCGTTCCTGGATCACGTTCCACAGATTTCCAGCATTCGGCAACATGGCCATATCCAGTTCCTGAAACGCGCCCGCCTGAATCTGGCGCTGCAGGAATGTGCCCGATGGCACCACCACGTCGTATCCCGAACCACCGGCCAGCATCTTGGTTTCCAGAACCTCGTTGCTGTCGAACACATCGTAGATCAGAGTCAGACCGGTTTCTTCTTCGAATTTGCTCAGCAATTCTTCGTCGATGTAGTCGGACCAGTTATATACACGCACCTCTTCGGCGAATGCCGCCGAAGTCCCCAATGCGATGACCGCTGTCATGGTCAGCGTTTTGATTGTCATATTCTTCTCCCTGCAAGTGTACGGCTATTTTCCCGTTTTTTTAGATTTGATCAAGTTTTGCGTTTTTCCTCGATCCAGCGTATGGTTTCACGAGGTCTGTCACCTGACAAGTCAGGGTTAGTCGAAATAGGAAGAACCAATTGGATTTGATCAAAAATAAGGCATCTGCGTCGACAATCGACAATGGGAAACAGCCCGCGCATGAGCAGGTTTACCAAAAACTCAGATCACAGATCCTGTTCGGGGAATTGGTTCCTGGTCAGCCTGTCACGATCCAGGGCCTGACTGATTCGCTTGGCGTTGGCATGACCCCGGTACGCGAAGCCATCCGCCGGTTGATCTCGGATGGAGCATTGGTGTTTCAAGGCAATCGGCGCGTGAGTGTTCCGCTGCTTTCACCAGGTGACATCCAGGAAATGATATTTGCGAGAACCGCAATAGAATCAGAGCTTTCAAGGCGCGCGACGTCGAATCTGCAAACCGAAGATATTGATCATCTGGAGCGTCTCGACATGCATCTGGACCGAATGATAGCCGACGGAGACGTGGGTGGATATCTGCGCCTGAACCAGGCGTTCCACGAAACCTTGTATTCACACGCAAACGCACCGATTCTTAGCGATCTGGCCGAAAGGCTTTGGTTGCGGTTCGGTCCGTCGCTGCGTGTCGTATGTGGCCGATTCGGGACTCAAAGCCTGCCGGATCGACACAAGGATATCATTGCCGCTTTGCGCAACGGAGACGCCGAAAAAGCCGCAAAAGCAACGACACAGGACATTGAGCAAGGCATGGAATTGATGGCGGACGCCCTAACTTCCACCTAACTCAACCCGATTCGATTGACAGCAGTGAATTTGATCATATTGTGAACCGCAACTGCGTTCTTGTAGGAGATTCTCCGATGTCCACCATAACCAACCATATGCCGACCGCCGAATTGCAGGCGCTGGATGCGGCGCATCACATCCATCCTTTCTCGGCCAATGGCGCGCTGGGACAGGAAGGGGCACGCGTGATTACACGCGCCAGCGGAGTTTACCTGACCGACAGCGAAGGCGAGGAAATTCTGGACGCTATGGCAGGTCTTTGGTGCGTCAATATCGGCTACGGCCGTGATGAGCTGGCCGATGTCGCCGCGCGTCAGATGCGAGAACTGCCCTACTACAACACCTTCTTCAAGACGACCCACGTGCCCGCAATCGCACTGGCCGCCAAGATCGCCGAGCTGGCACCGGGTGATCTGAACCATGTCTTCTTCGCAGCCGGCGGGTCCGAGGCCAACGATACCAACATCCGCCTTGTACGCACCTATTGGGCCGAGAAGGGGCAGCCGGACAAGAATATCATCATCAGCAGGAAAAACGCGTATCACGGGTCTTCCGTCGGGTCGGCTTCGCTGGGCGGTATGGCAGGCATGCACGCGCAGGGCGGCATTCCGATCCCGAACATTCACCACATCAACCAACCGAACTGGTGGGCCGAAGGCGGCGACATGTCGCCCGAAGAGTTCGGACTGGCCCGCGCGCGCGAGCTGGAAAAAGCCATTCAGGAACTGGGTGAAGACCGTGTTGCGGCCTTTATCGCCGAGCCGGTTCAGGGCGCGGGCGGTGTAATCGTGGCGCCGGACACATACTGGCCGGAAATTCAGCGTATCTGCGATAAATACGATATCCTGCTGATTGCCGACGAAGTGATCTGTGGGTTCGGCCGTACCGGCAACTGGTTCGGATCCGAAACCGTGGGCATCAAACCGCATATCATGACCATCGCCAAGGGGCTCAGCTCGGGCTATGCACCGATCGGCGGGTCCATCGTGAATGACGAGATTGCCGAAGTCATTGGCGGCACCGAATTCAATCACGGTTACACCTATTCCGGCCATCCGGTCGCGGCTGCTGTGGCTTTGGAAAACCTACGTATCCTCGAAGAAGAGAAGATCGTCGAGCATGTGCGCGATGTTGCTGCCCCCTATCTGAAAGAGAAATGGGAAGCCCTGGCCGATCACCCGCTGGTGGGCGAGGCGAAGATCGTTGGCATGATGGCGTCCATCGCATTGACCCCCGACAAAGCCAGCCGCGCCAAGTTCGCGTCCGAGCCCGGCACGGTCGGCTATATCTGCCGAGACCGCTGCTTTGCCAACAATCTGATCATGCGCCATGTGGGCGACCGTATGATCATCTCGCCGCCGCTGATCCTGACCCCGGCGGATATCGACGAAATGTTCGTGCGCATTCACAAGTCGCTGGACGAAGCACAGGCAGAGATCATCGCTCAGGGACTGATGAAAGCCGCATCCTGAAATCAGAACGGGCTTTTTCAAGGGGGCGACCCGTTTGGATCGCCTCATTTTTCTACCGAAGTCGCTGCAAAAGTTCCGCAGTTGGATAGCCGTCCGGCATCAAGCCCCGCGCCAGTTGGTAAGCGCGGACCGCATTGATGGTGTTCGGCCCAGTGCGCCCATCGATACCCTTCGTATCAAACCCGGCCTGGGTCAGCCGGGTTTGCAACTCTTTTTTCTCGGTGAAGCTCAGCGCCCGCTCACCTCGGGGCCAGTCGGACTGAAACGGTTCACGACCCGCAAGCCGGTCGGACAGATGTCCGATACCGATCACATAGGCATCGGCACCGTTATAGGCCTCGATCACGCTGAAATTGTCAAAAATCATCAGCGCTACGCCCTGCCCCCCTGCCGGAAGCAGAATCGCCGCCTTCCCATGATCCGGCACGGCTTGGCCGTTCCCGGCCACTACACCCCGAGCGGCCCATGCAGACGGCAGCAGGGTATAGTCACGACGGGCTACCGCGTAATCGAAATCGGCAGGCAAGCGCACCTCAACGCCCCAGGGCTGCCCCTTTTTCCATCCGTGCTGCGCCAGATAGGACGCGGCCGAGGCCAGAGCATCCGTTGGGTCGTCCGACCAGATGTCACGCCGACCATCGCCATCAAAATCAACCGCGTGATCTAGATATGAGGTCGGCATGAATTGCGTGTGCCCCATCGCGCCTGCCCAGCTGCCCAGCATATTTCCGGCAGTGACATCCCCTGCCTGCACGATCCTCAGGGCGGCGATCAACTGAGTTTCAAAGAACTGCGCCCGCCGCGCATCAAAGGCCAGTGTCGCCAGGGAACTCAGCGTCCGGTTGCTGCCACGATAAGAGCCGAAAGATGTTTCCAGCCCCCAGATTGCCGTGACCACTTCCTTTTCAACGCCATATTCAGCCTCGATTTGCTTCAACACCTGCCGATGTTGCTGCATGGCGACACGACCATTGGAAACGCGCGAGTCCGAGACTGCGGAATCCAGATACTCCCAGATCGGTTTCGAGAATTCCGCCTGATTGCGGTCTCGTTTCAGGATATCCTCGTCAAAGGTCATGTCCGAGAACACCCTGTTCAACGTTTTTTCCGTTATGCCCTGCTGTTGCGCGCGTTTCTGAAACGCACCGAGCCAGGCCTGAAACCGTGCGCTCACTGCCGCGGACACCCGCAAAGCCTCAACGGCCGGGCGCGGGACCGGACGGATCGAAACCGTCACATCCGCCGAGGCCAGCTGGATCGTTTCGCCGGTCACTGCACTGTCTGGCCATTTCGTGTTTTCTGATGTTTCCGCCTGCACTATGGATGCCCACAATGCGACGGTCATAACGCCGCCTACGCATTTATGCATTCCGATTTTTCCTGATTACTGCTCAACCTCAGGGTAGCGCAAAATCGGTGAATCACAAAGTCTCAGACGTCCACTTCGCGCTCCTGTGCGTCGCGCTCTGCGCGGATTTGCGCCAAAACCTCACGCAGCATGGGCACGCGGTTCGGTCTAAAGCTTTGATCTGTCACAGACATGTCCTGCATGCGATCCAACCGGAAGACGCGAAAATCCTGTCTTAGGTGGCACCAGCCGAGCAAAACATTTGATCGATCCATGTAGACGATGCTCAGCGGGTTGATCCGTCTTTGTGTGGCATCGCCTTTTGCGTCCGTGTACGAGAACTCGACCGCGCGTTCGTCCCACGTCGCCTGCCGCAAAACGGCCACGTCGATTGTCGGCGCGGGCGGGCGATTGAAGCGCGTTGCCGCCAGAACCGCGTGGCTCAGACGATGGGACTGACGCTGTGGCAATCGCCCCTGCAATTTCCGTAGGGCGGCGCTGGCTGCATCTGACAAGGCAGGATCACCAATCACCTGTACTTCGCGAAGGCCGAGAACAAGGGCCTCAAGCTCGTCATCAGTGAAACCCAATGGCGGCAATGTGGCATCTTCGATCAGAGTGAACCCAAACCCCGCTTCACCGTCGATAACGGCCCCCAGACCACGCAGCGCGTCAATATCCCTGTGAATTGTTCTGGCAGAAACACCCAGATCCTGTGCCAACTGTTCAGACGTTCTGGGAGATGGGCCAGAACGCAGGGCTTGCATCAGTTGGAACAATCGGGCGGTGCGGGACATGATGAACCCTAGCCTACCCCTAGTGACAGAAACTGTCATTAGGTCGGTTTATTCATCTGGCACGTCGAAAAATACGGAGCCATGCGATGCTGACCCTTCTCACCTATCCTTCTGCCTTCGGGCTGTTCAGCGCCAGCCCGTTCTGCGTCAAGACAGCCTTGATGCTTCAACACTCCGGTCAGGTCTGGCAGCGTTCGGACATGCTTGACCCGCGCAAGATGCCGCATCAAAAACTACCAGTGCTGCGAACGCCAGAGCGGTTGATACCGGACAGCGATCTGATCCGCCATTGGCTGGAACAGAAGGGGGCGGAGTTCGATCAGGGGCTTTCGGATGTGGAAAAAGCACAATCCCGCGCGCTGGTGCGCATGGCCGAAGAGCATTTGTATTTCCACATCGTTCTGGACCGCTGGGGCAATGATGAGGTCTGGCCAATCCTTCGCGAAACCTTTTTCACTGGAATTCCAGCCATGATCCGAAAGCCGGCGTCCAATGCGATCCGAAAATCCGTTCTGAAAGGGATCTCGTCACAAGGGATCGGACGGTTCTCGTTGTCCGAGCGCATGGACCGGGTCGAACGCGATCTCGAGTCGATCTCGACCTATCTGTGGCAATCCCGCTTCCTGCTGGCGGATCAACCGACATCAGCAGACATGAGCGTCGGCCCGATGCTCGCCGCTATGCGTGCAACGCCTGCAGATACCCCACTGACCCGCAGGATCAAACAGGATAACCTGTTGAACAGTTACGTGGACCGGATGGAACAGGCGATACCGATTGCATGAAACCGTTTGATGACCCCTCAGTCGCCTCGGCCTTTGAAGCCCTGCCCCCGCAAGCACGCGTCGGGGCTCTGGCGCTTCGCGATCTGATCTTTGAAACGGCAAACTCTCTGCCCGCTGCCAATCCATTGCGTGAGGAGTTGCGCTGGGGCCAGCCCGCCTACCTTGCCCCCAAAGGATCAACGATCCGGCTGGGGGCTCACAAATCTGCAGGTTTCGCGCTGTTCGTACACTGCCAAAGCCGATTGATCGGTGATTTCACCTCAGCTTTCCCGGGAGAGGACCGGATCGACGGGAACCGGGCCATTCTGTTCGATGGCCCAGGCCAGATCGATAAAACCCGCCATGGCTGGCTGATTGCCCGGGCGCTGACCTATCATCTTTGACGGCGCTTGCGTTCTACCTTGCGCTTGATCTTGTCCTTCTTGCGCTTGGTGCTGGCTGCCTTGCGTCGCGTCGACCGCTTGGCAGGCCCGCGCCCGCGCGGCAGGGCCTGATCGTCGATGGACAGCAGTTCCAGTTCCAACCCGCCGGTCACAGGCGTCGCCTCGGTCAGCCGCACCGTGACCCGCTGGCCGATGGCGATGATCAGTCCAGTGTCCGAACCCATCAGCGTTCCGGCCTCCCGATCAAAATGGAAGAATTCACGCCCCAAAGACCGCACGGGCACCAAACCATCCGCGCCCGTTTCGTCCATTTTCACAAAGGCCCCGAACCGGGCAATACCACTGATCCGCCCGGTGAACTCGTTGCCCACACGCTCGCTGAGATACGCGGCCAGATAGCGGTCGGTCGTGTCGCGTTCAGCCATCATCGAGCGGCGTTCGGTATCCGAGATGTGCGCGGCCGTCTCTTCGAGCCGGGCAATTTCGTCCTCGGTCAGCCCGTCCTTGCCCCAGCCATGAGCCGAGATCAGCGAGCGATGCACGATCAGATCGGCATAGCGCCGGATGGGCGAGGTGAAATGCGCGTAATTGCGCAGCGCCAACCCGAAATGACCGAAGTTTTCCGGGCTGTAATAGGCCTGCGCCATCGACCGCAAGGTGCTGAGGTTGATCAGCTCGGCATCCTCGGTCCCGGCGGCGGCATTCAGCAGCGCGTTCAGGTGACGGGTCTGGAGCACCTGCCCCTTGGCCAGATTCAGCCCAGCGGCCTGTGCCGTTTCACGCAGACTTTCCAGTTTTTCGGGCGCGGGTTCCTCGTGCACCCGGAACAAAAGCGGGCTGCGCTTGGCGATCAGGGTTTCCGCGGCGGCCACGTTGGCCAGGATCATAAACTCTTCGATCAGCCGGTGCGCATCAAGCCGGTCACGGAAAGCCACGCTTTCGACCTCGCCCTTGTCGTTCAGAACGATCTTGCGTTCCGGCAGGTCCAACTCCAGCGGCTGCCGAACAGCACGGGCTTTTTTCAACGCGGCATACGCAGCGTATAGCGGGTTCAGAACCGTCTCGAGCAACGGCCCTGTGCGGTCGTTCGGATTACCGTCAAAGGCCTCCTGCACTTCTGTATAGTTCAACGAGGCGGCCGAGCGCATCAGACCGCGCACAAACCGGTGACTGATCTTGTTGCCATCGGCGTCGATCTGCATCCGCACCGCGATGCAGGCGCGCGGCACGCCTTCGTGCAGCGAACACAGATCACCCGACAGGCGGTCCGGCAGCATCGGCACCACACGGTCGGGGAAATAGCTGGAATTGCCGCGCTTGCGCGCCTCGCGGTCCAGCGCGCTGCCCGGGCGCACATAGGCGGCGACATCGGCAATCGCGACCCAGATCACATGGCCGCCCGGGTTTTTCGGGTCGTCATCAGCATGGGCATAGCAGGCGTCGTCATGATCGCGCGCGTCCGATGGATCGATGGTCAGCAACGGCATATCCCGCAGATCCTCGCGCCCTTTCAGGCCGACGGGTTTGGCCTGATCGGCCTCTGCAATCACCTTGTCGGGAAATTCATCCGGGATAGCATGCTGATGGATCGCGATCAACGAAACGGCCTTGGGCGCAGTCGGATCACCCAACCGTTCAATGATGCGCGCGCGTGGCAGCCCCATGCGGTTCTTCGGTCCGGCTTGTTCGGCCTCGACCAGTTCTCCGTCCCTGGCCCCAAGAACGGCTCCGTCCGCGACCAGCCATTCGGTTTGGCCCGCCTTGTCGATCGGAACAATCCGCCCGCCTTCAGCTCCTTTCCGGAAGATACCCACAATTTTACGAGGGTTCGTCCCGATACGACGGATCAGGCGTGCTTCGTAATTGTGGTCTTCCTCATGCACGGCCGTTAGACGGGCCAGAATGCGGTCACCCTCGCCCAGCGCCGGGTCACTGGCGCGGGCAATGATCAAAACGACGGGCTCGACCCCCTCGCCATGCCATTCCAGCGGCCGCGCAAACAGGTCTCCATCCTTATTCGGAGCTTTTACCTGCAACACACTGACCGGCGGCAGACGATCCGGGTCGCGATAGCTGCGCTTGCGTTTTTCAAGATGCCCTTCGGCCTCAAGCTCCTTGAGGATGCGTTTAAGATCAATCCGATCCGCGCCCTTGATGCCAAAAGCCTTGGCGATATCGCGTTTCGAGGTCAGGGTGGGGTTCGCCGAGATCCAGTCAAGGACCTCTTGCTTGGTAGGAATTCGAGTCATACGTCCGGCCTAGCATGCGTTTGCGACCACGTCATGACCAAAAAACCTTAGGGCTTAAGATCGGCAACCGTATCGACATCGCACAACTGATCAAGCAAAGACACACGGCAGTCTGGGATCGAAGCAAGCGTGTCAGCCAATGCGTGTTCCGACGACCAGCGTACATTGCGAAACAGACCCGCTGGCAAGCCTGTATACCGTTGCGCTCCGACCAGCCAATAGCCACCATCTGGGGCTGGCCCAAACACCATTTGAGAATGCCCCAATGCATCGAAAGCACGGGCAATATGGGGGCGCGAAATCCCTGGTATATCCGCGCCGATCAGGCAAACCGGACCTTTGGGCATCCCGCGCAGCATCCGCGCCATACGATCCCCCAGATCCCCACGCCCCTGCGCCGCGCGCGGCAGGTCAGCTGGCCAGACGCGACTTTTCAGACCTTCCTGATCGGGCGAGACGGCCAGCACGATGTGCCAGCTGGGATCGCGCAGCCGCCGGATCAAGGACCGGGTCTGGTGCCGAAACCACCACGCGGCTGCGACCATGCCAATTTCTCGTCCAAGCCGCGTTTTGACGCGGCCCGGACGAGGTTCCTTTACCATGATCACCAATGTGCGCTGCATGGGTCAGGCGAAATAGTCGGTCAGGATACGGGTATAAATCGACTTGAGCTGTTCGATCTGGGCCACCTCGACACACTCGTCGACCTGATGCATCGTACGCCCGACCAGACCGAACTCAACAACCGGGCAGTGGTTCTTGATGAAACGCGCATCCGACGTACCACCGGTCGTCGAAAGCTCGGGCGTTGCGCCTGTTTCTGCCTTCACCGCCTTGGCCACCAGATCCGACAATGGCCCCGGCGGGGTCAGAAAGCTCTCGCCTGAAATCTTGATTTTGGCATCTATTTCAACGCCGAACTGAGCGGCCACCTGATCTGCCTCCAGTTTCAGCCAATCACTCAGGCTGGCCCCGGAATGCAGATCATTGAATCGAATATTCACTGTTCCCTTGCACTGCGCCGGGATTACGTTGGTTGCCGCATTCCCGGTGTCGATTGTCACCACTGCCAATGTCGAAGCATCGAAGTGATCCGTGCCCTGATCCAGTTCGTGACCCGCCAACCGATCCATCAGCCGTGCCATGGCTGGCAAAGGATTTTTGGCACGATGTGGATAAGCCGAATGGCCCTGAACACCTGTGATCGTAAACCACGCAGTCATCGATCCGCGACGGCCGATCTTCATCATTTCACCCATCTTGTTCGGGCAGGTGGGCTCGCCCACCAGGCAGACTGACATACGTTCATCCGCGCCGTTCATGTAATCGAGCAAGGCGGACGTGCCATCCAGCGCATCGCCTTCCTCGTCGCCGGTTATGGTCAGGATAATGGCGCCGTCCGGCGGTGTGTCACGTACGAAATCGATTGCCGCAGCGGCAAAAGCCGCAACACCGGATTTCATATCCGTTGCGCCGCGCCCATACATCACACCATCCCGCATTTCGGCCCCAAAAGGCGGCATCGTCCAAGCGGCCTCATCGCCGACCGGAACAACATCCGTGTGACCGTTGAACCCGAAGCTGCGAGCATGGCCTTTCCGGCCCCACCGGGCGAACAGGTTGCTGACGCCACCGCGGTCGACACGCGTGCATTCAAACCCGGCATCCGCCAGCACCGCCTCGAGCAACAGCAGCGCGCCACCTTCAGCAGGTGTGACCGATGGGCAACGGATCAGATCGGCAGTCAATTGAACGGGATCGGTCATGCAATGGCCTCTGGAACAGTGTCTTTCGCGGGTTCACGCACAGATTCAACGAATTGGCCGGTTTTCCAACCCCAATCCACAAAAAAACCTTTCAACCAACTGAGAAGATATCAAAGCGACACCCTAATAATTCATAGCGATTTACCCCATGACCATCTTGCGGCCCACTGTACAATCGCGTTACTGGGCCGCGAAACAGGTGAATGAATATGAAGCGCGCATTCTTCGCACTGATCTGCCTGACTTTCGCCGTCCTAGCACAGCAGAGCATGGCACAATCCCTCACGGTCACAACGGTGACCCGCCCCCCGTTTTCCTATGTCGAAAACGGTGCGGAAACCGGCTTTTCGATGGATCTGCTTGCTGCGTTGGCCGAGTCGCTGAACTGGGATTACACTGTCAATCGGGTCGATTCATTCTCGGAAATGCTGGACGCGGTGCGGGATGGATCTGCGGATCTTGCAGTTGCCAATATCTCGATCACTGCTCTGCGGGAAACGCAAATGGACTTCACCCAACCGATCTTTGAGGCGGGTCTGCAGATCATGGTGCCATCGGAAGCCAAGCGGCAGCCGTCGCTTCTGCATGCGCTTTTCTCCACAGAGCTGTTCATCGCTATTGGCCTGGCATTCGCCATCCTGCTGGGCGGTGGCATGCTGATGTGGAGCTTTGAGCGCCGCGCCCAACCCTATTTCGACCGCAAGCTGAACGAAGCCTGGTTTCCGTCGTTCTGGTGGGCGCTGAACCTTGTCGTGAATGGCGGTTTCGAAGAGAGGATGCCGCGCACGCCCTTCGGCCGTCTTCTGGGTGTCGTTCTGGTTGTTTCGTCACTGTTCATTGTGTCAGTTTTCACGGCCCGCATCACGTCGGTCATGACCGTAGAAGCGATCACCGGCAGCGTGAATTCCGTGAACGACCTGTATGGCAAGAGTGTCGGGACAATCTCAAACTCAACTGCAGCAAACTTTCTGAACCGACGTGAGATCGAATTCACCGGCTATCCCGGGTTGGAACAGATGCTGGACGCGTTCGAGGCCAAGCAACTTGACGCTGTGGTATTCGATGCACCGATCCTGTCCTACTATGCGGCCCATGAAGGCCGGCGGATTGCATCGATGACAGGAGGCGTCTTCCTGCGCGAGAACTACGGTATCGCTTTCCCGACCGGGTCGCCTCTGGTCGAAGATGTCAACCAGGCCCTGCTTTCGTTGCGTGAAGACAGAACTTATGACGAAATCTATCGCAAGTGGTTCGGCATGCGGAACTAGGCCTGCGCCTCGTCTCCAAAAAACGGTGTCATCTGCGCGACGATCACGGCGTTTTCATCCAGCGCGCGCTGCATCAGGGCACGTTCGTCCGGTTCTATGTCATGCCCCTGCGCCTCACGTTCGGCCAGGGTCCCATAGCCAGTGACATCCAAAGGTGCGGTGTCGGCCTGTTTTAGAATAGCCACTGTCTCGCGCACAGCCTCGGCTTCATCCACGCCACTGGCGTAGCAGATCAGTGCCGCCCCGGTCGCACCGTCCGGCAGCCCGTCGCCATCCTTGCGGCCGATCTGGACCAGAAGGGTATAGACTTGCTGACGCGAGGGCTTCTTTTGCTTTTCCATGGGCCATGCATTACGCGCGGTGTTTTGAAGGGTCAACTGCTTCCATTGATCCCGGCAATGAGTTTGGGGTCTTCAGCGAACCACGACCCTGCCGCAAAGCACAGAGCGCTTGCAAAAAAGCGACTCAGTGAACTCCATTCCCCGATTTCGCTCAATAATTGAGCAGCGTTTCAGTTCAATTCCCAGAGTTGAATCGGGCACATTTTCGCCGCAGTTTGGCCTTATTTTTGGCCATTTCCTGCTGGGTTCGACGCGTTTCTGGCCTTTCATAACAGTGGGGGGAAGCCATCTCTACGCTGGTGCCACTGCGTAAGTCATTTTGAAACAGGAGAATTAGAATGAGTGTTCTGTCCAGATTAATGATGACAACTGCAAGTGTGATTGCGCTTTCCGGAGTACCTGCTGTCGCTGTGCTGTCTTTTGTGACGGCAGGTGCGGTTTACGCCCAAGACGGCGGTGGTGATAACGAAAGTGGTGGTGATAACGAAAGCGGCGGCGACAACGAAGGCGGCGGCGACAGCGAAAGCGGCGGCGACAGCGAAGGCGGCGGCGACAGCGAAAGCGGCGGCGACAGCGAAGGCGGCGGCGACAGCGAAGGCGGCGGCGACAGCGAAGGCGGCGGCGACAGCGAAGGCGGCGGCGACAGCGAAAGCGGCGGCGACAGCGAAGGCGGCGGCGACAGCGAAAGCGGCGGCGACAGCGAAGGCGGCGGCGACAGCGAAGGCGGCGGCGACAGCGAAAGCGGCGGCGACAGCGAAGGCGGCGGCGACAGCGAAGGCGCGGAAACGAATGCAGAAAACTCAGAAGTTGACGCTATGCAGGGTGAAAACCGCTGACCCCCCAAAGGGTGATCCTCTGAGCTGAACATCATGCTCAGGACAGGTTGGGGGCAGGGTTTGGCCTCACCTTGAACGACACCCCAAGAAAATCGAAAGGCCGGAGCGGGTTTGCTCCTGCCTTTCTGTACAACCGGAAAGATCAGTCCCGCAGCAATTCGTTGATGCCGGTTTTCGACCGGGTCTTTTCATCCACCCGCTTCACGATCACGGCGCAATACAGGCTGATGTTGTTCTTTGATGGCATCGAGCCCGCGACAACCACAGAATAGGGCGGGACTTCGCCATATGTCACTTCGCCGGTTTCCCGATCCACGATTTTGGTGGATTTACCTATGAACACGCCCATCCCCAGAACCGAGCCTTCGCGGACGATGCAGCCCTCGACCACCTCGGAGCGCGCGCCAATAAAGCAGTTGTCCTCGATGATGGTCGGGCCGGCCTGCATCGGCTCCAGCACGCCGCCGATGCCTACACCGCCCGACAGGTGGACGTTTTTGCCGATCTGAGCGCATGAGCCGACGGTCGCCCAGGTATCGACCATGGTGCCTTCATCCACATAGGCGCCAAGGTTGACGAAGGACGGCATCAGCACCACGCCCGGCGCGATATACGCCGACTTGCGGACAACGCAGTTGGGAACCGCGCGGAACCCGGCCGAGCGCCATTGGTTTTCACCCCAACCGGCGAACTTGCTGTCCACCTTGTCCCACCAGCCGCCATTCTGCGGACCACCAGTCTGGATTTCCATGTCCTTGATACGAAAGCCCAGCAGAACCGCTTTCTTCGCCCACTGGTTCACGTGCCAGTCACCGTTTTCCTGCTTTTCAGCAACACGCAGCGACCCGCTATCCAGCGCGTTCAGCGTATCTTCGATCGCTTCGCGTTGTTCACCTGCAGTGGCGGGTGAGATCGTGTCGCGCGCCTCCCAGGCGGCTTCGATGGCGGCTTCCAGTTGCGCGTTGGACATGGGGCGTCTCCCTACAGAATCTGTTCATGTTGGTTTGGCCTATACGCAAGCCGGGCCCATGGCGCAATGCGACGAACACGGGCCGTTTTGCGTCTGAAAGGCCCGCAATCAGCTGGCGCGGCGTATATGTCGGGTCAGAATGCCTTTTGCCGTACCCAGGTCCTTCCTCTTGAGTGCCTGAACAAGTGCCGCGTGATCCTTGTCTGTCTGCTGCGCCCATTTCGACCGCCAGTGCGCAAACAAATGGCGTGCGCTTGCGATATGCAGGTCGTCAATTGCATGCAAAAGCCGGGGCAACCCGCAAGGTGTCAGAATGGAGCGATGGAACGCTCTGTTCAAAGCCTCCCATTGGGGCATCGTCTGCGCTTCATCACAGGCGGCGCGCGCTTGGTCGATCTTTTCCAACGCTACAGGAGACATGTTTTGCACCGATTGCTGCAACGCCAGTGTTTCCAACGCCACGCGCATTTCGATGACCTCGCGGACCTCTGCCGGGTCCAGCGCTGTGACCCGCATCCCCCGGCGCGGCTCATGCCGGGCCAATCCATGCGCCTCAAGCCGCAACAAGGCTTCACGCACCGGAACATGGCTGGTGTCGAAGGCGCGGGCAATATGATCCTGCCGCAGCTTTTCCCCGGCGCTCAGCTCTCCGGTGATGATCTGCTGGCTGAGGTTTTGGTAAATCGTGTCCGAAATCGTGGCCGTCATGAATTATAGATAAAATCCACAACGCCCATCCACAACCCGGTAATTCACCCTGCAAGCGGGTCTGGCGCAATATTCGCGCCGCACACCAGAACGGCCACGCGTTCGCCCGGTTCAGGTCGGTACACGCCCGAGGTCAAGGCTGCCAACGCCGTGGCGCCCGCCGGTTCCACCAGAATGCGATGCGTCTGCCACAACATCTTCTGAGCTGCCGCGATGGCATCATCCGACACCAGGACCGATGTCATCCCCTGCGCCAGGTCAAAACAGATCTGCCCGATCCGGCGCGCGCCCAGGGCGTTGGCCGCGATGCCGGATACCGAGACATCTACCGGTTCACCGGCCTGCAACGCCGCATTCAATGCGCAAGAGGTCTCGGGTTCGACCGCCACGACCTTGCGCGCACCGTCGAACCACGCCAATGCCCCGGCGATCAGTCCGCCGCCGCCCACGGCGACCAGAACCGTGTCTGCCTGCAGGCCCTGCGCATCCCATTCCGCAAAGCAGGTCCCCTGCCCCGCCACAGTAGCCGGCGCATCATAGGCGTGTATCTGCATCGCTCCGGTTTCAGCTTCATGCGCTTGGGCCTGTGTCAGCGCATTGGCGTATTCGCCGGACACAACGCTCAGATCCGCGCCGGTTTGACGGATCAATGCAATCTTGGAGGGGCCGGCCAGTTCGGGCACGAAAATCTTGGCCGGATAACCAAGCGCCTGCGCCGCAAAGGCCGCCGCTGCACCATGATTGCCGCCGGATGCAGCCACGACACCTGCATCGGGTACTTCGAGGCTCAGCAACGTATTGAACGCACCTCTCGCCTTGAAACTGCCCGTGTGCTGCATGTTCTCCAGCTTCAGTTCAATGGGATAGCCCGGAACTCGGCTCTCGATCACCGGCGTCACTTGCGTATGTCCGTCGATACGATCCTGCGCCGCTGATATTTCGTTCTTCCAATTCATTCTTGTCTTTCCGTGACTGGCACTCTGCCCGCGAACCCTATAGCTGTTTGGAAAACACGCAAGCAGGGATCGATCACCCATGAGAGAAGACCGCCACAATCCGTTTCGCGATGCGCAGACAGATCGCTCGACAGCGAGCGAAGTGCCGGACACGCCGCAAACGCGATCGTCTGCCTATCGCCTTGCCTTTGCCGATGACGAATTCCTGTGCCGGGACGAACTGCGCCCGGTGCGTCTGCAACTGGAATTGCTGAAACCCGAGATGATCATGAGCGAACGCGAGATCACCTCGACCATCGTGATGTTCGGCGGCGCGCGCATCCCTGAGCCATCGCAGAAACACACCGCACGAACGGAAACGCTGGCTGGTCTTTCGACCTATTATGATGAGGCGCGCGAGTTCGCGCGGCTGATGACCGTGAAATCGAACGATACCGGCTGCCGCGAAAACGTGATCGTCACGGGCGGCGGTCCCGGTGTGATGGAGGCCGGCAACCGAGGCGCACAGGAAGCGGGCGGCTGCTCCATCGGTTTGAATATCGTTCTGCCGCACGAGCAGGCCCCGAACCTCTATGTGACGCCAGATCTCAGTTTCAACTTTCACTATTTCGCCATCCGCAAGATGCATTTCCTGATGCGGGCCCGTGCGATCACAATCTTCCCCGGCGGCTTCGGGACAATGGATGAGTTGTTCGAATCTCTCACTCTAATTCAGACCGGCCGGATGGAGCGCGTGCCTTTCCTGCTGTTCGGACGTGATTTCTGGGAGAGGGTAATAAACTGGGAAGCACTGGCCGATGCCGGCACCATCTCGGACGAGGATCTTGACCTGTTCCGCTTTGTGGACACGGCGCAGGAAGCGGTCGAGATCATCGAAAACTGGGAACCCGCCCCGCCCCGCGACGAAATTCCGGGGCGCTGAACCATGGCCCCCAAGACCGGAGAGATGCTGCATCTGCGCGGAAATGCTCTGAGCAAGGGCGAACCTGTGGCGCTGCCGCTGATACAAAGCAGCATGTACCACCTGCCGGGTGCCCCGGATGGACAGGTAAGTTACGGCCGCGTCGACAACCCGACCTGGGTGCATCTGGAACATGTTCTGTCGCATTTGGAAGACGCACCGTGCCTCAGCTTTCCATCAGGCATGGCAGCGATTTCTGCGGCGTTGTTCGCCACGGTGCAAGCCGGGTCACGCCTGCTGATCCCCTCCGATGGCTATTACGTGACGCGCCTTTTGGCCGATCGTTTCCTGTCGCGACTGGGTGTGATCGTTGAGGAACGCCCCACCACCGCTTTTACCGACGGCGGTTTTGACCGGTTCGATGTGGTCTTTGTAGAAAGCCCCTCGAATCCGGGGCTGGACATGATCGATCTGACAGCGGTCGCCGATCAGGTACGTGCTGCCGGGGGCGTAACCATTGCCGACAACACGACGATGACGCCGCTTGGTCAGCGCCCTCTGGATCTGGGCATCGATGTGGTTGTCTCGTCCGATACCAAGGCAATGGGCGGGCATTCCGACATGCTGATGGGCCATGTGGCCGGCCGCAACAGAGACATCATGGAGAGGGTCGAGGAATGGCGAAAAGTGTCCGGCTCGATCCCCGGACCACATGAGGCATGGCTGCTGCATCGCGGGCTCGAAACACTGGACGTTCGGTTTGACCGGATGTGCAACTCCGCACAGAAACTGGCCGAACGATTGGCGGAACATCCCGCAGTGAAACAGGTTCGCTATCCCGGGCTGGCCGGTGACCCATCGCACAAACTGGCGCAAGAGCAGGCCACGCGGTTCGGATTTCTGTTATCCCTGACGCTGGACAGCGAAGACAAAGCCGAAGCCTTCATCAACAGCTGCCCGCTTCTGCGCCCGGCTACGTCATTCGGAGGCGTCCACAGCTCGGCCGAGCGTCGCGCGCGCTGGGGCGACGACGTTGATCCGGCCTTCATCCGCCTGTCCGTCGGATGCGAACCAGTCGACGAACTATGGCACGCTATCGAAACCAGCCTGAACGCTGTATGATTACTTTTTGGGTTCACGCAGCTCTTTGAATACGTAGATCGGCAACACCACGCTGGCGATCAACGCCCCCAACCAGACCAGCAGCGTCGCAGCCAGCAGGTTCGAAACCCCACCCACGGTCAGCCCGGCGGCGACCAGGTCGGTCACGAAAAGACCCACGAAGGTCACGATCAAGGCGATCCCGCCCTTCAGGGCAGGTGCTTTCTTTTCGCCCAGTTTCAGGATCAGGGGTTCGGCCACAACCTGCACAACGGTGAAGACAATCACCACTACGATGAACGAGATCGGCTTGATCGCAAATCCAGACAATATCAGAGAGGCAAGCAACAACCCAATGGCATTTCCGGCCAGCAGAGCCAGGGCGGATTTTATTCTGCGCGTCATGCGGCGATCTCCGTCAATCAATAAGTATAAACATGCAGATATTATCAAGTCTGCGGGATTTTACGAAACAATTCAATCGCCTCTTTCGTTTTACCCGTTGAAATCGCATGGTAGAACACCTTCATCCTGATCAAACCTGTCCCTGATCTGAGA
This sequence comes from Ruegeria sp. AD91A, assembly GCF_003443535.1. GTDB lineage: Bacteria > Pseudomonadota > Alphaproteobacteria > Rhodobacterales > Rhodobacteraceae > Ruegeria. Next base: position 3,304,846 of record NZ_CP031946.1, on the reverse strand, counting down.
GAGTGATATGAGCGACGACCCCTACACCGTTCTTGGTGTCTCGAAGGACGCCAGCGCAGCCGAGATCAAAAAAGCCTACCGGCGCATCGCCAAGGATTGCCATCCGGATCTGAAACCGGGCGATGACGCGGCTGAGGCCAAGTTCAAGGCCGCTGCCGCAGCCTATGATCTATTGAAAGACCCTGAAACACGTGCGCGTTTTGACAACGGAGAAATTGACGCTTCGGGTCAGGAGCGCCCGCAACAGCAATATTACCGAGAGTATGCCGAGGCCGCTGGAAACCCCTATCGGGGGCGTCAGGCGGATCCCGACGACATGTCAGATATCTTCGCGGAGTTCATGCGCGGTCGCGGCGGTTTTGGCGGTCAGCGCAGCCACGAGTTTCACGCTCCGGGTCACAATCTGAACTACACCCTGCAAATCAGCTTTCTGGACTCCGTTTTCGGCGCCAGTCAGAAATTGACTTTGCCGGATGGAGATCGGATCGAGGTCAAAATCCCCGCTGGTATCACCGACGGGCAGACCATCCGGCTGCGTGGCAAAGGGGCCCCGGGATACGGCGAAGGTCCTCCAGGTGACGCTCTGGTGACTGTTTCGGTCGCCAAGCACCCGGTTTTTGAACGTCAGGGCGACGACATCCATATCACGCTGCCCATCACAATCGACGAGGCCATTCTGGGCGGAAAAGTCCCGGCCCCCACGATAGACGGCGGTGTGAATGTCAACGTCCCAGCGGGCACCAGCAGCGGCAAAACGCTCCGGTTGCGCGGTAAGGGAGTAAAGAAGCGCGGCTCGTCCGGCCGTGGGGACCAGTTGATTGAGCTGACTATAACGACACCGGACAAGATTGATGACGAACTGAAGCAGCTCATGGAAACCTGGCGTGAAAAGCATCGCTATGATCCGCGGAAAGGAATGCAGTCATGACCCTGACCGAAAAGGAACTGATCGAAACGGTTTCCCGCCTGACCTCGGACCGCCTGACCGAATACCTGGCGGCGGAAATCGTCATTCCGGAACAATCGGATCAAGGGCTGGTTTATCACAATATCGACGTTGCCCGTCTGGAACTGGCCTGTGAGTTGCACGAACAGTACGACATGGAGACCGATGCACTGTCGATGATGATCTCTCTGATCGACCAGTTGCATGGGCTGCGGGCTGAACTGCGCGAGGCTCTGAACGCAATCGAGGCGCAACCCGAACCTGTGCGGCAGCAACTGGTCAAGGTCATCGGTACAGCGCGATTCCGTCGCAGATAACGGGGTTTTGGGCGCGAATTATTTGGCGTAGAAGGCCGCCTTGATCCTTTGACAGGTAGCGCCATGACTCAGTCCAGATCTGAATTGCTGATGCCTGCGGGCAATCTGCGCAAGCTTAAACTCGCTGTCCTTTACGGGGCGGATGCGGTGTATCTGGGCACGCCCGATATGTCGCTGCGCACGAAATCCGAGCTCTCGCTGGAAGAGGTGATCGAAGGGGTCGAGTTCTGCCACAGCCATGGCCGGCGCGCCTATCTGACGCTGAACCTGTTTTCGCACAACAAGGACATCCCGAAGCTGGACGAATACATTGACACGGTCCGCAAGGTGCAGCCGGACGGGTTGATCATCGCCGACCCCGGCGTGTTCCAGTACGTCCGCGACCGCGCACCGGAACTGCCACTGCATATCTCGACCCAGGCCAATATCTGTTCGTGGCTGTCGGTAAAGTTCTGGCAGGATCAGGGCGCGGAGCTGGTGGTTCTGGCGCGAGAGGTTTCCTACCCCGAGCTGGTCGAGATTCGCGAAAAATGCCCCGACATCAAGCTCGAGGCCTTCGTCCACGGCGCCATGTGCATGACCTATTCGGGCCGCTGCCTGCTGTCGAACTTCATGGCCGAGCGCGGCGCCAATCAGGGCAATTGTGCCAATTCCTGCCGCTGGAACTATGGGCTGAAACTGCGCCTCAAGGACGGCACCCATCAGGAACTGCGGATCACCGAGGAAAACGCCGACCTGTTCGAATTCCTGCTGGAAGAAGGCTGCCGCCCCGGTGATCTGATGCCCATCGAAGAGGACGATCGTGGTTCGTACATCCTAAATTCGCGTGATCTGTGCATCATGCCCAAGCTGGACGAATACCTGAAGATCGGTGTTGACAGCCTCAAGGTCGAGGGGCGCGGTAAATCGGAATATTACGCCGCCATCGTCGCGCGGGCTTATCGCATGGCCATCGATGACTATTTCGCAGACCCCGAAAACTGGGACCCCAAGCCTTACATGCGTGAACTCGAAACCGTCGGAAATCGCGGCTACACGCTGGCCTTCCACGAAGGCCGGCTGACCAATTATGCGCATGATTACGAACACACCGCGTCGATCACACAGTGGGAATATGCCGGGATTGTCACCGACGTGACCGAGGATGCGTTTCTGGTCGAGGTGAAAAACAAGCTTGAACCGGGTGATGTGCTGGATTTCGTCTCACCCATCTCGCGCGAGACGGTTCTGCTGCGGGTTTACGACTTTGAACGCGCATCGGACAACGCGCGCGTGGACGCAGTTCACGGCAGCACGAAAACTGTTATCCGCCTGCCTTTCACCCTGTTCGACCACGAGGATACCGACGATCTGCGCACCCGTTTTCCGATCTATTCAGTGCTGCGCAAAGAACGCGCCCTGACCGACGAACACTGGAGCCGCATTCGGTTCGACAAGCAGGTGCAGGGATTGGAAACCTCGGGCCGCGACAATCCCGCGGCCTATGCGCGCCGCCGCGACGAACTGGTCGAGAAGATCGGCGAAGACGGCAACGAACGCCGGTTCAAGACCAACCGCATCGGCACAGAAGGCTGCTGCGGTAAGGGCTGCAACGGTTGCCTGATCTTCTGGCAGGACGACAAATACGCGTTGGCCCGTGAGGTGCTGTCCAAGCGAAAACAAGGGGAACAACTCAGCCGCCGCGAGGCGACGGAATTGAAGCTACCGGGCGAAAACGCCTGAGCCGGTTCAGTTGCGCGTTCGAGAGTCTTCCGGCACGTAAAACGTATAGTCCCGATCTGCCACCTGTTCGTGACAGACATGGCAATACGCCACGGCGCCAGCGCGGTCGCCCATAGTGTCCCCAAACACCGAACCGTCCGGCAGGACCATGAGGTAACGCCAGTCCGCCGTGTCCGGGCTGGCACCTTCCTTCAGCTTCTCCATTATGAACATGGCCCCGGGATGTACGTGACCTTCATCCGTCACGGTCATGCTGTCCTTGGCAAGAACCGACCCCATGGGAAGTTCTTCACCTTCCTGCAACGTCCCGTAGTTATGCGCCATGCGATTGGCATAGCTGTTCACATACCGCTGCCCGTGCGTTGCCGAGATATAGGGCGCATCGTTGAAAAGCGGCCAGCTTTGGTAGTTTAGGATCAGGTCCAGTTGTGCCACGGCGTACCCACGCGCCATGCGGCGATTGAGCGATCGGTAGTGTTCCAGAGCCTCTTCCTTGCTCAGCTCGGCAGGGTTTTCGATTGCGATATGAGCGTCCTGACCTTCAGCAAAGGCCAAGCCTGAACCTGAGACAACAGCAAGCGCAGCGGCTCCGTAACGGATGATCGTAAAAAAACTTTTATTCATAATCGTGGCCCACCTGAAATTCAGTTCGCCTGAGCGCCTTCTGACACCACTTGGAACAGTCTAGCGGTATCGCAAAAACTTGCCAGCTCTGACCCGGACAGTTCACCGGCTTGTGCATCAATTTGAGGAAGCAGAGCCCGGCGACGGGCACTGGAAATATAGCAAATTTTGCATGTGGTTTCAGCATCTGAAACATTAAGTTTACAGAAACACTTATGACGTGCAGGCGGATCTGGAAAACACTTAAAGCGCGATCCGGCCAAGCAAGGCCGAGATCGGCCGAACTCTACTGGCTTAGGCCCGTTTCGGCCTCGATTTGTTTGCGCGATTTGCGCGCCCTCTCGGTCGCCGACTTCAACTGACCACAGGCTGCCATGATATCCTCACCGCGCGTCTTGCGGATGGGTGAGGCATAACCTGCCTGGTAGATGATGTTGGCAAAGGCGCGGATACGGTTGTTCGAACTGCGCTTGTACGGCGCCCCGGGCCATTCGTTGAACGGGATCAGATTGATCTTGGCCGGAATGTTGTGGCGCTTGATGTGGGCGATCAGACGATGCGCATCTTCGTCGCTGTCATTCACACCATCCAGCATCACATATTCAAAAGTGATCCGTTCAGAGTTCGACACGTTGGGGTAGCTGGCCAGTGCTTTCAGCAGTTCCTCGATGTTCCAACGCTTGTTGATCGGCACCAGAACGTCGCGCACCTCGTCGGTGGTGGCGTGGAAAGAGATCGCCAGCAAGCAGCCGATCTCTTCTGCCGTGCGGGCAATTTCGGGCACAACGCCCGAGGTCGAGAGTGTGATACGACGACGCGACAGGGAAATCCCCTCGGGGTCCATGGCGATCTTCATCGCGTCGCGGACGTTTTCGAAATTGTATAGTGGCTCACCCATGCCCATCAGAACGATGTTTGACAGCAGGCGGGTCTCATCCTTGGGTGCGCCGGGGGTCGGCCATTCCTCAAGATCGTCGCGGGCCATCATGATCTGACCTACGATTTCGGCGGATGTCAGGTTTCGTACAAGCTTCTGAGTTCCGGTATGACAGAATGAACAGGTCAGCGTACAGCCTACCTGAGACGAGATGCACAGGGTTCCGCGATCGTCCTCGGGGATATAGACCACCTCGACCTCATGCCCGCCGGCGATGCGACACAGGTATTTGCGGGTGCCATCCTCGGAAATCTGACGTGTCACCACCTCGGGGATTTCGATCACGAAATGCTCGGCCAGTTGTGCACGATAGGCTTTGGCGAGATTGGTCATCTGGGCAAAGTCGCGCACACCCCATTGATAGATCCATTGCCAGATCTGGCCTGTGCGCATCTTGGCCTGTTTCTCGGGCGTGCCGTGTTCAATCAAGGTCTCGCGCAACCTGTCGCGCGAAAGACCGACAAGGTTCACCTTCCCGTCGGGCAGTTTGCGCGGGATGGTCATGACGTCTTGGGTGATCGGCGCTTTGGGCGACATTGGCGTATCTCAAAGGAATCGGGCTTGGGATGCGCCTCTATATAGGAACCTGCGCAAAGATCAAAAGGTTTCCTAAGCTGAGTGGCCCGGCACGATGTACATGCCGGGCCTTTTTGATCAGTTTACCGGCGGCGGTGTGTAGCAATCATTGGCGTCCAGGGTCTGAACCGGATCTTCCGGGCCACATTGCTCGCCCGATATCGGATAGGAATCCGCGGTCTTCTCGCAAGCGCTCAGTGCTGCGACGGATGCGGCCAGAACCAGAGCGATCCAAGTTTTCTGTTTCATCACGATGTCCTCTCTCAATGGCTGAACCACTTAGTTCACGTTGCCGGATGCGAAACCTTGATACGGATCAAAAATGGCAGATGACCAAACGTCAAAATCCCCGCGACCAAGCGGGGCCATTTGAACAATCGGCACACTGAGATCAGTTGGTGCAGCGCTTCTCAGCGTCTTCTATCGCAGCGGTAAAGCCCAGCAGCGAGAAGGTGTCTTTCGTCTGCGTCCCGCGCTCGGACCGGGCGGTCAGAACAGCCTCGGTTCCGCGTTTCAGGGCGGTGATGATCTTGGCATCATCCGCATCCGATGCGGCCCAGGCCCATTCGCCTTCCGTGAACAGTTCGAACTCGGTGCCGTCGACATTCAGGTTAACCGTCGAACCCGCAGCAAACGGATAGCCGCCAGTAAAGGTCAATTGGCCTTTTACCTCGGCATTCGGACGATAGAACACAAACAGCAGGATATCGCTGCGCCGTACAGAAACCACGCGTCCACCACGGGTGTTCACGGTTTCCTTGGGTGCCGAGACGCTCCAGCATTCGGTGGGATCGTCTTCGACAAAAACGCTCCAATCCGTTTTTGCAGCAACACGGTTTGTGCTTGTCGCCTGTTGGGCGATTGCAGAAGTCGCGGCGATGCCTGCCACACACAGGCCCGCAATCGTACGAACGAGCTTTGATCCCATTTGTCCAGCCTCCTAGCTCGACCCTTACCTCATACCCATCGGACACGTCTGCGAACCCTGCCGGTTCGTCTATTCGTTTGCGTCTTCCGATGATTGCCGACATACACACACTAACGCAGGTTTCGCCACAGGCGAAAGGGCGATTGGCAGAATTTTGCGCATAAATTTCGGAGGTCCAGATGACGCAGCCCATACCCATGACAGAACTCTGGCGCGGCGCGCTGCTGGAAAGTCTTCATCTGGGTCATGCGGTGATTTGCGATGACACGGGTCAGATCGTGCGCAGTTGGGGCGACCCACAATCCATCATATACCCGCGGTCATCCGCCAAGATGATTCAAGCGCTTCCGTTGGTCACATCAGGGGCGGCGGCGAAATACGGGCTGACCAGCGAACACCTGGCGTTGGCCTGCGCCTCGCACAATGGGGCAGCGATCCACACGGGTCGCGTGACGGCGTGGCTGGACCATCTGGGGTTAAACGAGCACGATCTGCGGTGCGGCCCACAAGAGCCCGCTGACACAGCCGCGCGCGACCGGCTGATCCTGGCCGACGATACGCCTTGCCAGATCCACAACAATTGTTCCGGCAAGCATTGCGGCTTTCTGACTCTGGGCCAGCACATGGGCGCAGGGCCGGAGTATCTTGAGATTGATCACCCGGTACAACAGGCTTGTCTGTCTGCCATCGAAGAAACGACGGGCGAGACCAGCCCGGCATACGGCATCGATGGCTGTTCGGCCCCGAATTTCGCCACATCGCTCGTCGGCCTGGCGCGGTCGATGGCATGGTTTGCCAGCGCTTCGGATAGGTCTGATCGCTCCAGCGACGCGGCAGCTCAGCTGGTTGGGGCCATGGTCAAACACCCGGAACTTGTTGCCGGTGAGACCCGGGCCTGCACCGAGCTGATGCGCGCGATGAACGGACGTGTTGCCATCAAGACCGGGGCCGAGGCCGTGTTCGTTGCCATCGTCCCGGAAAAACGCATGGGCGTTGCGCTGAAGATCACCGATGGCACCACCCGCGCCAGTGAATGTGCGATCGCCGCGATACTGGTAAGCCTTGGCGTGCTGGAGGCCGATCACCCGGCCACCCGCAGATTCATGAACGCCACGCAATACAGCCGTCGCGGGCTGGAATGCGGCGTGATCAAACCAGCAACGGGTTTCCCTGACTAAGGCCCTTACATCTCGATTTCGTGGATTTCGGCCACTTCAACCGAGCCTGTCCCGTTGGCGACCATCGGGCAGCCTTTGGCCATCTCGGTCGCAGCGTCGATACTGTCAGCCTTGATCACAGTGAAGCCCGAGGCCGGGTTCGCGCCGCCGTTATCGACCACTCCGTTGCTGCTGACAGTGTGAGACTGCCCAACCGGGTTGCCGGGGATAACGAGGGCTTCGCCCATATTTTGAAACCAAGCCCCCCAAGCGGCCATGGTCGCCTCGATCTCGGCGGGGTCGGTCGGGGTGTGCCCCCCATGATAGACAAACAAAAACTGGGGCATATCGTTCCTCCCTGATGAAATCCTATTTGCAAAGTGCTTCGAGTTTGCGCAGCGAAGACGTCCAACCCTGATTGTGGTTCGCGGCTGCTTCGGCATCGGCCAATTCGCGGTGGTCCAGCACAAGGTGGGCACCGCTTTCGGTCGCAGCAACGGAAAGGGTCACATGGCTTTCGGCACCGCGTTGATCCTGATCGTCATGCCAACCCCATGTAAAACCCACCGACTTCGGCGGGTCGACATGTGTCACGTGGCCCGAGACCTTGTATCGCTGGCCCTCGCCATTCTCCATCACCGAATACCAAGGGCCGGTGCGTGAGAAATCCAGGTTGTGTTCCGGCACGTGCATCCCTTCGGGCCCCCACCATTGCAACAGCTTGGCACCATCGCTGATCCATGCAAACAGTTCTTCGGGACTGACGGGGAATTCCCGCTCCAGTTTCAGGTCGGCCATGAATTCTCCCTTTCGATAATATCACTCAGACGGTCGAGGCTACCTTCCCAGAATTGCCGCTTGGAAATCGTCCAGTCGGCAATCGCCCGCAATCCTTCGGATCGGATGGAATACATGCGTTGTGTGCCTTGCACACGCTGCTGCACCAACCCGGCTTCGCGCAGCACCTTGAGGTGGCGTGAAATCGCGGCGCCGGACATGCCGCGCCCTTCGATCAGATCACCGGCAGGCAGCTCGCCCTGCTCCATCAATTGCTCGACAATCGAGAATCGGGTGGCATCGGACAAAGCGGAAAACGTGGTCAGAAGTGTGCTCATATCCATTATTTAACACACATGTTAAATAAAAGATAGTCCTGATCAGCCGCCTACAAAATCGGCGCGGCAATAGCCTTGCAGGTAAAGCAGCGCCGTCAGGTCGCCGTGATTCACCCGCACGTCGCATTTCGCGGCCACCGACGGCTTGGCATGAAGGGCAACCCCGGTTCCGGCCCGACCAAGCATTCCAAGGTCGTTGGCCCCGTCACCCACGGCGATCGCGTCACTTTCAGACAGGCCAAGCCGCGCCGTAATCTGCTCGAGCGCTTCGATCTTGGCCTGACGCCCCAAAATAGGACGCGCGACGTCTCCGGTCAGCTTGCCATCTTCAGCCAGCAAAGTGTTGGCGCGGTTTTCATCGAATCCCAAAAGCTCTGCCACCCGCGCGGTAAAGGCCGTAAAGCCACCGGATACCAATGCTGTATAGGCCCCGTTGGCCCGCATCGTCGCCAGCAATTCCCTGCCTCCGGGCATCAGAGTGATCCGTTCCCGCAGAACTTTGCCGATGACGCTTTCATCCAAATGCTTCAGCAAACCAACCCGCTCGATCAGGGCACCTTCGAAATCAAGCTCTCCGTTCATGGCGCGAGCCGTTATGTCCTTGACCCGGTCGCCGACGCCGGCCTCATCCGCCAATTCGTCGATGCATTCCTGCTGGATCATCGTGCTGTCCATGTCGGCCAGCAGCATCTGTTTGCGCCGTCCTTGCGCGGGTTGCACAACCAGATCCACTCCCATCCCTTGCAGGTCTGCCCAAACGTCCCACCGATTGTCGGGGATGGCGTTCAACTCAAACTCTGCCGCCTCATCCGGGTTGAGCCAGAGGGCCTCTCCACCACCCCACGCATTACGCAAGGACTCAGTCAATGCGCTGTCCAGCGACGGCGCTGCCGGATTGGTCAGCAAAGTGGCGACATACATATTCAATCTCCAGTGTCCTACCCGAACGGGGTGACTTAGTGGGTCAACGCTAAACGGCCCTGATCGGTCAATTCCCAGCAGGACTGCCCTTCGAACACCGCAACACCCACCGGGCGTCCGTATCCGGCACCTGTGTCCAGATTGACGCGATTTCCATAATGCGTTGCCCGATCCACCGGAGTATGACCATGCACGATCAGCTTGGGATGCGGGCCCGGATGGGCATGGAAATCCTGCCTGATCCAGACCAGATCGTTGGCGCGCTGCTCTTTGAGCGGCACGCCCGGACGAATGCCTGCATGAACAAAGGCTAGCCCGGGCGTCTGATGCATCAGAACCAGATCGCGCAGAAAGGTAAGGTGCGATTTCGGCACCGCCGCCTGCGCCATCTGATGCAGATCTTCCAGACGGATCTGGCCTTCGAATTCCACGCCATAACTGCGCAGGGTCTCGACCCCGCCCAGCCTTTCATGCAGCCAATGATACCCGACAAGCAAATGCGGATCGTGACGTGGCGTGCCCTCCATGAACCAGGCGAACATGCGATCATGGTTGCCCAGCAGAGTGATCCAGTTCAGGCCCGAATCGCGCCCGGCAATCAGGCGCTCGATCAGCCCGCGGCTGTCGGGGCCGCGATCCACGTAATCACCCAGAAACACGATCTGGGCATCCGGGCCGCCATCGCCCTGGATCAGAGACAGCGCGCGCTCCAGCTCGGCCACCTGCCCGTGCAGATCACCAACAACGTAGATAGGCTGTGTCATAGATCCTCCGACGGTAAGGTTCAGCTTGCTTGTGCCGCAGATTGCAGCCTGAGAAAACAAAGGACCCGGGCCTTCGGTCAACCGGGTCCTGAACTGTTTCTCAAACTCTACAGGCCACGTCAGGTGACATCAAACTCCAACGGCTTGATCTGTGTGAACAGACCCGTTTCCGCCAGCTTGGCGCGTGCCTCAGCCGGAACCGGTTCGTCAACATAAAGCAACGCAATCGCTTCTCCGCCGGCCTCGGATCGACCCAGGGTAAAGTTCGCGATGTTGACGTTGTTCTCACCCATTGTCCGCCCCAGAGCACCGATGATGCCCGGCACGTCTTCGTTGGTGGTGTACAGCATATGGGCGCCGACCTCAGCGTCGATATTGATGCCCTTGATCTGGATGAAACGAGGTTTGCCGTCACTGAACACGGTGCCACCGATGGAACGCTCGCGCTTGTCGGTCACAACGGTGACTTTGATATAGCCCTCGAAAGCACCCGATTTGTCCTGATTGGTGGTCGAGATCTTGATCCCGCGCTCTTTGGCGACAACCGGGGCCGACACCATGTTCACCTCGGGGTTGAACTTTTTCATGATCCCGGCGACCACGGCGCAGTTCAACGCCGCCAGGTTCATTTCAGCAGCAACACCATCATACAAGATATTGATCGCCTTGACCGGCTCATCGGTCATCTGGCCGATGAAGCTGCCGAGATGGCCGGCCAGCTTGATCCACGGCCCCATCACCTTGGCTTCTTCCGCCGTCACACTGGGCATGTTCAAAGCGTTCTCGACCGCACCTGTCAGCAGGTAGTTCGAGATCTGCTCGGCCACTTGCAGCGCCACATTCTCCTGCGCTTCAGTCGTTGCCGCACCAAGATGTGGCGTGCAGACCACGTTGGGCAGGTTGAACAAGGGGTTGTCCTTGGCGGGTTCTTCACTGAACACGTCAAACGCGGCACCCGCAACGTGACCGGATTGCAGCGCCTCTGCCAACGCCTCCTCATCTACCAGACCACCACGAGCGCAGTTGATGATGCGCACACCCTTCTTGGTTTTGGCGAGGTTCTCGCGGCTCAGAATACTACGGGTCTGATCCGTCAGCGGCACGTGCAGGGTGATGAAGTCGGCGCGGGACAGCAACTCGTCCAGCTCAACCTTTTCCACGCCCATCTTGGCGGCTTTCTCTTCCCCCAGATAGGGATCATAGGCGATGACTTTCATCTTCAGGCCAAGCGCGCGCTCGCACACGATGCCGCCGATGTTACCCGCACCAATGACACCGAGCGTTTTGTTCGTCAGCTCGATCCCCATGAACTTGGACTTTTCCCACTTGCCCGCATGGGTCGAAGTCGAGGCCTCGGGGATTTGCCGCGCCACGGCGAACATCATCGCAATCGCGTGTTCTGCGGTGGTGATCATGTTGCCGAATGGCGTGTTCATCACGATCACACCTTTTTTCGACGCCGATTCCTTGTCGATATTGTCAGTGCCGATTCCGGCGCGGCCGATCACCTTCAGCTTGTCGGCTTTTTCCAGAATGGTCGGCGTGACCTTGGTAGCCGAGCGGATGGCAAGACCGTCATATTGACCGATCACCTCGGCCAATTTGTCCTTGTCCTTGCCCAGATCGGGCATGAAATCCACGTCAATGCCGCGATCACGGAAAATCTGAACAGCGGTTTCGCTGAGTTTGTCGGAAACGAGTACTTTGGGAGCCATGTCTGTGGTCCTTGAATGTAATGAGAAGTCCGGGCCGATGCGGCCCGGTGAAGATGGGATGCGATCAGGCGGCTTCTGTTTGCGCCGCGATTTCGGCCTCAAAGGCCCATGCCAGCCAAGGCAGCATCGCTTCGATATCCGAGGTCTCGACCGTACCGCCGCACCAGATTCGCAAGCCCGCAGGCGCATCGCGATAGGCACCGATATCCAGCGCGATATTCTCGGCTTCCAGCCGTTTGGCCACAGCCTTGGCAAAGCTTGCGCCGTCCTGAATACGGGCATCTGTGAATTTCAGACAGACGGATGTGTTCGACTGTGTTGCCGCATCCTCGGCCAGATTGGCGATCCAATCGTTCTGCGCGCAGAACGCATGTACCGCACCGGCATTGGCATCCGCACGGGCAATCAGGCCCTGCAGGCCACCGACCGAGCGCGCCCAATCCAGCGCGAACAGATAATCCTCAACCGCCAGCATCGACGGCGTATTGATCGTCGCACCGGTAAAGATGCCGTCGATCAGTTTGCCACCTTTGGTCAGGCGGAAGATCTTGGGCAACGGCCATGCGGGGGTGTAGCTTTCCAACCGCTCCACCGCACGAGGGCTGAGGATCAGCATCCCGTGGGCCGCTTCGCCACCCAGCACTTTCTGCCAGCTGAACGTGGTCACATCCAGCTTGTCCCAGGGCAGGTCCATCGCAAAGGCCGCCGAGGTCGCATCGCAGATCGTCAGACCCTGACGGTCATCCGCAATCCAGTCGCCATTCGGCACCCGCACGCCCGAGGTCGTGCCGTTCCATGTGAAAACCACGTCATTGGCGAAATCAACAGACGCCAGATCAACGATCTGCCCGTAGTCGGCGGTCTTTATCTCGGCATCGATTTTCAGCTGCTTGACCACATCGGTGACCCAACCGGACCCAAAGCTCTCCCACGCCAGCATCTCGACCTTGCGCTCGCCCAGCAACGACCAAAGCGCCATTTCGACCGCGCCGGTGTCAGACGCAGGGACGATGCCAATCCTGTAATCAGCTGGAATGCCCAGGATCTCACGCGTGCCCTCAATGGCCGCCTTCAGCTTGTCCTTGCCAACAGCGGCACGGTGCGAACGCCCCAGGGCGGCATCGGCCAGTTTGGTCAGATCAAATGTGGGGGGTTTGGCGCAGGGGCCCGAAGAAAAACGCGGATTTGCCGGCCGCGTCGCCGGTTGTTCGATCGTCATGTGTATTACCCTTCCAGATACACGCCCCTCGTTGGGGAGGGGTGTCCCACGCACAGGGCTATGGGTCCTTCGCACCCGCAGCAAGCGGAAAAGACTCTTCGTTGAGTGAAAACGACATCAAAAAAGGGCTCAGATCGGAACAGGAGTTTCCGATTGGCGAAAAACCCCGCCGAAGTCCGGCGGGGTTTTCGATTTTATTCCGCTGCTTCTTCGTATGCGTCCATTGGGGGGCATGTGCAGACGAGGTTTCTGTCGCCGTATGCGTTGTCGACGCGGTTGACGGGTGACCAGTATTTGTCGACGCCCATGGAGCCCGGCGGGAAGCAAGCCTGTTCGCGGGTGTAGGGGCGGTCCCAGTCGCCGACCAGATCGCGCACCGTGTGGGGGGCGTTTTTCAGCGGGTTGTTGTCCGCGTCGATCTTGCCGTCGATGATGTCCTGGGCTTCCGCGCGGATGGACAGCATGGCGTCGCAGAAGCGGTCCAGTTCGGCCATGGGTTCCGATTCCGTGGGTTCGACCATCAGGGTTCCGGCCACCGGCCAGGACATGGTCGGCGCGTGGAAGCCTGAATCGACCAGGCGCTTGGCGATGTCATCCACGGAGACATGCGCCTCGGCGTCCAGCGGACGGGTGTCGAGGATGCATTCATGCGCCACCCGGCCCGTTTCCGAGGTATAGAGGATCGGATAGGCGTCCTGCAGACGCGCGGCGATGTAGTTGGCGTTCAGGATCGCCACTTTCGTCGCCTGGGTCAGACCGGCGCCACCCATCAGCAGCACATAGGCCCACGAGACGGGAAGGATCGAGGGCGAGCCGAAGGGCGCCGCCGAGACCGGCCCCACGGCGGTGCCGTATTCCGGGTGGCCGGGCAGGTGCTCGGTCAGATGCGCCTTGACGCCGATCGGGCCCATGCCAGGGCCGCCGCCGCCATGCGGGATGCAGAAGGTCTTGTGCAGGTTCAGGTGGCTGACGTCTCCGCCGATGTCACCGGGGCGCGACAGGCCCACCATCGCGTTCATGTTGGCGCCGTCGATATAGACCTGACCGCCGTGATCATGGGTGATCTGGCAGACCTCCTGCACGGTGGTCTCGAACACGCCATGGGTGGACGGGTAGGTGATCATGCAGGCGGCCAGATGATCGGAGTGCTTTTCCGCCTTGGCGCGGAAGTCGGCGACGTCGATATTGCCGTTCTCATCCGCCTGCACCGGCACGACCTGCCAGCCCACCATCTGGGCCGAGGCCGGGTTGGTGCCATGCGCCGAGGTCGGGATCAGGCAGACATTGCGCTGACCCTGCCCGCGGGCGAAGTGATAGTTGCGGATGGTCAGGAGACCCGCATATTCGCCCTGCGCGCCCGAGTTGGGTTGCTGGCTGATCGCGTCATAACCGGTGATCTGGCACAGCTTGTCGTTCAGGTCGGCAATCATCTCGTGATAGCCCTGCGCCTGATCTTCGGGGCAGAACGGATGCAGATTGCCGAACTCGGGCCAGGTGACCGGGATCATCTCGATCGTGGCGTTCAGCTTCATGGTGCAGGACCCCAGCGGGATCATCGCCCGGTCCAGCGCCAGGTCACGGTCGGCCAGGCGGCGCATATAGCGGGTGATCTCGGCCTCGGCCCGGTTCTTGTGGAAGATCGGGTGGGTCAGATATTCGCTTTCACGCAGCGCATAATCGGGCAGGCGGTATTGCTTGTTCGAGCTGTCATCCTTGCGGTCGATGCCGAAGGCACCCCAGACCGCCTCGATGGTCTCGGGGCGGGTCTGCTCGTCCAGGCTGATGCCGACCCGGGTCTCGCCCACCTTGCGCAGGTTGACGCCGCGGGCCACGGCGGCCTCCATCACCACATTCTGCAGATGGCCGACCTCAACCGTGATGGTGTCGAAGAACACTTCCGGTTCGACGGCAAAGCCAGCCTCTTCCAGACCGGCAGCCAGACGCGAGGTCTTGCGGTGCACCGATTGCGCGATGGCCTTGATGCCGTCGGGGCCGTGATAGACGGCATACATCGAGGCAATCACCGCCAGCAGCGCCTGCGCGGTGCAGACATTCGAGTTCGCCTTCTCGCGGCGGATATGCTGCTCGCGGGTCTGCAGCGACAGGCGGTAGGCCTTGTTGCCCCGGCTGTCGATGCTGACACCGATGATCCGGCCCGGCATGGACCGCTTCAGCTTGTCGGTGGTCGCCATATAGGCAGCATGGGGCCCGCCATAGCCCATCGGCACGCCAAAGCGCTGGGTCGAGCCGATGGCGATATCCGCGCCCATCTCGCCGGGCGATTTCAGCAGCGCCAGCGACAGGATGTCGGCGGCGACAATCGCGATGGCTTTATGTTCGTGCAGCGCCGCGATCTCGTTGGTGAAGTCGCGCACATGGCCATGGGTGCCGGGATACTGGAAGATCGCGCCAAAGACGGAACCTGCATCCAGCGTGTCCGGATCGGCCACCTGAACGTCGATGCCCAAAGGCTCGGCGCGCGTTTTGATCACCGCGATGGTCTGCGGGTGGCAGTTCTTGTCGACGAAGAAGGCCGCGTTGTTGGCCTTGGACCGGCCGCCGCGCTTGGCCATCGCCATCGCCTCGGCCGCAGCTGTCGCTTCGTCCAGCAAGGACGCGTTGGCCACGTCCAGCCCGGTCAGATCGCTGACCATGGTCTGGAAGTTCAGCAGCGCCTCAAGACGGCCCTGGCTGATCTCGGGCTGATAGGGCGTGTAGGCGGTGTACCAGGCCGGGTTTTCCAGGATGTTGCGCAGGATCGGCGCCGGGGTGGTGGTGCCGTAATAGCCCTGACCGATCAGCGAGGTCAGAACCTTGTTCTTGCTCGCCACCTCTTTCATATGGAACAGCGCATCGCGTTCCGTCATCGCCGGACCCCAGTCCAGCGGCTCTTTCTGCCGGATCGCAGGCGGGACGGTGGCGTCGATCAGCTCGTCCAGCGTCTTGAAGCCGATCACCTTGAGCATGTCGCGCATCTCGGTCGGGCTGGGCCCGATATGGCGGCGATTGGCAAAGTCATAGGCTTCGTAGTCGGTCAGTTTGAAGGCCATGTGTAGCGCTCCTCAAGGAATGTCTCGCCCGGCCGCTCTGGCAGGAGCCTCCGGCGGGGAGTAAGGGCCGTCCCGGAAACTGTCCGGTGGACAGTTTCAGGCCCGAACGGGCGGAGCCCAAATTCGGCGGCATAAGTTAAAACGATGGAGCCCCGTGCCGGGACTCCGTTTGGGTTTACCCGATCAGGGCCTTGTAGCCGTCCAGATCCATCAGCTCTTCCAGCTGGGATGCATCGCTGATCTTGATCTTGTAGATCCAGGCCTCGCCCTCGGGATCTTCGTTCAGCGCACCGGGATTGTCGGCCAGCGCCTCGTTCACTTCCGTGATCTCGCCATCGACCGGAGCATACAACTCGGACGCCGCCTTGACGGATTCGATCACGCCGATCTCGCCGCCTTTTTCGAACTCGTCGCCCGCTTCCTGCTGTTCCACGAACACCACTTCACCCAGCTGCTCGGCGGCATGTTTGGTGATGCCCAGAGTGGCCGTGTCGTCTTCAACGCTCAGCCATTCATGCTCTTCGGAATAATAGGTTGCCATCTTGTCTCTCTCCTGACTTCAACGCTTGTAATTCTGTTTGACGAAGGGCATGGCCACGATCTGCGCCGGTTGCGCCTTGCCCCGGATGATCAGGTTCACCTTCTCGCCCGGCTCGCCATGGCCCGCGGACACATAGCCCATCGCGATCGGGCCTCCGACCGTCGGGCCAAAGCTGCCCGAGGTGATCTGGCCGATCGTGTTGCCCTCAGTGCACTGGATTTCCACACCCTGGCGCGCCGGAGCACGGCCGTCGGGCTTGATCCCCACCAGCTTGCGGGATGCCCCCTCGGCCAGTTCGCGCTGGATACGCTCCGCACCCGGAAAGCCGCCTTCTTCCTTGCGGCGCTTCTGCATCGCCCAGCCCAAAGACGCCTCGACCGGCGAGGTGCTCTGATCGATGTCATTGCCATACAGGCACAGCCCCGCCTCAAGCCGCAGGCTGTCGCGCGCGCCCAGACCCGCCGCTTCGCAATCCTCATGCCCCAGGAAGGCTTTCGAAACTTCGATCGCCTTGTCCTCGGGGATCGAGATCTCATAGCCGTCCTCGCCGGTATAACCCAGCCGCGAGATGCGGCACTCGACACCGTTGATATCAGCAAGGGTGGTTTCCATGAACTTCAGGTCACGGGCAACAGGGCACAACGCGCCGACAACATCCTCGGCCTTGGGCCCCTGAACCGCCACCAGCGCGCGGTCGAAGATCTCGGTCACTTCGACACCTTCGAGATTGTCACGCATATGCGGAATGTCCTGATGCCGCAGCGCCGCGTTCACCACCACAAAATAGTGATCCCCCGCATTCGACACGATCAAATCGTCCATGATCCCGCCGTCAGCGTTGGTGAAAAACCCGTACCGCGCCTTGCCTTCCTTCAGCGTCGCATAAGCCTGCGGGCACAAAGCTTCCAGCTTCTCACCCACATTCTCGCCGCGCAGAATAACCTGACCCATGTGAGACACATCAAACAACGCCGCCTTCTCTCGGCACTGCTTATGCTCACCCATAATCCCCAAAGGATACTGAACAGGCATCTCCCACCCAGCAAAATCAACCATCTTACCACCCAAAGCAACGTGAAGGTCATACAAGGGCGTGCGTTTCGGTGACGTCATGATCCGGCCAACTTCCGATTATTTAAAGGTCAAAATGCATGACAGTCAGTCTGCCCCAAGCCGCATAGAATGCAATGATTCCACCCGGTTTTTAGTGAAACACCGATCCGAAGAAGAGGCGGTATACAGACGCATGCACCATGAATGTTCCTATAGGAAACTTTTTTCCGTTAGGCAACAGTCCTCGTTTTCACCGGGTAAAAATCCATTCATCTTGCCAAAAGCCAAGAAGAGGGACTTCTCCGCTGATGCAACATCTTCTTCGGCAGTATTTTGCAAAGTGACGCTCAAGTGGAGAGTGTCCGCACGGCATGATCCAGAACTTCGAGCCCCGCAATCAAATCGGCCTCTGCCGTATCTTCGGCAAAGTCATGGCTGATTCCGCCGATCGAGGGCACGAACACCATCGCGACCGGCATCAATCGAGAAACGTTGGTGGCATCGTGCAAGGCCCCTGACGGCATTGTGCGCCACCTATTCGGAGCGACCCGCTCCGCACCGTTTTCGAGTGCGCGGCGCAAGGTTTGATCCATGGCGACGGGTTCCAGCCCCAGCATCGGGTCGTAGTCCAAATTCAGTCCCAGTTCCTCGGCCGTCTCATGAGCTGTCGCTCGAATGATCTCCTCCATCCGGGCCAAACGGTCTGCATCACCATCGCGCCATTGCATCGAGAAGCGAACCCGTCCCGGCACGATGGCCGATGCGTTTGGATGCAGGTCGACCCGCCCGATAGTCCAGACAGTCTGCGGGGTGACAACATTGCGAAACCGCTCATTGAGCCGGGTGTTGAACAGGGACAGGGCCTGAAATGCGTCACGGCGCAGGTGCATGGGAGTGGTGCCGGCGTGATTCTGCTGACCTTCGAAGGTGATCGACATATCGCGGATGCCAACGATATCGGTGACCACGCCAATCTGGCCTCCAGACGCGTCCAGCGAGGGGCCCTGTTCGATATGCATCTCTATGAAGCCAGTGAAACGGGACGGGTCCACGAAACCTTGCGCCAGGTCTGCCATGGATGATCGGGCCTGGCCAAAGCTGACACCGGCCCCATCCGTCAACACATCGGCTTTTTCCAGAGGTAACCCGCCCGACCAGACGGCCGAGCCAGTGGTCACACCAAACCGCCCCTCTTCGTCCTGAAAGCTGACAACCGAAACGGGCCGGTCGCTGGAACGTGCGATTTCCAGCGCGGCAATGACGCCCAGCGCACCATCCAGCCAGCCGCCTTCAGGCTGACTGTCAGAATGTGATCCCAAAAGCAGCGAGGGGCCGGTCGCCAATCCGAACAGGTTGCCAACCGGGTCAAACTGCGGGGTCAGGTCTGCTTCGCGCATACGTCCGGCAAGCCACTGGCGCGCGGCGATATCCGCGTCCGAATAGGCGGGGCGGACAACCCCCTTGCCCACACCCGATGCACCGAATTCACGCAACTTATGCAGGTCGGTCAGAAAACGCGTGTGATCGACGGTCATAAACCCCTCCGAAGACTTGTACGGGGCGAACCATAGCCAGAAACAGAAAAGGGGCGAGGTTTTTTTCAACGGACATGAAACCCCTCTGGCACCGGAGGGGAACCTGCCCTAAGACTTCGGCGCAAGAGGGACCGACATGTCACATATCACATTGGTGCGTCACGGGCAGGCAAACACAACAGCACGGGACGAGGTAAGTTACGACAGGCTCAGCGACTTGGGGCATCAGCAGGCCCGCTGGCTGGGGGCGCATCTGCGTGATACCCGCAGCCATTATACCCGGGTCTATTGCGGCACCCTGAACCGCCACGCCGAGACAGCGGCCAGTATGGACTTGCCCAATCCAATCCGCGACGCACGACTGAACGAGATCGAGTATTTCACGCTGGCGCAATTGTTCGAGGACCAACACGGTGTCGCGATCCCCACGGACCGCGAAGGTTTTGTCGAACATCTGCCCAAAACGTTTGCGGCCTGGGCCAATGGCGAAATCGAGAACCCGCCGGAAACTTTCGTAGAATTCGAGACGCGCGTGCGCGACGCGCTGCACGAGATCGGAACCGAGGGCGGATCGGCCATTGTCGTGACCTCAGGCGGGTTAATTTCGATGGTGGTGCGTCAGGCGATGGGGTTGGATATCCCGTCAATGGCACGGGTGGCCCTTGCCATCATGAACACGTCAATGCATCGTCTGCACCCGATTGGCGCTCAACTGAGCCCGGTTCTTTTCAATGCCGTACCGCATTTGGAAGCCCCTGACCGACAGTTCGCGCAGACCCACCTGTAACCAGACCGGAGACGCCTGATGCAGCTCTACTATGCACCCCGTACCATCTCGGTCGCTGTTGCGATTGCCCTGGAAGAGGCCGGACTGGAATACGAAGCAATCAAGCTCGACTTCGCCGGGGGCGAGCAGACGAAACCGGCCTACAAACAGATCAATCCCAAGGGCCGCGTTCCTGCGCTGGTCGTTGATGGAGGCATCCTGACCGAAACCGGGGCTTTGCTGGAGTTTGTTGCCGCCAAGGCCCCCGAAGCAGGGCTGGTGCCTCCCGATCCGGTGATGGCCGCGCGGATGCGCGTAGTGATGTTCTACCTTGCCTCGACCATGCATGTGAATCATGCGCACAAGTTGCGCGGGCACCGCTGGGCCGACAAGAAATCCAGCTGGAAGGACATGAAAGACAAGGTCGCGCAAACGATGACCGAATCCTGCACTTACATCTCGTTGAGCGGGCTGCGTGGACCATTTGTGCTGGGCGAGGCGTTCTCGCTGGCCGATGCTTACCTGTTCGTGGTGTGCAGCTGGCTTGAAGGCGACGGAGTCGATGTTTCGGCCTTTTCCAAAATCGTCGCCTTCCGTGAGGCGATGGAGGCACGTCCCTCGGTTCAGGCGGTGCGTGCCGCCGGAATGCTCTGACAAAAGGAAGTAAGATGACACATCTCTGGGTCCGGGCAGAACAGCGCCCGAACGAAGAACGGGTTGGGCTGACACCGGAAGGTGCCGCCGCGCTGATCGCGGCTGGCATCCGCGTGACGGTCGAGGAAAGCCATGCCCGCGCCATCCCACTGGACGGCTACAAGGACGCTGGCTGCGAGATCGCGCCCGAGAATTCCTGGCCCGATGCCCCGCTGGACGCGATTATCTTCGGCCTAAAGGAGCTGCCCGAAGACGGTACACCCCTGCCCCACCGCCACATCATGTTCGGCCACGCCTACAAAGGCCAGCATTCGGGCCGCAAGCTACTGGAGCGGTTCAAGGCTGGTGGCGGCACGCTTTATGATCTGGAATACCTCGTGGATGAGGGTGGTCGCCGGGTTGCTGCATTCGGGTATTGGGCCGGTTATGCGGGTGCTGCCGTGACGCTCAAGACCTGGGCGGCGCAGCAACGAGGCGGGATATGCCCGCCCGTTGGCGTGTACGCTGGCAAGGATGCGCTGAACGCGGAACTTCGGGATGAGCTTGACGCCACCGGTGCAACGCGCCCGCGCGCCATCGTCATCGGAGCTTTGGGCCGTGTGGGCACCGGTGCCGCAGACCTGTGTGAGGCGATGGGCGTCGCGGTCACCAAATGGGACATGGCCGAGACGGCCAGCGGTGGACCTTTCCCAGAAATCCTTGACCATGATCTGTTCCTGAACTGCGTTTTCGCGCGGCCCGGCACTCCGGTCTTTGTCCCGCGCGAGGCTCTGACAGCCCGCCGCAACCTGACAGCCATCGGCGACGTGGCCTGCGACCCGGACAGCGACTACAACCCGGTGCCCGTCTATGACCGCGCCACCACATGGGAAGCACCCGCCCTTCGCGTGGCCACTGACCCGGTGATGGACGTGATGGCAATCGACAACCTTCCGTCTATGCTGCCGGTTGAAAGCTCGGAAGACTATGCCACGCAGCTTCTGCCGTCCCTGCTGACCCTGACCGATCTGGAAAAGGGTGTCTGGGGTCGCGCGCGGGACGAGTTCAACAAACATGTTTAGGCGAGCGCAAGCATGGAACATCTGATCGGAGGGGCGGCTGCGGTTCTGGGTACCATCTGCTGGTTGCCGCAGACCCTGAAAACCTGGCGCAGCCGCGAGACCAAGGATTTGTCTCTGCCCGCAAACCTGTTGATTCTGACCACCCTGACTTTGTGGCTGATCTATGGGTTGATGATCTCGGCGTGGCCGCTGATCCTCGGCAATGTGATATCGATCCTTCTTGTCGGTGCGATTGTGACCGCGAAATTGAAGTTCGGCTGAACAGCCTTAGAGGAGTTTTCTAATGACCATTCATTGGTGTGGCACCGGCCTCTCGGCCATTCCCGGCCTGCGCCGCCTGATCGAAGGCGGCCATAAGGTCGCCGTCTGGAACCGGACCATCGAAAAGGCCAAGGTCGAGGTCGGAGACCTGACCGACGACATCCGCGCCTTCGACACCGACGCGCTCGGCGCTGTATTGGAGAAGGGCGATGTGATCGTCTCGATGCTGCCGGGCGACTGGCACGTGCCGCTGGCAGAACTGGCGATTTCGAAAGGAGCCAATTTCGTCTCGTCCTCGTATATCGCGCCCGAGATGCGCGCGCTGGATGACAAGGCGCGCGAGGCCGGTGTCGCACTGGTCAACGAGGTCGGTCTGGACCCGGGCATCGATCACCTGATGGCGCATGCGCTGATCGACGACTACCGCGGTTCTGATGCATTCGATCCGAAAAACCACCTGAGCTTCATCTCATATTGCGGTGGCATTCCCAAACATCCGAACCCGTTCCGATACAAGTTCAGCTGGTCGCCGCTGGGCGTGCTGAAAGCACTGCGGTCGCCGTCGAAGTCGATCCGCGATTACGCGCCGCTGGACGTAACCCGCCCGTGGGATGCAATCAGCAGCTACATTGCCCCGCTGCCAGCGCCGGAAAGCTTCGAAGTCTATCCGAACCGCGACTCGATCCCCTTCATGGCGCAATACCATTTCGAGGATCACTGGCCAGTCAAGGAATTCGTCCGCGGCACCCTGCGCTTGAACGGCTGGGCCGACGCGTGGTCGGATGTGTTCACCGAGATCGAAACCCTGTCTGGTCCCGAAGGAGATGCGCGTCTGAAAGAGATGTCGGACCAGTTCTGGGAGGAAAACGCCTATGACGAAGGCGAGCCTGATCGCGTTGTACTGTGCGTGGGATTGAAGGCCGAGAAAAACGGTATCCCCGTCTGGCACAAGACCTATGTCATGGACGCCTGGGGGGATGAGCGTGGGACGGCGATGGCGCGTCTGGTGTCCATTCCGGTCTCACTTGCCGTCGAGGCCGTATTGAACCGCGCCATCCCGGCCGGAGTTCACGCGGCCCCCAGTGATCCCAAGCTGGTGCAGGGGTGGATGAGCGAAATCAACAGGCTGGCCCAGCATCTGCAAATCGTCGATCACACGGCCTGAATGCAAAAAAGCCATTCCAGACAGTCTGGAATGGCTTTCATTGTTCTTCTTTATGCATGTTGTACTCATTCGGGTTTCTCTCACCCGACCTTTAGATATACCGCTGGATAGTATCTTCGATATCACTGCGGTTGATTCCGAGCTCTGACAATTGATGATCGGTCATTGCATTCAGATGCTGCGCTGCGCGGACAATATCAGGGCTGATCGAACGGATTCGCATTGCACGATCGAACAGCAAAAGCGCGCTGGCAGCCGGAGCCGATTGATTGGTGGGCGGTATGACGTCGAACATACTGGTAACCTCACTAACAGGATCACGGGAATTGGTTTCAGGTCACGCTGAGTGCTTCATCACTGCCGGTAAGGCTTGTTGTTATAAACACTCTCATATGCGCATTGTTTGATCTGATCCCGCTGGACGCCGATATCGGCCAGTTGCAGGTCATCAAGCTTTTCCAGATCCCGCACGGTTTTCGAGAAAATCCGGCGGCGGAAATGCTCAACCTTTGCATCCGCATAGTTTGAAAACAGACCGTCAAGCAGGCCACCCCGGCCTGCGAACGTTTGTGTATGTGACATGTCTTTCTCCTCCTGAACTTGATGTCATTGTCTTCCTGACATCAAATAAAGGAGGCATTCGTTAAGGACGCCATTCCAAAATATTAACGTGCGTTTAAAGATCCTGCGCTAGTGCCGGACCCGACTTTACCTGCTTTCGGTGGGCAAGACTGTCTGAATGGCAAAACGCGTCGCCGGATCGATGTTCCCAGCGGAAAGGAGAGCATCGAACCTGTGTTGCAAAGGAGAAAAGTCCCAATACCGAACCGCAATGGCGGTTTGCGCAGCCAGTGAAGTATCACGATCTAATACGCGGCCATAGATCTCCAATATTTTAGCACGATGTTCGGGCATCGACGTGCCCGCATCAGACAGGGCTCGGATCAAGCTGCTTTTTTCGTCAAATGACAAAGTCGCTTGAGTAAGAGCTGCCTCGATCCTGGCAAGGGCTTCTGAACTGTCCGCTTCAATTCCTGCGAGTGCCCACTCCTCCAGATGCACCCCACCGTTCTGTAGCCGCGCCTTGTATCGCGCCCGAACAATAGAAACCGCAGTTGCGTCCGATTGTAACCCGAGTAGCCTGATCGATACCGGCGCATAGTTGAACCGCTGTAATGTCTGAACTTCCTGTAACAGCTGCTCCGTTGGTACAGCCAGTCCAGCGGCACGAACTAACTCGTATGGTGCACGACTGATCTCGACCATCGCCGTATCACGCAATATCCGGTCGGAATGTGTGAGAAAGCTGCCAAAGAAAGTCACTCGTTCGATGTCTTTCGTTTCACCCAGAATCCAGTTTTGCCCGTTGGTCTGAAGTGCGTCCAAAAACCGAGCCCGTTCCGGAGTAATCCGAAAAACCTTTTTCCAGCTCCGCGAAAACCCGCGACCGGCGGCATCGATGTCGTCGGTGCCGTATATCAGCAAAACGCGGGCCTCAGTATCCGATCGAAATGCCGCGCGTGTTGCGCTATCAATGAGAAAGGGAATATCTGGTAACGACGAAAGCTTTCCTTGAGTTCCTTTGATAATGGTAACCGGCTGATACTTAAAAGCGTTATCAAACGCTGGCCGTGCCAGAATAACTACGTTCGCCGATAGTATGCGGTCAGCAAGCGTAAACTCCGGCAAAGTTAGACAGATGCTGCATGCCTCCACAGGTCGGACGCTCGTAGTCCCCAAAAAAATCGAGACAAAGAACCCGAAAAGCCGTGTCATACGTCGCAAGTTCCTGCCCCTAAATCCAAAACCCACCCTGTTCGTAGGTTGTAAACTAACTCAATTTGAGAGCATATGCCATTTCTTGAACGCCGGTGGCTTGGTCTAGGGGCGAACTATCGGTTTAGATTGCTTCATGACCTTGGGTCCCGTCTACATCAGATCATTTTCGACGTCCTCGGCCGATATCCCCAGCGCATCCAAACCATTCTCAAGATGATCGGACATGTGCGGAGTACCGATCAGGTAGTCGGCGCAGGGGGTTGAGGCCTCGGCCTTGGCAGTGGCAATCGCTTCGGCCAGATCTTCGGCGAAAAAACTCTCGCGGCCGATCCACATGATGGCAACCAGTTCGGCTTGCTCGTCTTCGCTCATACGTTCGATAAAGGCGCGCATTTCACCTTCTGCCCGGTTTAGCTCGCGCCCCATCATGGCTATCTGAGCGACCTTTCTTGCCGATATTTCCAACATGGATCATGTTCCTCGTGTTCGCGGTTGTCATGCCATCACAATCACCGAACACCACCCGAGTCTTTGATCTTACGCAAACAACGGCCCTAGTGCCGCGCCCGTGAAACCGGCTGGTCCGGTACCGGTTGCCTGCGAAACGGGCGAAAGGTTGCTTTTTTCAACCACAGCCTGAAAGCCTGCCAGACGATCAGTGCAAAGGTTCTCCGGGCGCCAAATGGTCGCCGCAGCAAGGACCACAGGATCACCCGGTTGGTCAGGGGCTGCCGCGGTCCGGACAGCGTCGCGATCAGCCCACCACCAGCGCGGCCATAGTCGATCCAGACGCCGACCCGATCCGGGCGATAGTCAAAGCGGAACGTATAACTGCCTTCGATCTTCTGAAACGGTGAGACATGCATCAGCTTGTCCGCCACCACCCTGTCAGTCGGTTCGATGGCCGAGAAATCAGGTTTGTGACACAGGTAGCTATGGCGGGTGCCATAAGTATTGGTGACTTCGGCGACCACCGCATAAAGATGGTCACTGTCGTCAAAACAGAACCAAAAACTGACGGGATTAAAGACGTGCCCAAAAACGCGGGGTTGGGTCAGCAACTCGAAGCGCGCCGGTTGTTGTACCGACATCTCTTCAAAACGCGCACGCAGCCAAAGCGCGCCTTCGCCCCGACCTGACTCTCCTCCATGATCTCTGGTGCGCCAGTTCGTGACATTCGCGCGATCAACCGAAAACAGCAAGGGCGTGTTCTGTGCTGCTTCGGGATCCAGCAGAATGTAGTCGACCGAGTAACGAAACGCGTTTTCGATCGCGCCCTTGCGCCCGTGGTAGGTGTGGCCCGCGATATGGTCTATTTCCTGCGTCATCCGCTGTATTCCGGCCTTCTCGTAAACACATTTAACTGCACTGAATCTCTTCAGATGCTGATAACCTTGATACGGAAAATTGCACAAATTGGATCATAATGTCCCCATAAAGTGATCCGGCTTGGGGAACGCGCCGTATTGAGGTTATGTTTACCGAGATCGATACCGTGACCTTGGACGAACCTGCGGCTCAACCGGCCGCCCTTCAGCCTCGGCGCGAAAAGAAACGCATCAAGGGTGGACGGGTGAACGGAACCAACGGCAGGCGCGAGACGAGAACCGAATGGGTGGATCACGTCAGGCGCATCCGCGACGAGCAGGATCAGGCGGCATTTGCCGAGCTGTTCCAGCATTTCGCGCCGCGCATCAAGGCGTTCCTGATGAAGTCAGGGTCAGACGCCGCGATGGCGGAAGAGTGCGCCCAAGAGGTGATGGCGACCTTATGGCGCAAGTCCCATCTGTTCGACCCGACGCGGGCAACGGTGGCCACCTGGGTGTTCACGATCGCTCGGAACAAGCGCATTGACGTTCTGCGCAAGCAACGCCGTCCCGAACCCGAAGATCTGTGGTGGGGTCCCGAGGCCGAGCCTGAGCAGGACGATGTCATCGCGCTGCAACAGGAAACCGCGCAGCTGCGCACCGCTTTGACGGCGTTGCCGGACGCGCAGAGAGAACTGATCGAAAAGGCGTATTTCGGTGATCTGAGCCATCGGGAAATCGCGTCACAGACCGGCTTGCCGCTGGGAACGATCAAATCACGAATTAGGCTGGCGCTGGACCGCTTGCGCCATGCGATGAACTGAGATGGGTAACATGAGTAAGTCGATCAAACATCACCTGACAGATGACCTGTTGATGGCATATGCCGCAGGAAGTCTGCCCGAAGCCTTCGACCTGATGGTCGCGACGCATCTGTCTCTGTGCGACCATTGCCGCGCGCGGGCCGGAAGTTATGACGCCGTAGGTGGGCATGTTCTGGAGGAACAGGCAGAATCCATCGCCATGAGTGATACATCTCTGGCCGCGACAATGGCATTAATCGCCAAAGGCGCACCAGCGGCGAAACCTGTGCGTCCGAATTGCCCAGTGTTGCCGGTGCCCTTGCAGGACTATGTCGGCGGGACTGTCTCTGATATCCGCTGGAGACCCGTCGGCATGGGCGTAAAGCAAGCCATCCTGCCGACGACAAAGGATGCGACGGCCCGCTTGCTGCTCATTCCAGCCGGTGCTGCCGTTCCTGATCACGGGCATCATGGAATGGAACTGACGATGGTGCTTCAGGGCGCTTTCTCAGACGAAGTGGATCACTTCGCCCGTGGCGACGTCGAGATCGCAGACGAGGATTTGGAACACACACCTTTGGCGGACATTTCGGAAGATTGCATTTGTCTGGCGGTTACGGATGCACCGTTGAAGTTCAACAAGCTGATGCCGCGCCTGTTCCAGCCCTTCCTGCGTATCTAAAGTTGCCTGCGATCCCCGCGCAAGGCGTGTTTTGAAAGGAATGATCATGTTCGGAAGACTTTTTGTATCCGTCCTTCTCGTTGCAGTCGCGCCCGTCGTCTCGGCCCAAATGTCGGCCGAGGTTCAGTTTCAGCCCGGCAATTATGGAACCATGGTCAGTGGGACCATCTCAGGAGATGAGTACTTCGACTATACGCTTGGCGCCAAAGCCGGGCAGGAGATGTTTGCCAATCTTCAGGTCAGCGATACCAATGGTAACGGCGTGATCTATTTCAACATCCTGCCGCCGGGCAGCGACGGTGTCGCGATCTATAACGGATCGATCGACGGCAACACCGCCCGAATCAATCTGCCCGACGATGGAGACTATACGATCCGCGTCTATCTGATGGGCAATGACAGGGACACCGGTAAAACCGTAGGATACAATCTGGACCTGTCCATCCAATAGATTTCAACCTTCGTGTCTCGCAAGGGGCACAACGTCAGTTTCGGCCTTCGTCTCGATTTCTTCAAAGTCGAAATTGTCCAGACGCTGCGCACGGCGGCCTGCCTTTTCGGCGCTGATCTTGATCTCTGAGATATCCTTGGCCGCCTGCCCGAAATGACGATCCAGGTTCGAGACGCGATCACCCAGGCGGTCCACATCCTTATGCAGCAGCCCCAACTCTTTGCGTATTGCACCGGCCTGTTCACGCATACGCGCATCTTTCAGGATCGCCCGCATGGTATTCAGCGTGGCCATGCACGTGGTCGGGGACACGATCCAGACCCGCGCGGCGAACCCCTCGCGTACAACGTCGGGAAGACGGGCGTGCAGCTCGGCATAAATCGCTTCGGACGGCACGAACATCAAAGCACCGTCCGCGGTTTCCCCATCCAGGATGTACTTCTCGGAAATCGCATTGATATGCACTTTCACCGCTGCGCCGAATGCCCGCAGGCATCTATCGACATCCACCTTCGTCTGCGCAGCGGCCAGCGCCTCGAAATCCTCCAAGGGGAATTTTGCGTCGATCACGATCGGTCCCGGCGGGTTCGGCAGGTGAATCAGGCAATCCGCCCGCCTGCCGTTCGACAATGTGGCCTGCAGCGAATAACTGTCAGCGGGCAGCGCCTTGGACACGATATCGTTCAGCTGGATTTCCCCGAACATCCCGCGCCTCTGTTTGTTCGACAGGATATCCTGCAAAGACAGCACATCGCCCGACAGTTTGGTTATATTGTCCTGCGCCTTGTCGATGGCGGCCAGACGTTCCTGCAATTGGGTCAGCGAGGTCGCCGTCTGTTTCGACGAGCCATGCAACGTCTCTTTCATCCGTTCCTGCATCTCGGCCAGCGCACGCGCCGATTTCATCGCATTATCCGCCAGCCGGTCATTCATCTGCTGCTGGACCGAAGCCAAACGCGCCTCGACCGTCTGAATCACCTGCATCTGCGCGTTGGCCTGAGTGTCCGAGACATGCTGAAGGCCGCCGCGCAACTGTTCCTGTCCCTGGCCCAGTTGCTGGACGTGCTGACCCAGATGCGCCATCTGCCGCGCCAGAGGTTCCGCCATCCGGGCCGAGCGGTTGGCCGCCCGCAACGACAGGAACAGCAGCAGCAGAATCAATGCCACCACGCCACCCACGGTCAGTAACACGGGATCATTCAACGCCATCTCAGTGCCTGCAATTTGGATCATGGGATTCAACTTGTTCTCGTTTTGTTTCCATCTTGTTAAGCCATGTTTGAAACCAGATCAACTGCGTCCAAACAGGCGTTCGATATCGCTGAGTTTAAGTTCCACATATGTTGGTCGCCCATGGTTGCACTGGCCGGAATGCGGCGTCGCCTCCATCTCGCGCAGCAGGGCATTCATTTCTTCGGCGCGCATCCGACGACCGGATCGGATCGACCCATGGCAGGCCACACGGCTGAGGATCGCCTCGATCCTTGACTGCACCATCTGACTTTCACCCTGATCCGCGAGTTCATCTAGGATATCGAGGATCATCGCCCTCGCATCGACTTCGCCCAGAATGGCAGGGGTTTCGCGTACGGCAATGGCGCTTCCTCCGAAGGGTTCGATGGTTAAGCCAAAGCGCGTCAAATCATCTGCGACGGCCATCAGGCGGGCGCAATCCCCTTCAGACAATTCCACGATTTCCGGAATCAGCAGGGCCTGCGCCGCGACGCCATTCTCGGCCATCTGCGTTTTCAGCTTTTCATAAACCAGCCGTTCATGTGCAGCATGTTGATCTACGATCACCATGCCATCGGCGGTCTGAGCAATGATGTAATTCTCATGCACCTGTCCGCGGGCTGCACCAAGCGGCAGATCCTTCGCCTGAGGCTGCTCCTGAATCTCGGCGACCTGTGCAATCGGAGTCGGCTCGACAATGCTGCCACTGTAGTCGTCGGCCAGTTCGGCAAATCCCGGAGCCTGCGGACGAAACGCCGCCGTGCGAGCGGCAGGCGACGGGCGATCCATCTGATAAACCCGCGCAGGTGCCGGCTGTGCCGGTTCCGGCCGCATTGCGCCCAGCGTCGCATTCGCAACAGTCGAGGATGCCCTGTGCCCGGCTTCCGCCAAAGCATGGCGCAGGCTGGAAACGATCAGCCCCCGCGCAATACCGGGATCTCGGAACCGGACCTCGGATTTGGCAGGGTGGACGTTCACGTCAACCAGCGTGGGGTCGCAGTCGATAAACAAAGCCGCAGCCGGGTGGCGGTCGCGGCTCAGGAAATCGAAATAAGCCGCCCGCAGCGCGCCGGTCAGCATCTTGTCGCGCACGGGGCGTCCGTTGACGAAAAGGTACTGTGCCACGGCAGCGCCCCGCGAATAGGTCGGAAGGGCGGCGTAGCCGTAAAGACGGATGCCTTCACGTGTGGCATCAATCTGCAAGGAGTTTTCTGCAAATTCGCGCCCGATCACGCGGGCCAGTCGGGCGTGGAGCGCATCAAACAGGTCTCCGTTCTCGCGATCCGCGCGAAAAGTCACGCGACCCTCTCCGCCACCGGACACATCTCGCAAGGTAAATGTCACGGAAGGTTCGGCCATGGCCAGCCGTTTCACTATGTCAGTGATTGCCTGCCCCTCGGCCCGGTCGGTGCGCATGAATTTCAGGCGGGCCGGTGTGGCGTAGAACAGATCGCGCAGTTCGACCACAGTCCCCGTGCGCAGTGCGGCGGGTTTGACCGCATCCATTTTGCCACCCGCGACGTGCACCTGCGCCGCATCCGCGCCGGGAACGCGGCTGGTTATGGTCAGACGCCCGACGGCCCCCAAGGACGGCAGAGCCTCGCCCCGAAAGCCGAAAGTGTGGATGTTCAGCAGGTCCGACCCGTCAATCTTTGACGTGGCATGGCGGGACAAGGCCAGCGGAAGATCTTCCGCCGAGATACCGCACCCATCATCCGTGACACGGATCAGGGTCTTGCCACCATCGGCAACATCGATGGCAATCCGGGTGGCCCCTGCATCGATTGCGTTCTCGACCAGTTCCTTGACCGCCGAGGCCGGTCGTTCCACCACCTCACCAGCCGCGATGCGGTTGATTGCGGCATCATCGAGCTGCTTAATCACGGGGCGTTTTTCGCCGATATTGGGGTTTGCCTGGGCCATACCCCTAGACCTAGCATAGTCGCGCACGATTCTGCCACCGGTTTGAACAGTACATTTGAAGGGAGGGGGCGTCCGGGTGTCCGCGAACGAGGCTTCATTCCGGATCACCCGGACGTGCCAAGTGAGTGGTGTGTTTCAGCTAATTAATGGGGCAGGATGTATCATGCACGTGTTGGAAAATCTGCTTAAGATTCTCCCGCTCAGTTTCTGGGCAGAGTTTGGCCGATGGCGTATGGGCAAGTGTGGCGGGAAAATGCTCGATTAGACAGACATGTGAGCGCCGATCCGAGCCCGGCAGGGGCCGAACATCGCTGCCAAAGCGAGAATCAGGCCTGACATCGTGGCGATCATACCCGACGCGCTGACGGCATCCGCACCACCCAGCCACAGCGGGCCATAGCCTGCAAGTACATAGCCCGACACCGCCGCGGCAATGGCGAACACAACGCTCCAGGCAATCTGCGCTTCCAGCCGGTTGGTCAACATCCGTGCCGCGGCGGGCGGGCAGATGAACATGGCGATCACGATGATCGAGCCCACCGCGTCAAAAGCCGCCACCGCCGCAATTGCCGCGGTGATGACCAGTGCCATGCCCAGAACGCCGGTGCGAATGCCAATGGTCCGAGCAAAGCCTTCATCGAAGGTAGAGATCTTCAGCGGCCGCCAGAAAAGCCATGTGAACAAAGATACACCGACCAGTGTCAGCGCAATGCGGGGTAATTCCGGGGGCAACCCGGACAGCGCCTCTGTGTCCAGCAAGGACGACCATCCGGTGGCGTCCAGCCAGATCAGGCTTTCGAGATTGCCGTAAAGCGCATGTTCCACATCCAGATGCACCGTCGACGTATCCGTCTGCTCAAGCAACAGGACGCCCGCGGCGAACATGGTGGTAAAGACCACGCCCATGGCGGCCCCGGGTTCGATCTGACCCAATCGGCGAATGGCTTCGATCAGCACCACGGCCACAACGGCAGCGCCTGCCGCGCCCAGCATCATCGGCCAGGTCGATATCGTCCCTGTGATCAGAAACGCCACAACAATTCCCGGCAGCACCACATGGCTGATCGCGTCTCCGATCAATGCCTGTTTGCGCAACACCAGAAAATTGCCAGGTAATGCGCAGGCAATGGCCGCGAATGTACCGATCAACAACGGCGTCAGAGACAGGGGGACAAATTCTTCACCACTCATACCGGCACCCCCATTGGCCCGCCGATGCGGCGGTCTATCTCGGCGATCTGATCGCGGGTCAGGACGGTTTCGATGTCCCGTAACCCATCATAAAGCGCGGCTGTCGCCTCATGCGCCTGATCTGCGCGCACGATTTCCCAACGCTTTTCGTCCCGCAACGCCTTGGCCGCGCGGGCTTTGCCGATGTCGGTCGCAACGCCGTCCGCGCGCACCAGCCCAGCGCGGCGCAGCAAGCGCAGGGTCAGGGGCTCGTAAATCTTTTGCCCTTGCGCCAAGGCCAAAAGACCCTGACGAATATGCACCCGACGCTGGAAGCGCAGATGGCGTAACACCGCAGCCAAAACGCCACGTATCGGTGCAAAAAACAAAGACACGACAAAGAAGGCAAAGCTGACCAGAACGATGATCGGCCCTGTCGGCAGGTTTGGCGCCGAGGCCGAAATGGCCGCGCCAATGTAACCGGCCAGCCCGCCAGCAACTCCGGCAAGAATAACAACATGGTCCGAACGTTCGGACCAGAACCGCGCGGTCACGGCGGGAATGATCAGCAAAGCCACGATCAGAATCAGACCCACGATTTTAAGGCCAACCACTGTGACAGCCATGACCAAACCCATCATGGCCAGATCAATTCTGTGCACCGGCAACCCGCGGGCCGCAGCAAACTCGGGATCGAAGGCGACAAGAATCATTGGGCGACGAATGATCATGACCATCAGCAGCGTCGCCGCCCCCCCGATTGCAATGATCATTGCATCAGCCCAGAGCATCCCGGCAGTGGACCCTAGCAGGAATCCTTCCAATCCGGCCTGGCGGCCTACGCCCATCGTCTGTATGACAGTCAGCAACACGATGCCAAAGCCGAAGAAAACCGACAGGACCGCTCCGATGGCGGCGTCCTCGGCCAAACGCGTGTGACGCGTCAGCCAGTTCATGCAGAGAAGGCCGATCCAGGCCGAGATGGCCGATCCTGCCAACAGGCCCAGCAGGTTGCGCCCGTCCCCTCCCAGCGCGACCAACACCATGAAAGCCAGACAGACGCCTGGCAGAGTCGCGTGGCTGATTGCATCACTGACCAAAGCGCGCTTGCGCAGGAACAGAAACGTCCCCGTCACTCCGGCTGAAACACCCAGCAAGGTTGCACCGATGGCAACCAGCGTGGCGTTGTAACCAAGTTGAAGAGTCAGAGCATCCCAAAGCATGCGTTACCCCAGCGCGCGCGATATCTGATCGATCTGCGCGGTTGCCAGTCGACCGCCATATGCTGATTGCAATGTTTCCGCCGTGAAGGCCTCGGCCACCGGTCCCTCGGCCACCTTACGTGTATTGATCAGGAAGACGTGGTCGAAATAGTCGGTCACGGTCGCCAGGTCGTGATGCACCACGACAACCGTCTTGCCCGACTTTTTCAGGGATTTCAGCACCGAGATGATAGCTTTCTCGGTGGCCGCATCCACGCCTGCGAAAGGTTCGTCCAGAAGGTACAGATCAGCGCCCTGCGCCAGCGCGCGCGCCAGAAATACGCGTTGTTGCTGCCCGCCGGACAACTGCCCGATCTGGCGATCCGCGAAATCCCGCATTCCAACACGGTGCAAACAATCCATCGCGCACGCCTTGTGGCGGGCACGCACACGGCCCAGCAAGCCAAGTTCGCGCGACAGGCCCATCAGAACCACGTCGATGACGCGCGTTGGAAAATCCCAATCCACGCTGGCGCGCTGAGGTACATAGGCAATGCGTGCGCGCTGCGTGTCCAATGGCTGGCCAAACACGGTCACCTGACCTGACAGGGGGGAAACGATGCCAAGCGCCGCCTTGAGCAATGTGGACTTCCCGGCTCCGTTCGGTCCGATGATCGCGGTCATCGCCCCGGGCCGTACGGTCATGTCGACTGAAAACACCGCAGGTTTCTGCCCGTACGAGACCGTCAGGCCGCGCAGGGCAAGGGGGCTGTCGACCAACCCGTTGTCGTCAACGGTCATACCTTCGTCGCTAATCAGATCCAGCATCGATCAAAACCCCGCCGACAGTTTTCCGTCCATTCCGCGATCCGGCACATCACCACCCAAAGCACTGGCAATGACCGTAATGTTGTGATCCAGCATTCCAACATAAGTGCCTTCATAGGTTCCTTCTTCACCCATGGCGTCCGAGAACAGTTCGCCCCCCACGTGCACCTCATGTCCCTTGGCAGCCGCGCCCTCGATCAGCGCGCGGATTGAACGATCCGAGACCGAGCTTTCGACGAAAACAGCCGTGATCTTCCGGTCAACCAGCAGATCGACCAGTTCACCAATCCGGTTCAGACCAGCCTCGGACTGGGTTGAGATGCCCTGAATTCCCAGAACCTCGAATCCGAAGCTTTCACCGAAATACCCAAAGGCATCATGGGCGGTGACAAGAACCTTGTTGTTGTCCGGAACAGACGCCAGAGCTTTGTCCGCATAGGCTGTCAGACGATCGATATCTGCCAGGTGTGCCTGCGCGTTCGCCGCAAAAACCTCGGCCGCTTCAGGACGTACCTCGGTGAGGGCTGCTTGCACTTCAAGCACTACGTCCCGCCACAACTCGGGCGTCATCCAAACATGCGGATCATATTTGTCCGCATAATCGTCATGCGCGCGCAGCTTCGACTTATCCATTCCTTCGGCAACTGCAACCACGGTTCGCTTGCGATCAAGGTCATGGAAGAAATCTTCCATCTGTGCTTCGAGGTACAGGCCATGCCACAGGATCAGATCCGCACGCGTCATCGCCACGATATCGCTGCGGGTCTGGCGATAGGCATGCGGGTCGACGCCGGGACCCATCAATCCCCTGACGTCAACCTGATCACCGCCGACCTGACGTGCCGCGTCGGCAATCATGCCCGTCGTGGCCACCACCTTGAGGGGTGCATCGGCCCAGGCTGTGACTGGCAGGGATACGGCCAGCGCCAATACTGCAAGAAAATTCCGGCGAATCATCTTCGACCTCAGCTTTTGCTTCCTGTTGAACTGAATATGAGAACCATTCGCAAGTAAGTCAACGCTAATGCGAATTATTCGCAAGAAAGTCGTTATTTTTGTCCATTTGGTCAAAATTTTTCCAATCATTGCCCGTCTACATCTTCCATTCCCCGGTCTCCCGTGCGATTTTGTCGCAAACCTCCCAAAGGACGTGACAATGGATACGCAGAGCTCAGAAAGCCCCGTGCGCACCGCGCATCTGCCGCAAGTGACCGAATCCCGGAACCCTGGCATGGATCTGGATCTGGACTGGGTGCGCGCCGTTCAGGCCAATACCTCGGCTATCGAGCGCCGCGCCGCGACCCTGCCGGGCCGCCGGTCGGTCAAAAAGGAATATCAGGCAGCCTGGCTGCTGAAGGCGATCACGATGATCGACCTGACCACCTTGTCAGGCGATGATACCGTGGGTCGCGTGCGCCGCCTGTGTGCCAAGGCACGGCAACCTGTTGCCCCTTCAGTGCTGCAAGCGCTGGATATGCCACCGATCACCACCGGGGCGGTCTGTGTCTATCACGACATGATCGAACCCGCCGTGGATGCCCTGGCAGGCACCGGAATTCCTGTCGCAGCCGTTTCGACCGGCTTTCCGGCGGGCCTGTCCCCCTTCCACCTGCGCGTGGCCGAGATTGAAGAGAGCGTGAAAGCCGGGGCCGAGGAAATCGATATCGTGATCTCGCGCCGGCATGTGCTGTCGGGCGACTGGCAGGCGTTGTACGATGAGATGAAGGCCTTCCGTGTGGCCTGCGGTGATGCGCATGTCAAAGCCATCCTTGCCACCGGCGAACTGGGCAGCCTGCGTAATGTCGCGCGCGCCTCGCTGGTCTGCATGATGGCGGGGGCGGATTTCATCAAGACTTCGACCGGCAAGGAAAGCGTAAACGCCACCCTGCCGGTGTCGCTGGTGATGATCCGGGCGATCCGTGACTATTACGACCGCACCGGCTATCGCGTAGGCTACAAGCCTGCGGGCGGGATTTCCAAGGCCAAGGACGCGCTGGTCTACCTGTCGCTGATCAAGGACGAGCTTGGCGACCGCTGGCTGCAACCCGACCTGTTCCGCTTTGGCGCCTCGTCGCTGTTGGGCGATATCGAGCGGCAGTTGGAACACTATGTGACAGGCGCTTACTCCGCCGGTTACCGTCACTCCATGGGGTGAGGCGCGCCCGGAACTCGTTCCGGTGGAACGATTTCAGCGCTGAACGGGCGAAGCCCCGGAAAAGGACAAGAACTATGACAGTCAAAGAGATTTTCGAAACCATGGAATACGGACCCGCCCCCGAAAGCGCTGCCGAGGCGTTGGCCTGGCTGGTCGATCAGGGCGACAAGTTTGGACACTATATCGATGGTATCTTCACCAAACCCGGCAAGGGGTTCGAAAGCCGCAACCCGGCGACCGGAGAGGTTCTGGCCAAGCTGACGCAAGCGAAACAGGCAGACGTGGACGCTGCCGTGACCGCCGCGCGCAAAGCGCAAACCAAGTGGGAAAAACTGGGTGGCGCGGGCCGTGCGCGATACCTCTACGCCATCGCGCGCCTGTTGCAGAAGCATTCGCGCCTGTTTGCCGTGCTGGAAAGCCTGGACAACGGCAAGCCGATCCGTGAATCGCGTGACATCGACATCCCTCTGGCGCAGCGGCATTTCTATTTTCATGCGGGCATGGCCCAGCTGATGGAAAGCGAGCTGCCCGACGCTGAGGCACTGGGTGTGTGCGGCCAGATCATCCCGTGGAACTTTCCATTGCTGATGCTGGCGTGGAAGATCGCGCCTGCACTGGCGATGGGCAATACTGTTGTTCTGAAACCGGCGGAATACACTTCGCTGACCGCGCTGCTGTTTGCCGATATCTGCCAGCAGGCCGGCCTGCCCAAGGGCGTGGTCAACATCGTGACAGGCGACGGCGCAGTGGGCGAGATGATCGTGAACGCGGACGTGGACAAGATCGCCTTTACCGGTTCGACCGAAGTGGGCCGCCGCATCCGCGAGGCCACCGCCGGTTCTGGCAAGTCCCTGACGCTCGAGCTGGGCGGCAAGTCGCCCTATATCGTCTTTGACGACGCCGATATTGATTCAGCCATCGAAGGTCTGGTCGATGCGATCTGGTTCAATCAGGGTCAGGTCTGCTGTGCGGGCTCGCGCCTGCTGGTGCAGGAAGGCATCGCCGACCGTTTCCATGACAAGCTGCGTGCCCGGATGGACAAGCTGCGTGTCGGCAATCCTCTGGACAAATGCATCGACGTGGGCGCCGTGGTCGACCCGGTTCAGTTGCAGACCATCAAAGGCATGGTCGAAAGCAACACTGCTGGTCACGTTCACCAGGCCGCGTGTGATTTACCTGCGAACGGGTGTTACTATCCGCCGACTTTGATCTCGGGCCTGGAGACCTCGGACCCTCTGATGCAGGAGGAGATCTTTGGCCCGGTTCTGGTCTCGTCCACCTTCCGTACCCCG
Organism: Ruegeria sp. AD91A; assembly: GCF_003443535.1. GTDB lineage: Bacteria > Pseudomonadota > Alphaproteobacteria > Rhodobacterales > Rhodobacteraceae > Ruegeria. The sequence continues at coordinate 3,266,994 of NZ_CP031946.1, read as the reverse complement.
GAAGAGGCAGTCGAACTGGCCAACAACACCCGTTACGGGCTGGCCGCGACGGTCTGGACCGAGAACGTGAACCTTGCGCTGGACATCGCTCCCAAGCTGGTCGCGGGCGTGGTTTGGGTAAACGCCACCAACCTGTTCGACGCAGCCGCCGGGTTTGGCGGTGTACGCGAAAGCGGCTTTGGTCGAGAAGGAGGCTGGGAAGGACTGGCCGCGTACACCAAGCCCAAAGGCAAGGCAAAACCGCTGGCGAAGGTCGAAGCAGTCACCGGCGAAGGTGCGCCGGTAGATCCGATCGACCGCACGGCCAAGATGTATGTCGGAGGCAAGCAGGCGCGGCCTGACAGCGGCTATTCGAAGCCGGTCTGGGGTAAGGCGGGGCTGCTGGGCCACGTGGGCCTTGCCAACCGAAAGGACGTCCGAAACGCGGTAGAGGCCGCGGCGGGGGCCAAGGGCTGGTCCAAGACCACCGGCCATCTGCGGGCGCAGATCCTGTACTATATCGGCGAGAACCTCTCGGCCCGCGCGGATGAATTCGTCGGGCGCATCGACGCGATGACCGGCCGCAAGGACGGCGCGAAAGAGGTCGACGCCGCGATCCAGCGCCTGTTCACCGCCGCTGCCTGGGCCGACAAGTATGACGGTCAGGTGCATGGCGTTCCGATCCGGGGCGTGGCGATTGCGATGAAGGAACCGGTGGGCGTGATCGGCGCGCTCTGTGCGGACGAGGCGCCGCTGCTGGGTCTGGTCTCGGCCATGGCGCCTGCGATTGCGATGGGCAACCGGACAGTTCTGGTGACGTCCGAGCCATACCCTCTGGCCGCGACGGACTTCTACCAGATCCTCGAGACCTCTGACGTGCCTGCGGGTGTGATCAACATCCTGACCGGCAGCCATGCAGAGCTGGCGAAACCGCTGGCCTCGCACCTGAATGTGGATGCGGTCTGGTCGTTCTCGTCCACCGACCTGTCGAAGGAGATCGAGGTCGTCTCTGCCGGGAACCTGAAACGGACATGGGTCAATAACGCGACGGCATTTGATTGGGGCATGGACCATTCCCGCCGCTTCCTTCAGGCTTCGACCGAAGTGAAGAACATCTGGGTGCCCTACGGCGAGTAGGGCTCCCCGCCTAGGGAGGCCTATATGGATTTTTCAGGAAAAACCGTCATCGTCATCGGCGGAACCAGCGGTATCAACCGCGGCATTGCCGAGGCTTTCGCGGCCGCAGGTGCCAAACTGGCCGTTGCCAGCCGGTCGCAGGAAAAGGTCGATGACACCGTTGCCGCGCTGAAAGCCGCTGGTGCACAGGATGCGATCGGGGCGGCGTTCGATGTGCGTGACCCTGATGCGGTGGCGGCGGGTCTCAAGCAGTTCCACGACGCATTTGGTGATTTCGATGTGCTGATCTCGGGTGCGGCGGGCAATTTTCCGGCATTGGCTGCTGAAATGTCAGTCAACGCGTTCAAGACAGTGATCGATATCGACCTGATGGGCACGATCCACGTGATGAAAGGGGCATATCCATACCTTAAGCGCCCGGGTGCAAGCATCATCAACATCTCGGCCCCGCAATCCTATCTACCCTATGAGGGTCAAGCACATGTCTGCGCCGCCAAGGCAGGTGTCGACCAGATTACACGCACACTCTCGATGGAATGGGGTGTGGAGGGCATTCGCGTGAACTCGGTCGTGCCGGGCTTCATCGAAGGCACGGAAGGCGCCAAGCGCCTTGCCCCGACTCCCGATGCTGGTGAGGCCTTGCGCCGCGACGTGCCGCTGGGCCGTTGGGGCCAGCCGCAGGACGTGGCCAACGCTTGCCTGTTCCTCAGCTCGGAAATGGCGAGTTACATCAGTGGTACGGTTCTGGCTGTTGACGGGGCGCTGTATCAGCGTGGCTCAGGCAAGTTTGGCCAGATGATGGGGCAGATGCTGCGGAGCATGAAAAAGGGGTAAGCCGCAGCTTACCCCCACAGGTTCAGTTCGTTGTTTCCATGCCAACCGGCTTGCCAACGACAACAAAGTGCAAACCATCCGGGTCGAGCAGTTCGGCGGCGACCCGGTTTACATCTTCCAGTGTCACCGCGTTCACCTTGTCATTCCGGGTGGCGATATAGTCGATCGGCAGACCTTCCATCTGCATCCCAACCATGATCCCGGCAATCTGTCCGTTGCCGTCAAACCGCAGCGGATAGGCGCCGGTCAGATAGGTCTTGGCGTCATCAAGTTCCTCTTGCGTCACACCCTCAGTGGCCGCGCGCGCCCATTCATCGCGAATTACGTCGATGGCTTCGGCGATACGGTCATTGGCAGAGGACACGGATCCAAGGTAGACCGAGGCCAGATCCTTGGGCACCAGATAAGTCCCGACCCCATAGGTAAGGCCGCGCTTTTCGCGCACCTCCTGCATCAGTCGGCTTTCAAACCCGCCACCGCCAAGAATGTGGTTCAGAACGAAGGCTGCAAAGAAATCCGGATCGTCCCGATCAATCCCTGCTTGACCAAACAAGGCCACGGACTGAGGCGTGTCGAATTCGACAACACTGACGCCGCCGGAAATGTTGACATCAGCCTTGCCGGGGATGGGCTTTCCGGTGTCCGACAAGTCGCCGAGCAGGGTATCAAGCAGGATACCCAGTTCCTCTGCCGTGATATCGCCGACGGCCGCCACGTACAGGCGATCCTTGGCAAAGACGCCTTCATAAGCCGCGACCACGTCGTCACGCGTCAGGGCCGAGACGCTTTCAATGGTGCCTTTCCCTTCAGATCCGTAGGGGTGATCTCCATAGGCCATCTGCGCAAAATCGCGCCCCGCGATTTCGTTCGGGTCAGTCTGGTCCGAGCGCAGACCCGACAGAATCTGTGCGCGCACCCGGTCAACCGCATCCTGATCAAAACGCGGCTCGTGGATCGTTGTGCGCAGCAAATCGACAACTTCATCCCGGTTTTCGGACAGAAAACGCGCGGAAATCGAAACTGAATCGTCGCCGGCATTGTATCGGAATGAGGCCGCCAGAGCCTCCAGCTCACGGGCATAGGTCCGCGCATCCATGTCGCTCGCACCTTCTTCGATCAGCCCGCTCATAAGGTAGACCGCGCCGCGTTTGTCAGGGTCATCCAACGATGTGCCACCACGGAATCGCAGTTCCAGCGCGGCAAATGGGATGGAATGATCCTCGACCAGCCAGGCTTTGATGCCACCAGGCGAGGTCACTTCTTCTATCTCGATCTCGGCCAAAGCCGGCAGTGCGACCAGACAGGCAATCAGCGTTGCAATAAACCGTTTCATTGCGTCACCTCGTCATCGCGCATCAGCCAGCCGGTGACCGACGCCTCGGGTTGCAGAACTTCGCGGGCTGCGGCGATGATCTCATCCCCGGTCACGGCCTGAAGGATCTCGGGCCAGGCCTGCACATCTTCGACCGTCAGACCGCTGGTCAGGGCCCGGCCATAGCGGTTGCCGATGCCGTCCACATTGTCGCGCGCATAGGTCTGGGCCGCGCGCAACTGCATCTTGATGCGGCCAAGATCGTCTTCGTTCACACCTTCAGCAATGAAATCAGCCACGGCCTGATCCATTTCGTCTTCGGCTTCTTGCAGGGAAACACCTTCGGCCGGAACGACAATAAGATCAAATGTCGTGTCATCCAGCGAAACACCACGATAGAACGCCCCGGCATAAACGACCTTCTGCTGATCAAACTGCAACTTTTCGTTCAGATAAGAGGTGGTGCTTCCACCCAGCAATTCGGCCAGCAAGAACAGAGCCGCTGCTTTTTCCTGTTCGCCCGGATCGCGTTCCGGTGCCAGATAGCTGCGCTGAACGTAAGGCTGGGCCACGCGCGGGTCCTTGAAGGTCAGACGGCGCTCGGCCGTTTGCGGCGGTTCCTGTGACCGCACCCGCTCGGGCAGGTCCGGGTTGGCGGGAATCACACCGTAATACTGATCGGCAAGCGCGCGGACTTCGTCGGGATCAACATCGCCCGTGACCACCAGAATGGCGTTATTGGGTGCATAATGGGTCTGGTAGAACGATAGCGCGTCCTCCATATCCAGATCCTCCATCTCATGCATCCAGCCGATGATCGGCACGCCGTAGCGGTGGTTAAGATACTGAGCCGCACTCATCTGCTCGCCGAACAGGGCGCGCGGATTGTTTTCGGTGCGCTGGTTGCGTTCCTCAAGAATCACGTCCCGCTCGGTCAGAATATCCTCTTCATTCAGCCGAAGGTTTCGCATCCGATCGGATTCCATCCGCATCATCAGCTCAAGCCTGTCGGCAGCGACACGCTGAAAATATGCGGTGTAGTCATACGAGGTAAAGGCGTTGTCGTTGCCGCCATTGGCCGCCACGGTGGCCGAAAACTCACCCGGGGCCAGCGTGTCGGTGCCTTTGAACAGAAGGTGTTCCAGAAAATGCGCCACACCTGACGATCCGATCGGCTCATCTGCGGATCCGGCACGGTACCAGACCATGTGTTGTACGACTGGTGCGCGGTGGTCTTCGACCACAACGACATCCATTCCGTTGTCCAATGTGAATGTGGTGGCCGCTTCTTTCCCGTCCTCGGCAAATACCGGGGCGGCAGCGATCAGGGCAGCCGACAAGGCCAGGGCCCGAACCATAGGGCATCCTCCGTTTCGTTTCTGGTACTCAAACTACGGTGACGCGGCCCAGGTTCAAGCCCGATGACGGAAAGTTAAGAATTATTCACCCGGCGGCGAAGATGGGGTTTCGATCCCGGCCCGACGGGCAGCTTCTGTTTCCGCGAACGGATCGATCGATTGTTTTTCGTAAACCTGACTATAGCGGTCGACCGGGAACAGGCGCAGACCGGTCCAGCGCCCCCGGCGTTTGCGGAACGCGGCGTCATCAGCCTCGACCACCTGCCGCGCATCGGGGGAAACACCATAGCGGCTGGACGCCGTGACAAGCGCTGCATCCGAGGATGGCACAGCCGTATTCGGGTTTAGTGCAGCGGCATTGCCGCCCAGTGCAGCCACAGCATCGGCATTGGGGTTCGGATCAGTCAGGTTTGCGCCACCCGGAGTAGGCGCAGGCAAGAAGGCATAATCCTGAGGCTGAGTCAGTGGTTTTACAGGCAACACCGAAAACTCATCCGGACCCGGACCCGGAGGCGCCAGATCCCGAAGACCAGGATTCGAACACGCCGCAACCGCAGCAGCAACAGTCAAAACAAATAGGGCGCGCGGCATCCGCATTGGTGTCTCCAGCCTGTTTCAGGGGCTTTTATCGCATATCATTCCGCGCGTCACGAGGCCTTTTTGCCGTCAAACAGCACCAGCCCGATAGCACCCGCAAATATGAACACATCTGCTAGGTTGAACACAAACGGGTTGTTGATGCCGCAACAAGACATGTTCAGGAAATCCAGTACATATCCGTAAAGGACCCGGTCCACCACATTCGCAAGCGCACCGCCGACCAACAAACCACCACAAAACAGCATCAGTCTTGAGGGGGCTGCACGGCTGAGCCAGACAAGCACGCCAACACAGATCGCCACGGAAACTCCGATCAGAATCCAGCGCGCGGCCTCCGAGTTCCCTTGGAACAGGCCGAAATTGATGCCCCGGTTCTCGCCGTATTTGAACACCAGCAGCGGTGGCAAAACATCAATACCACCGGGCTGTTCGGCCACGCGCATGGCATGAACGACCAGGTATTTGCTGATCTGGTCGATCGCAAAGGCGGCCAGGGCCGCCCAGAGAAGCAGGCGTGACCGCATCAGTGACGGAAATGGCGCATGCCGGTAAAGACCATGGCAAGGCCGGCCTCATCCGCGGCGGCGATGACTTCATCGTCACGCATGGACCCACCGGGCTGGATCACACAGGTTGCGCCTGCCTCGGCCGCTTCCATCAGGCCGTCAGGGAAGGGAAAAAATGCGTCCGACGCAACGGCCGAGCCGATGGTCAGCGGTTGCGCCAAGCCCAGCACGTCGGCCATACGTTCGGCTTTCTTGGCGGCGATCAGGGCCGAGTCCACACGGCTCATCTGGCCCGCGCCGACGCCCACGGTGGCGCCGTCTTTGACATAGACGATAGCGTTGGACTTGACGTGTTTTGCCACTTTCCAGGCAAACAAAAGGTCACGCATCTGTTCGTCGGTCGGGGCCTTCTTGGTTACAACTTTCAGATCATCCATGCCGACAAAGCCGTTGTCCTTGTCCTGCACCAGCAACCCACCGGCCACCTGACGCACGGTTTTCCCACCGGCGGTCACATCCGGCAGAGCTTCGGTCGTCAAGAGGCGCAGGTTTTTCTTGGCGGCAAAGATGGCCTTGGCCTCATCCGATGCGCCCGGAGCGATCACGACCTCGGTGAATATCCCGGTGATCTCCTGCGCGGTCTCGGCGTCCAACGGTTGATTCAACGCCACGATCCCGCCGAAGGCAGAGGTGCGATCGCAGTCGAAGGCGGCCTTGTAGGCCTCAAGCAGGGTTGCACCCTTGGCCACGCCACATGGATTGGCGTGCTTGATGATGGCGCAGGCGGCACCCTGCTCGGGGTCAAACTCGGCAACCAGTTCAAAGGCCGCGTCGGTGTCGTTGATATTGTTGTAGCTGAGTTCCTTGCCCTGATGCTGAACAGCGGTGGCCACACCGGGCCGATTGGTGCCGTCGGTATAGAACGCGGCTTGCTGATGGCTGTTCTCGCCATAGCGCAAGGTCTGTTTCAATTCACCGGCAAACGCGCGACGCCTGGGGGCCTCAAGCTCCAGCGCGTCGGCCAGCCAGTTGGACACTGCGGTGTCATAGGCGGCGGTGCGGGCATAGGCCTTCTGCGCCAGCTTGCGGCGGAATTTCGGACATGTCGCGCCGTCGTGCTGATCCATATCGTCCAGCAGTTTGTCGTAATCCTCAACGTCCACGACCACGTTCACAAACGCATGGTTCTTGGCCGCTGCGCGAATCATCGCCGGGCCACCGATGTCGATATTCTCGACGCACTCATCGTAACCTGCGCCTTTGGCCACAGTTGCTTCAAATGGATAAAGGTTCACAACCAACAGATCGATTGCACCGATGCCGTGTTCGTTCATGGCTGCAACATGGGTGTCATTGTCACGCAGGGCCAGCAGTCCGCCATGCACCATCGGGTGCAGGGTCTTGACCCGACCATCCATCATCTCGGGGAAGCCAGTGATCTCGCTGACATCCTTCACCGCGAGCCCTGCATCACGCAGCGCCTTGGCCGTGCCACCGGTCGACAGCAGCTCGACCCCGCGCTCGGCCAGCGCCTTGCCCAGCTCGATCAGCCCGGTTTTGTCGGATACGGAAAGCAACGCGCGGCGCACGGGGTGAAGATCGTTCATGGGTCCAAAGGTCCTTTTGGCGTCAGTCGAATTCTGGCTCGTCCCGGTGCGTATCGCGCACGGCATAGGCTGTGTCCTGTGCCTTGCTCAGAGTCCACCGGATGCGCGTCGCATACTCCATTGCGCGGCCAGATAGAACGATCTGTTTTGTCGCGCGTGGCTTTAAACGCCCTTTTTCAAGATAAACGCTTGGCTCTACGGACAATTTTCCAACGCCATCATGGCGGAAAACCCAGATCTCACCGCTTTTGAGCGCCATCGACACCGCCGCCCCGCCCAAATCCAGCGCCGCATCAACATCAGGATGCAGATGAAACCGGATGTCGTAACCGATGCCATTGAGGCCCGAAGCATCCATCGCCTTGTCAAACTGTCGCTTCGCCTTGTCGGTCGCGGTCAGCAGAATATCCTCAATGGTCAGTTCCCGACCGTCAAATCGCAATTCGAATGTGCGCGCGTGGGTCAGGCCAAACACCTTGGCATATCCATCATGCCCGGCCATAAAGCGGATGCCCTCGAACGCGTCCTCGAAATCAACGGGCACCTCCTGTGGCGCGTCGACCAGCGCCTGAGCTTCACGCCCCGGCACCGGGTTGGCCAGCCGGGCGCTTGAGAACCCATCCAGGCAAAGCGTCGAATGCGACGGTGTCGCCCGTCCGGCGCGGCGCCATTCCAACCCGAAACTGGCCCCCGACCCGCAGTTCACGATCAACGGACGCCGCCCCGAGGTCAGCTCGAACGCCAATGTAGAAGCATGCGCATTGTAGGAGGCCGCCCCCGACGGCGGCACGCTGGCATCCACGATCACCGTGGTGCGTGCGGCTGCCAGCCGGGCATAGCCCATCGGCAACGCAGTGGCTGCCTTGTGTTTGACGCCGCTTTGCGCAAGCGCCTGTTCCAGACGCCCCTCGACACCGCGCCCGCCACCATGGAACCGCGCCAACGCCCCATCCGCATGGCGCAGGCTGCGCAGGGTCGGCGCGATTCGTTTGATCGCATTGGCCTGAGCGGCAGGCGTCCCGCGCCCAAGATCGTTCAGCGCCGCCGAAGTCCAGCTGAGCAATGTGAAGACCTCGAGCAGTTCTTCCGGATTGCGTGTTGGAATGCCGCCCTGCGCGTCGACCTGACGGTCACATTCTCCGGCCAGGGCGCGCAGGGCCGGGTCGGCCATGTGTTCCAGCCCCTCCAACGCCAGCCCGGCCTGTACCAGTCCAGCCAGCGCCTCGAACCGAGGCAGACCCGGGGTCGCGGCCTGCCACCGTTTGGACAGAAACCATGTCTGTTGGGCCAGCGAGCGGAAAAACAGCTTGCTTTGCCTTTCATCCGCCCCTCGCAGCAGAAAAATCGCCTGGTTGATCCAGCGCGTGACCCGTCGTCCGGTCAGATCAGGCACCCAGCCAGGGCCTTGCCCGCGCCCATGCGCCTCGATCCATCCCCAGACCCAGCGCTGCGCCTTTTCCCGCGCACGCATGTCTCCGACCGCAGCCAGATCATCCAGCCAGGCAAAACCATGACGTTCTTCGTCAAAGCCGGCGCTGGGGGCGGTGACGTCCCAAAGCCCGGTATCTTCGGCCTCGACCAGATACCCGGCGAACAACAGGTTTCCGGCAACCAGTTGCCGCCCACGTGCAAACGAACCCACCGAGCGCGGATCCGGTTGTGCAACAAACCCTGTGACCGCCTTCTGCCGCTGGCTCAGGCGTGCATAGAAGCGGTTCTGAAACCGCATCCACCGGCTGGTCATGGTGTCCGATTTCGACATGACGCGTGTTACTCTGCCCCTTACGCTCTGCTGGCGCTTGAGACCCAACGATAGACCGCGCTGATCGTCAAGTCATCGAAAAGCGTGCGCTCAGGCGGATTTGGTCAGGCACGCGATATAGAACCCATCCATACCGCCCCGGTCCAGCCAATAATCGGGGCGCAATCGCAAGCCGCCTTCTTCAGTGAGCCAATCTGTTTCAACACCGGGTACGTTCAGCGCGTCGTGATCCGCGCTCATGTCAGGATACATGCCCAACGCCTCTTCCACCTGAACTTCACCTTCATCCGGCAGCAGGGAGCAGGTGCAATAGACCAGACGCCCACCGGGTTTCAGCAAACTCCACGCCTGGGCCAACAAGCGCGACTGGAGCTCGATCAGACCGCCGAAGTCCGAACCGTCCTTGGCAAACGGCAAGTCAGGATGCCTGCGGATCGTACCTGTGGCCGAGCACGGCGCGTCCAGCAAGATCGCGTCGTACTGGCCCTCGTGTTCCAGCGCATCGCCAACAACGACCTTCGCCTTCAGGCCGGTCCTTGCAAGGTTTTCCCGCACCCGTTCCATCCGCGATTCCGACACATCCAGTGCCGTGACATCAGCCCCTGCGGCCGCAAGTTGCATCGTTTTCCCACCTGGGGCCGCGCAGAGATCCAGCACTTTTTCGCCCGCCTTCGGGTCCAGAATGCGAACCGGCAAAGCCGCAGCGGCGTCCTGCACCCACCAGTCACCTGCTTCGTACCCCGGCAGGGTCGAGACCTGACCCGCGTCATGTATACGCAGTGACCCGGTCGGAAGGATCTCGCCTGAAGGGCCTTCCGCCCCTGGTTTCAAGGTAAGGTCCAGTGGTGCGCCCGCGAAATGTGCCTGCTCCATTCCGGTAACAGCATCCGTGCCCCACGCTGCGATCAGAGGCTCACGCAACCAATCCGGCAAACGCGGAACGCGCATCTTTGGCCACGCCTCGGGGCCTTCTGCCGCAACCTTGCGCAGAACGGCATTCACCAACCCCTTGAGGCGACTATGCTTGCGCGAACGGCTGACGATCTCGACCATGGAATTGACAACGCCATGCGCGGCTTCGCCATTGCAAAGCTCGACCGCCCCCAGTCTCAGTGCGTTGTGGACCGTCAGGGCAGGCGTGCGGTTCAGGTGATTGTCCAACAGGCGGTCGGCACGTTCCAGCCCACGCAGCGTTTCCAAAGCCAGGCGCTGAGCGCGCGCGCGGTCCTCGGGCTCCAACCGATCCACTGCGCCCGCCGCCAGACACTCGGCCAGCAGGCGACCTTCGCCCAGAACCTGATCCAGAAGATAGATTGCGCTGCGCCGTGCTGCTGTTGCGCTGTTAAACATGGTACCGCCTTCATGTGACCTGCGCCCGCATTGCCAATGGCGGACGCGGGCGTATATCAAGGCTGTGCACGGAAAGGAACCCGATGTCATGAGTGACGACCGCAAAGACTTGCCACCCGCCGCCCAGCGCGCCCTGGCCGAAGCGGAAGAACGCCGCCGCAAAGCCACAGCCCAAGCCCAGGAATTGCCGAAAGAGCTGGGTGGTCGAGACGGACCGGACCCGGCCCGTTACGGTGATTGGGAAAAGAAGGGCATCGCCATCGACTTCTGAACGGTCAACCACGCAGCGCCTTCAGGAAACCTTCGATCAGGGCACGTTGTTTCTTGGACTTCGCCCGGCCTTCAGGCCACGTCAGCCAGTACCCGTCTTTGGTGTGCAATTCGGGTAGATCCAGTCGGCGCAGCCGTCCCTCCTGCAGATCGGCAGAGGCTAACGGAACCGATCCCAGAACCACTCCCATGCCGCGCCGCGCTGCCGAAATCGCATGTTCCATCGAATCGAAGCTGATTTTTGAAGGCGGCAGGTCCTGCTGGCCGTTCTTCTGGCTCCACTCTCTCCAACCGGGGCGTTCTCCGCGCAGATCAATCAGTGGGGCGCCCCAGTCAACTCCCGGTGCCGCAAGGGGAGCAAGGACCTCATGCGCGATCAAGGCTGAATCGCGCCCGGCCCACAAGCCCCGACCATATCGGATTTGCAGCCAGGTTCGTTCTTCGTCCAAAGACGACCGGCGTGCGACCGAGTCGGTCATTATCCGAACCTTGGGCTGCACCTCCTGAAACTTGGTCAGCGCCGGAAGAACCAATGCGTGGATGCTCGACGACAACCCGGCCACGCGCAGCTCGCGCGGGGATTTGCCAAACAGGTCCTCGGTATTGCGCTCCAGCGCACGAAGGCTGTCCTGCACCAAGGGCAGATAACTTTCACCTTCGACCGTCAGTGACACGCCCCGCGCCTCGCGCACAAACAAGGATCGGCCCAGCCAGGCTTCCAGATTACCGATCCGCTGGCTGACAGCGGCCTGCGTCAGCCCGAATTCCGTGGCCGCTGCCGAGAACCCACCAAGACGCCCGGCGGCCTCGAACACGCGCAACCAGTCCAGTGGCGGTAGTCCGATCTTTTTCTTAGCCATTAGATTTTCCAAGCCTCAGCCGAAATAAGGATTAATTGTCGTAATGCCACGAACGGCGTATCTGCTCAACCAAAGTTCGCGCCGAACAGGAGGCCCCAATGCTGCGCACCGCCACTCATGACACCTCGGTCGTCACCGTCGTGTTCGACACAGGAACGCAAGCCCGCTTTCACGCCATCTGGTTGCGCGACAACGCGCTGGATCCGGAAACCCGCGCCCCGGGCAACGGCCAGCGACTGATCACCGTCGGCGATATCCCTGCTGACATCTCGGTCAGTTCCGCCGAAGTTGTCGCGGGCGACCTTCAGGTCACGTTCCAGCCCGAGGACAAAACCGTTACCTTCCCGGCCGAATGGCTGGCAGAACACAACTATGATTGCGAACGTGATGATACGCTGGGCCGCACTGGCCCCGGCATCATCACCTGGGAAGGCGGGATCGCCGCCCCCTCTGGCGATTGGAACGAGGTTCATGCCCGCCCTGCGGCCAAACGCAACTGGCTGGCGTCTGTGGCGAGTTATGGCTTTGCCAAGCTGACGGGCGGACCAACCGAACCAGAGTCGCTTCTAAAAGTGGCCGACCTGTTCGGCTACGTCCGCGAAACCAACTATGGCCCTTATTTCGAGGTTCGGACGGAAGTGAACCCGACCAACCTCGCCTATACCGGGCTTGGCTTGCAGGCCCACACCGACAACCCCTATCGCGACCCTGTACCGACGCTGCAAATCCTTTACTGTCTGGAAAACAGCGCCGAAGGAGGCGACTCGATCGTTGTCGACGGCTTCCGCGCTGCCGAAAAGCTGCGTGCGCAGAACCCCGAAGGCTTTGCCCTGCTGGCAGGCTACCCCGCCCGCTTCGAATACAAGGGATCAGACGGTGTCTGCCTGCGATCTCGCCGTCCGATGATCGAATTGTCGCCGGATGGAGAACTGGTCGGCATCCGGTTCAACAACCGCTCATCCGCGCCCTTCGTGGACGTCCCGTTCGACAGGATGGAGGTCTATTACGACGCTTATCGTCAACTGGGCGAGATCATCGACGATCCGGCCATGGGCGTGTCGTTCAAACTGAAGCCGGGCGAAAGCTTCATCGTCGACAACACCCGTGTTCTGCACGCACGACTGGGCTATTCCGGTGCAGGTTCGCGTTGGTTGCAAGGGTGCTATGCCGACAAGGACGGGTTGCTGTCGACTTTGGCGGCGATGGAGATGACGCAGCCGGAGGCAGCGGAATGAAACCCGATTTCTCGACCCTGAGCCGAAACAATATCGTCGCCTTCATCGGGGATATTTTCCACCGCCGCGGCGGTGAGGAATATCTTGGTGAACCCGTCACCATGGCCCAGCACATGCTGCAAGGCGCCACCATCGCCGAACAGAACGGTCAGCCTGAGGAAATCATCGTCGGCGCTCTGTTGCATGATATCGGCCATTTCACATCCGAGTTCGGGACCTACCACCCCGATGATACCGAAGACCGCCACCATGAGGATGCAGGTGCGGAAGTTCTGGAACAGTTCTTCCCCTCGGTCATCACCGATTGCTGTCGATATCACGTGGCCGCGAAACGGTATCTCTGCGCCACCAAGCCCGAATATTTCAACCGCCTCTCCGCCGCCTCGGTCCATACCTTGGAGCTGCAAGGCGGCCCGATGAGCGCTGAGGAAGTCGCCGCGTTCGAATCCAATCCAAACCTGAAAGAGATCATTCAGGTCCGGTATCTGGATGAGGCCGGCAAACGCGCGGATATGGAGACACCGGACTTCGCCCATTTCGCACCGATGGTTCAGCGCATGGTCGACAGGCATCTGGGTGCATCATGACTGCACCCGAGTACATCTTCGAGGCCAGTTCGAAACCCTCGCTGCCGTGGCACGAGGTTCCCCTGATCCGTGCGACGGACACATCGGTCAAGGGTTACGGCTGTTTGGCCGACGACCTCGAAACCTTTGAAATCGAGATCGTACGCTGGCCGCAGCAGGGCTGGCGGCCGGTTGACGAAGGCACGGGTGACGAAGGCGGCTGGGTTGAAGGCACGTTCAAATGCGACTGGCAGGGTGACGTGCTTTACGGTGAGAACGAGGCGGTCAAAGGCCATTACGTGCTAGGTTGGTCAGCCGACCCCCAGCAGGCGCAAACCGACCGGCAAACGGCCCCGCGGGATCAGGTGTTGCTGTGGCATATGAACTACCACCCGGACGGGGGGCAGATGTTCTGGCCGCTCGACAACAAACCCTTCATCATCCCAGCTGCCCTGCCTGGCGACAACCTGACGCCCGAAAAAGTGGTGGCGTTCTGGTGTGATGGCTCGCGTGGCCTCTATATTCATCCCGGCATCTGGCATGAGGGCATTTTCCCGGTTGAGGACAACCAGCGTTTCCTTGACCGTCAGGGCGCAGTTCACGCGCGTGTCAGCGCCGATATCGGGCAGGAGTTCGGCGTCTACCTCGCCTGCCCCCTGCGTGCCGACAAGATCCGCGATCTTTGACCAAGCGCACCGCCTTAGGGTAACGCATTTCAAGTTCCCACGATCTTTGCCGCAAACCTCTGCGTCACTTTGTACGTGCGCAAGAGAGACTCAAATGGGATCGAACCGGCGAAAACCGGCGCAATTCACCGTGAGAGCGGTTCCGCCGTGCGTGGTTTCACTCAGGATCAACCCCCGCCGGTTGCCATCGATGTCATTGCCTGTAATGGCAGGCTGCGACATGATGTCGATTATAATGCCGATTTTAGAATTAGGGCGCGCGACGTGGCGGCATAATCCGACCCCGAAGCATCAAGACAGTTTGCACGAGATGAGCAGAAGCGCACTGTTAAGAGGTCCGCAAACTGTCCAAATGGGCTCGTTTTGCCGCCATCACTTCTTCATCGGTCATGGGTGAGCGGTTCAACTCCAGAAAGTACTCTGCGACTCCAACCGGCTGAACATTCAGATTACTGACAGGCGTCAGATCATCAGACCTTACGTTCAGCATCGATAGCGCCTTTGCCACAGGAAATAATCGATCGTTGAGCTCCGAAACGTTTAAGGACAGGACGTCAGCCCTCGAAGACACGGCGTTTTTGACGCGGCTTACCACACCTTCAAGGTCTGTACCCTGCTGCAAAAGATCAGCATACTCCGAAAGGTCCTCTCGGATTCTGTTCGAGCGGATGTTTTGCCAATAAACGCTTCTGATCCAGTCAGCGCGGTTTCTCGTCGTGAACAAGAATGTGGTACGCGCATTGCCGTTCGCGAACTTGTCAATTTCGTCTAGCACAGCATCAGCCAAAACGTGCGTCTGCGAATATGACCACACGTTGTTTCGCCCCGGTATCAGGCCGGCAAACTCCTCGCTGCTGACAAGAAGAGGCGTGTCTGTTTGACCTTCGAAAGGAGCAAGAGCTTGACGAAATCTTTTGCGGAATCTCGCAAGGACCCTGTCTTCTTGCAAAATGGAATAGCGCCGGGCGGCAAACCCCGCTTCTTTCAGGTCACGGGGGACAAGAAAGTTCACTCGGCTCTTAAGCCGGGAACGGTTCCTGAACAACATAGTTTGCAGGGTTCTGGTTCCTGTTTTGTGAAACCCTTGATGTATGACAACCTTCAAGCCGCAACCCTAATTTCTTTGTTCATGGGAGGTCCCGTTTCGCTACTATTGCTTTTTCATTATGCCCGAGAATGTTTTTAGGTACTGCTGGCAATGTCACTGATACGGTCCTGTCCCAAGACTTTCCTGCATGCAGTCGCTTTCGCGGCCCGCGTCATCCGCTGGTCATGAGTCTTTAACCGACTGGCGGCAGCCATTTGAATTGCAGCATTCTTTGTTGTTGCGACTGCGTAAAATTGAACTTAGCGCCTAAAGCCCCAATACATCGACCATGTCATATTGGCCGGGTGCCTTGCCCTGTCCCCACAGAGCCGCTTTCAGCGCGCCGCGGGCAAAGATAGCGCGGTCGGTGGCCAGATGGCGCAGAACGATGCGTTCACCGGGGGCGGCGAACAACACGTCATGCTCGCCCACGATGTCGCCGCCGCGAATGGCGTGAAAGCCGATGTCGCCACGTTTGCGAGCGCCAGTAATGCCGTCGCGACCCCGGTCGGACACCTCCGACAGTTTGACGCCACGTCCCTCGGCAGCGGCCTCGCCCAACATCAGAGCGGTGCCGGATGGTGCATCCACCTTGTGATGATGGTGCCCTTCGATGATTTCGATATCAAAATCCTCATCCAGTGCAGCCGCGACTTTCTTGGTCAGTTGCACCAGCAGGTTGACGCCAAGGCTCATGTTCCCTGCCCGTATGATCGCGGCGTGGCGCGAGGCAGGTTCCAGCGCCGCGATCTGTTCGTCGGTCATACCTGTTGTGCCGATCACATGTACACACCGGGCCTGCGCCGCCAGAGCAGCAAACTCCAGCGTCGCCTCGGGTGCGGTGAAGTCGATCACCGCCTGTGCCTGCGCGAAGGCTTCCAGCGGGTCATCGGTAACTTTGACGCCCAGCGCCTGGCCACCTATGGCTTCGCCCACATCCTGACCGACCCAGTCATGCCCTTTGCGCTCGATCACGCCGACCAGACGCGCCTGATCACTGTCGTTTACGGTGTTGATCAGCATCTGCCCCATACGGCCCGAAGCCCCTGTGATGACGATCCCCGGAATATGGGTCATGGCGGTATTCCCTTGCTGCAAACTGCTCAAAGCCTCCTACCCCGTTCGCGCCCGCTTGGCAAAGCCCCGGTTTGCGCTTAGATCGGGGTTTATGGCAAAGAACAAATTCCATGATGGCCCCGGCCCGTCCCAACGACAGCTGCGTGTCGGCGAACTGATCCGCCGCACCCTGTCCGAAGTTCTGGCGCGCGGAGATGTCCACGACACCGAACTGAACCGTATGTCGATCACCGTAGGCGAGGTGCGCACCTCGCCCGATCTGAAGATCGCCACCGCCTATGTGCTGCCCTTGGGCGGCAAGGGGCAGGAGGATGTGATCGAACTGCTCGCCCGCAACAAAAGTGAACTTCGGCGCATGGTTGGCAAGAAGGTCGGCCTGAAATTCTCGCCCGATCTGCGGTTCCGGCTTGATGACACGTTCGACCGTCTGGACGACACCCGCCGCATGTTCGAACAGGACGCGGTGCGCCGCGATCTGGACGAGTGATCCGGGTACTTGTCACATTGGGCGCGGTTGTCTGGGCCGTGCAAGCCTCTGCGGTTACTTGCGAAAAGCTGACCCATGATGACAAACGCTATACCGTCTGCGAAGTCGACGCGGAAACCGAAGACCTGCGCCTGTTTCTCAACGATGAGAATGGGGATCTTCTGGGGCATTTCTCGTCGGTGAACGAGGCGCTGGCCCCCGGTGGTGAGCGTCTGGCCTTTGCCATGAACGCGGGCATGTATCACGATGACCGGTCGCCCGTCGGCCATTATGTCGAGAACGGCAAAGAGGTCATGCGGGTGATCTCCAACCCCGGCCCCGGCAATTTTGGCTTGCTGCCCAACGGCGTTTTCTGCATCCGCGAGGGCCGTGCTGATGTGTACGAGACGCTGGATTTCCTTGATCAGGCCCCCGACTGCCGGTACGCCAGCCAATCCGGCCCGATGCTGGTGATCAATGGCGAGTTGCATCCCCGGTTCCTGCCCGATTCGACCTCGCTCTATGTGCGCAACGGAGTGGGCACCAGCGCCGATGGCACCCGTGTGGTGTTTGCGATTTCCGAAGATTACGTCACGTTCCACGAATTCGGCCGTCTGTTCCGGGACGTGCTGGAAACTCCGAATGCGCTGTTCTTCGATGGCAATATCTCTCGCATGTATGACCGCGCGAACAATCGGTCCGATGTCGGGTTTTCGCTGGGGCCTATCGTGGGTGTGGTCGAAGACGCATCTTGAAATTGACAGGGCGGTGGCGATCCGCTAGGTCGCGCGCCTCAGCAAGATTGAAGGTGCTAAATGGGACGCAAACGCAAGGGTCGGGACATTTCCGGCTGGCTGGTGGTGGACAAGCCCGCGGGCATGACTTCGACCGCCGTGGTCAACAAGGTGCGCTGGGCCATGGACGCCAAGAAGGCAGGCCATGCGGGTACGCTGGACCCCGAGGCCACCGGCGTTCTGGCCGTGGCCCTGGGTGAGGCGACCAAGACCGTTCCTTACATCACTGATGCTTTGAAGGCTTACACCTTCACTGTCCGTCTGGGTCAGGCCACCAACACTGACGATGCCGAAGGCGAAGTGATTGCCGAAAGTGATGCCCGCCCGTCAGATGAAGACATCAAGCAGGCGTTGACCCCGTTTCTGGGCGACATCATGCAGGTCCCGCCCAAGTTTTCTGCCGTGAAAATCGACGGCCAGCGCGCCTATAAACTGGCCCGAGATGGCGAAGATGTGGAACTGACCGCCCGGCCCCTTTGGGTCGAGGAACTGATCCTTGTCGATCGCCCCGACGCAGATCACGTGGTGCTGGAGATGACCTGCGGCAAGGGCGGTTATGTCCGCTCGATCGCCCGCGATCTGGGTGAAGCCCTGGGATGTCATGGCCACGTCCGGGAACTTCGCCGGATCTGGTCCGGACCGTTCGAGGCCGAAGACGGGCTGAGCATCGAACAGATCGACGAGATGGCAAAGACCACCGCGCTGGACGAATATCTGCACCCGTTGGAAACCGGTCTGTCGGACCTGCCCGAGCTCAAATGCACCCCCGAAGGCGCGACCCGTCTACGCAATGGTAACCCGGGCATGGTGTTGGCCTCAGATGTTGAATACGGAGACGAGGCATGGGCCTCACTGGATGGCAAGGCCGTTGCCGTAGGGGTTTATAAATCAGGCGAATTGCATCCCAGCCGGGTGTTCGCCGCCTGAATCACGTGTTAGGCGAAAGGCATGATCACCCGAACGCACACCAAGGGCGATGCGCCCTCGACCGCCATCTATTCCGACTGCGAGAAATACCGCTATAGCCTGACGCGTGTTTGGGACCCGGCAGGGCGCAAGGCGCTGTTTGTCATGTTGAACCCGTCTACCGCGACCGAAGTGCAGAACGATCCGACAGTGGAACGCTGCGAACGCCGTGCCCGAGCGCTGGGGTTTGGCGCGTTTCAGGTAACCAACATCTTTGCCTGGCGCGACACCGATCCGCGCAAGATGCGCGCTGCTGCCGATCCGGTAGGCCCGGAAAATGACGCCGCCATTCTGGAAGGTGTTCGGTGGGCCGATCAGGTCATCGCTGCCTGGGGCACCCATGGTGCGCATCTGAACCGGGGCCCGGCGGTGGAGACCCTGCTGCGCCGGACCAGCCAGCCGCTGTTCCATCTGGGTTTGACCAAAGACGGCCACCCCAAGCACCCGCTCTATATCGCCTACAGCCAACAGCCAGAGCAATGGCAATAAAGTATTAACCATTTCAATAACTTGACTTTGATTCGATTGCCGATTGCATGGGATGTTCACCCTCGGAGCATTCTGCGATCGGAGGGGTGTCATGTTTCTGGCCGGATTGATCGGACTCGCCGCCATCGGCGGTGCTGCATACGCGATGAGCGACATGCTGATCGAAGACGAGGACGTATCAGAGGACGACCCCAATGATGACGCAGAAACTGAACCCAATACCGGAGAGTTTCTTGAGATTGGCGAAAACGTCGAAGACCCGGTGAATCCCGATATCGAAACCCCGTCCACTGGCACCGTAATCTCTGAATTCGAAGGAGACCTCGTAATTGCCGGCAGCGATGGCCCGGACCAGATCACCGGACAGGACGGTGTCGATCAGGTCAACGGGTTTGGCGGCGATGACACCATCGACGGCGGCAAGGGCGACGACGTTCTGCACGGGGGCGACGGTACGGATACGATTTCGGGCGGTCAGGGTGATGATGTTCTGCACGGAGAGGCTGATGACGACTTTCTGTTCGGCAATCAGGGGGACGACGCCCTGTTCGGCCATTTCGGGGACGACACCCTGGATGGCGGCGAAGGCGAAGACGAACTTTATGGCGGTCAGGGCGACGATACTCTGACAGGCGGGGCAGATGACGACGCATTGCAGGGCGGGTTTGGAGACGATGCCCTGAACGGTGGCGCAGGTGAGGATACGATCTTTGGGGGCGACGGCGACGACTTTGTCCTCGGTATCGAAGACGGCGCAGCCGAAAAGGATTTCCTGAATGGCGGCGCTGGTGACGATACCATTGTGGCAGGCGGCGGGGATGTGGTGACCGGTGGGCAGGGCGCTGATGACATCGTGCTGAGCCCGGGTGACGAAGACGTGACCGTCATGGGCTTCCAACCCGGTGAGGACAAGCTGCTCGTAACCTGGGAGGATGAGGCCGACCCGGAAATTGAGGTGGAACCTGACGCTGAAAACGCCAATCTGACCCGGGTGATGATCAACGGTCAGGAAGTGGCGCAGGTATACGGGGCCGAAGGTATGACGGTGGCCGACATTCAGTTGATCACCGAAGCGCAACTGGCCCAGTACGGACAGATGGTCTGAGCCCGCAGTTTCCCTTTGCCATTTGGTGAAAATGCGCCTATACGCGCCCATCCGCATCGGAATCGGTGCGGTTTTCTCCATGGGCCTGTGCTGGACGACATCCCGGCCTGCGCCATCAACTCTAACCTTTCAAAGGAGACCCCGATGTCGATTACTGCTGAAGAAAAAGCACGCGTCATGAAAGAATTCGCAACCAAGGACGGCGACACCGGCTCGCCTGAAGTCCAGGTTGCCATCCTGACCTCGCGCATCACCACCCTGACCGAGCACTTCAAGACCCACAAAAAAGACAACCACGGTCGTCGCGGTCTGCTGAAGATGGTTGCCCAGCGCCGTAAGCTACTGGATTACCTGAAAGGCAAGGAAGAAGCGCGTTACCAGGATCTGATCAAAAAGCTGGGCATCCGCCGCTAAGCTTTTTCAGAAGACTTTAAACCGGGTTTTCCGGTTCGACGCCCGCCACCCGGCGGGCGTTTTCTGTTGGATCCGCCGAAAGCGACACATCCCCCTTAACTTACCAGAGCAGTTGGACATTCCCCGACGGTCAGAGAATGTCTGTTGCGACACCGGGCCTTACGCCTTCCGCGTGTTTTCCCAACGTGTGGCATAGTCACTTTGCGACACATTTGCACTCGTCTTGGTGTCAGCAACAGGTTTTCGAACCACAAAATCCAAAAGAACAGGCAATCCCGGACCAAAGGTTCCCAGCGGGCGCGGACGTTTCTTTGTCTTGTTGGGATCCGTCATTTTCACCACATCACGCGCGGCGTATGGCCTTAACGGCTGCCACACGCATTTCAGAGCCTCATAGTTCATGGCGTTTACCCAAAAGCCGTACACTATCTCTGGGCAAATCTGATAGAAGCCGTGATTGATCCAATTGTTCGATGGCGAGTGTGCGATAAACACCCCCCCGGGCTTCAGCATCTTATCAATGTTCCGGTAGGCGGTCGGCAAGTCGAACACGTGCTCGCAGGTTCCACCGTCATAGATAACGTCAAACCGACCAACCAGATTTTCAGGCAAATCCCCCGCGAGATCCTGAACGATGCTCGCCCCTTCGAAACCCGAGAAATCCAGAGAGTCCACTTCCGAAAACCCAAGTTTACGAAAGAAGGTTTCCGAGTACCCATCATCCGGGTTGCAAAGGTCAGCTTCGCTCACTCCGGGCAGGTACTTCTGCAAGGTTTCCCGAAACAATGCGGCGGATGACGACCGACGCGCACCTATCCAGTCCTGCCGCCCAAGCATCAGGAAGCTTCCTGACAGGTCGTTGAATTTGACATCTTCGATCAGGCGCGCGGCCAGGACATCAACAATTGACACTTATTCCTCCGGAGGGTGGTCGAAAGCAGTTTTCTTCGCGTGAACGTCCTATTCTGAGAATTCAATGTCAACGCAATAGCAGCGCCCGAGAACACTCAGAAAAACGGGCAAGTTCCCTGTTCAGTGCATAGTTGGACGTTTCCCCCCTTCAGCAATATCCTGAAGCCCGGGATTTCGGCATCTGGCACCAAACGCATACCCCGCCCAACGCAGTTTTTGTTGATACTGGTGCGCGCATGAACTCAGTCAAAACATCATCTAAGTCATTATGCCTTGTGCAGTTCCACAAAACCGAAGACGCCCACCAATCGGTGGGCGTTTCATTCTTGGAAATGTGTACGGCTCTACATTTTCGCTTTTTCTGATTTCAGCGCCAGCCACAAACAGTAGCACATTGTTAAAACCACCAGCGTAAAGGGGATGCCGGTTGAAACCGCTGCGCCTTGCAGCGCTGAAAGACCACCCCCCAACAGCAATGCGATGGCGACCAGACCTTCCAATGTGCACCAGAACACGCGCTGAACCACGGGCGCGTCCATCTTGCCGCCAGCAGTGATCGTGTCGATCACCAACGACCCTGAATCGGATGAGGTGACAAAGAAGATTACGATCAGGACAAGGGCAATCGGGGCAACGATGCCGTAAAGCGGCAGTTCTTTCAGGAAACCGAACAACGCACCTTCTGGGGCGTAGCTGTCAATCACTGTCGCGCGAACACCTTCCGCTCCGCCCGCGTTCAACATGTCGATGGCGGCGCCGCCGAAGGTTGACATCCACAGGGCACAGACGGCTGTCGGCGCCAGCAACGCGCAGATTATGAACTCGCGAACAGTACGACCCTTCGAGATCCGGGCAATGAACATGCCCACAAAGGGTGACCATGCGATCCACCATGCCCAGTAGAAGGTCGTCCAACCATGGAAATAGCTGGTGTCTTCTCGTCCGAACGGGTTCGACAAGGCAGGTAAGTGCAGCACGTAGTCGGTCATCACGTTGAAATATCGTGCGATGGCCGTGCCAATGCCAGTTACGGCGATTACGAAGAGGAATAGTCCGACGGCCATGACCATATTGATCTCACTCAGCCGTTTGACGCCCGCATCCATGCCCAGTAGAACCGAGCCCAGCGCAATCAACGTGATCCCGATGATCAGCAAGACAACGACAGTGGGGCTGGGTTCGATGCCGAAGACCTCGTAAAGACCAGCGGCAACTTGCTGAGCACCCAGACCAAGAGATGTGGTCAACCCGAACAACGTGGCAAAGACCGCCAACGTATCGATGATGTGGCCCCACCACCCCCAGACCCGTTCGCCAAGGATCGGATAGAAGGCCGAGCGCAAGGTCAGCGGCAGGTTCAGGTTGTAACTGAAGATCGCCAGGCTCAGGCCGACCGCGGCGTAAACCGCCCAGCCTTCCAGACCCCAATGATGAATGGTTCCGACGACACCGGCATATTCATTTCCCGGCACCGCGATATCAATGCCCAGCGGGCTTGCGTTCCCGTCTTCGGCAAAATTGTAATAGACCGGCTCCATCACGCCAAAGAACAGCAGACCGATACCTATTCCAGCAGCGAACATCATCGCGATCCATCCCGCATAGGAATAATCTGGCTTGGCGTCTTTGCCACCGATCCGCACACTGCCGACCGGCAGGATGATGAGAACAAGACAAAACAGGGTGATTGCATCAACCGAAAGGACCAGAAACCAATCAAACGTGCTGGTCAGCCAGGGTCGGAGCCAGCCGAAGAACGAAGCCGCGGCCTCTTGGTTGGCTAATGCGATCAGGACGAACGCAAAGATCATGATACTTGAGATCAGAAAGACCGGGTTGTGAATGTCCAAGCCAAACGGTCGGACGTTATCCTGCCCCAGTTCATATTCCGTTTCGAAGTCGTAAATCCGGGGATCCGGATCCAGCATCTTTTTTGTTTGTGCCATTCGATTGCCCTTCTGTTCGCTAGCTGCAAACGCCAAGGTTTTCGGTTGGCGGACGGGTATGGGATTATTAACCCCCTTGGCGCGTTTCCGTCATTTCGTCCGCGGGCTTGTGGTAAAAGCTTATACTGCCTTCATATTTTTACAAAATGCATTCGATTTTACCGATGTTAGCGATGTAATCGACCCACAGATCTCTGGGTCGTCGCCTGCGAAGAAACACATTGCATCGCCGCTCACAGCTTTTGCTCGCGATCTGAAAACTGAACACTTAGAGAGAGCCGTTGTCTGTCTCAGCGTGATTCGGCCATCCCATCCAGTTCCTCTTTCCTTTCAACGCATTCTCATGTATGCGCGCGGTATCTGAGACGTTGTGCCCTGACCCCGGCACTCGAATGGAAGATAAATTGGGGTCGGCGGCAATGGGGCCGCCATGCAAACGGGAGACCCGCAGGGGCGGGAGTGCTCCCTTCTAGGATACGCATATGTTTGATGTAACGAAGAAATCAATGCAGTGGGGCGAAGAGACGCTGACACTGGAAACCGGCAAGGTTGCCCGTCAGGCTGACGGCAGCGTGATTGCCACGCTGGGCGAAACCAGCGTCATGGCAAACGTGACCTTTGCGCGGGCGCAAAAACCCGGTCAGGACTTTTTCCCGCTGACCGTCCACTACCAAGAGAAATACTATGCCGCCGGTAAAGTACCGGGTGGCTTCTTCAAGCGCGAGGCGCGCCCGACCGAGAAAGAGACGCTGACTGCGCGTTTGATCGACCGTCCGATCCGCCCGCTGTTCGTTGACGGCTTCAAAAACGAAGTTCTGGTGATGTGCACCGTGCTGAGCCACGATCTGGTCAACGATCCCGACATCGTCGCGATGATCGCCGCTTCGGCTGCTCTGACCATCTCCGGCGCGCCGTTCATGGGCCCGATCGCCGGTGCCCGTGTTGGTTTCGAAGACGGTGAATACGTTCTGAACCCGACCGTCGATGACATGCAGGACCTGCGCCTGAACCCTGAACAGCGTCTGGATCTGGTAGTTGCCGGGACCAAAGACGCCGTAATGATGGTGGAATCGGAAGCGTACGAGCTCTCTGAGGCGGAAATGCTGGGCGCGGTGAACTTTGCGCATGAACAGATTCAGCCGGTGATCGACCTGATCATCAGCCTCGCCGAAGAAGCCGCGAAAGAGCCGTTCGATTTCCAGGCACCGGATTACTCGGAGCTGTATGCTGCCGTTAAGGCCGCCGGTGAAGAACAGATGCGCGCCGCCTTCGCGATCACCGACAAGCAGGAGCGCACCGCTGCTGTTGCCGCTGCCCGTGAAGCGATCAAGGAAGCGCTGACCGAGGAACAGCTGGAAGACGGCAACCTCGGTTCCGCGATGAAAAAGCTCGAAGCAGGTATTCTGCGCGGCGACGTCGTCAAAGGCGGCAAGCGGATCGATGGTCGCTCGACCACCGATATCCGCTCGATCGTTGCAGAAACCTCGATGCTGCCACGGACCCATGGTTCAGCCTTGTTCACCCGTGGTGAAACGCAGGCGCTGGCCGTAACCACGCTGGGCACCGGTGACGACGAACAGTTCATCGACGCGCTGCATGGCAACTTCAAATCGAACTTCCTGCTGCACTACAACTTCCCTCCGTATTCGGTAGGTGAAGTTGGCCGCGTTGGTGGCCCCGGCCGCCGTGAGATTGGCCACGGCAAGCTGGCATGGCGCGCCCTGCAGGCGGTTCTGCCTGCGGCGACCGACTTCCCCTACACGATCCGTATCGTGTCGGAGATCACAGAATCCAACGGCTCCAGCTCGATGGCGTCTGTCTGCGGCGGTTCGCTGTCGATGATGGATGCGGGTGTTCCGCTGAAAGCGCCGGTTGCCGGTGTGGCCATGGGTCTGATCCTGGAAGATGACGGAGACTATGCCATCCTGTCCGACATTCTGGGTGACGAAGACCACCTGGGCGACATGGACTTCAAGGTTGCCGGTACCGAAAACGGCATCACCTCGCTGCAGATGGACATCAAGGTTGCGGGCATCACGCCCGAAATCATGGAGAAAGCCCTGGCGCAGGCCAAGGACGGCCGGTTGCACATCCTGGGCGAGATGGGCAAAGCCCTGTCCGAGACCAACGATTTCTCGGTCCACGCCCCGCGCATCGAGACCATGAACATTCCGACCGACAAGATCCGTGAAGTGATCGGTTCCGGTGGCAAGGTCATCCGTGAGATCGTTGAGGTTTCGGGAGCCAAGGTGGACATCAACGACGATGGCGTCATCAAGATCGCCTCGCCGGATGGTGAATCGATCCAGAAGGCCTATGACATGATCTATTCGATCGTGGCAGAACCTGAAGAAGGTCAGATCTACACTGGTAAAGTTGTAAAAATCGTCGATTTCGGGGCCTTCGTGAACTTCTTCGGTAAGCGCGACGGTCTGGTCCACGTGTCGCAGATCGAAAACCGCCGTCTGAACCATCCGTCGGATGTTCTGAAAGAAGGTCAGGAAGTGAAGGTCAAGCTTCTGGGTTTTGACGATCGCGGCAAGGTTCGCCTGTCGATGAAAGTGGTCGATCAGGAAACCGGCGAAGAGATCGTTCCCGAGAAGAAAGAAAAGAAAGAGGAAAGCGCAGAGTAATCTGCCCCCTCTGACAGACAGCAGAAGGCCCCGGTTTCATCCGGGGCCTTTTTTGTTTGCGGGGCAGCAGGAAGGGGAACTGCGTCGCAATTTTGGTAAACCAATTATTAACACTTATTGCGTGTATTTGCTCAATCTTAAGGGGTATTTTGCCGTTTTCAGGGAAGCTGTTCAACCGTGGCATCGATTACTGTTTACGAAATCAGCGCAGACCCGTTCAGCAACCGCAGTGTTGATATTACTGCTGCGTATTCGGTCGAAGTCACGGATAATGACGCCCTGCTGCAAGATCCTGACCCGGACGGCAGTTCGCAACTTGATCTTGGGTCTCTTCCCGGCTTTTCCGGCTCGACCCAAAATTTCAGTACTTTCGAGAATTATACGGGCACAGTCGATGGCGCGCCTGTCACGTTTATCCTGATCCAGTTTTCCAACCCGCGTTACATAATCGTCACTTCCGGTCAGGCCGAACTGAATGACACGATTTCAGATACCGGCTTTGCCGGAACCGCGCCGTCATCCGCGTATCACACTTTGCCTTCTTTCGTGTGTTTTACCTTTGGATCGCTGATCCAGACCCCGACGGGACTGCGCCGGGTTGAGGCGCTGGAGCCCGGCGACCCGGTTGTCACCGCCGACGGCCATACCCGTCCGGTACGCTGGATCGGCAAGCGCCGCTTGTCCGCGTCCGAGTTGCAGCGAAACCCTCACCTATCCCCTGTACGGATCAAAGCGGGCTGTTTCGGGCCGAACGGCCCATCCCGCGATCTCGTCATCTCACCACAGCACCGGATTGCCGTGACCTCAGCCATGATGGAACTGATGCATTGCGAAACAACGATGTTGGCGCCTGCAAAAGGGCTGATCAATGGAAAGACCATCGTTCAGGAAACGCCTGCACAAGGGGTGGAGTACATTCACATCCTCTTTGATCAGCATGAGCTGGTGAATGTCGAAGGAATCTGGTCCGAGTCCTTTTTCCCCGGTGACACAAGTCTTGATGCAATGGCGCCCGCAACCCGGAGCGAGTTGTTCAAACTGTTCCCGGAACTGGCAAATGGTGAATGCGGTTACGGTTCAACCGTATTACCGGTCCTCAAACCTTTTGAAGTCCGAGTGATTGCAGCGGATCTGGCGGTTCCGGGCTGGAAGGTGCATCCGAACGAAACCGCAAAAGCGGCCTGACCGCAGGTCAGTGCGTGACACCACCCGGGCCATGTTTCAACACGTGCCACTGGCCGTAACTGTCTTTCAGATCCAGCTTGATCGACGCATCGGCTCGGGTCGAGGCGCTGCCGATCTCGGCAATGGTGAATTCGATCCCGCCGGGAATATCGATGCGTACGCGGTGTTCCCCGCCGCCATGCGGGGCCTGAATCGGGCGCCCGTTCGACTTTAATACGTCACCAACGGTAACGCTGGCCGTTCGCCCTTCGATGTCCATCTCAAGCTCAATCGGCAGGTAAAGCGTGTCATGCACCGTCTCACACATGGCCCGGAACACGTACCAATGCGTTGCCATCTCTTCGGTTTCTTCACCGTGAAAGACTTTTTCCAGCGCATCGCGCTGCGCCGGTGAGGCCGCAGGATCGACGATCACCTGCATTTCACCACCACCCTCGAATATTGGCCCGGGCCACGCATAGATCAATGCCGCCCTGGTTCCACTAAGATCCGTTTCTCCAAAATATCCTTTGAATATTTCAAGCACTTCGAAACCCCGGCAATCGCCATGCGTCGGCAATTCCTCGAACTGGCAGGGGCAGGCATAGCCGCAATTGCAGTTTCCGAAGCTTTCCCCCTCGACGTACCAATCTGTAAAAGCCATGGTCTTCTCCTGTTCAAGACAGTCAGAAAGCCCGACATCGTTGGTCACATGCCTGTATGTTTTCCCAAAACAAACTATCACAATTTGATTGCAACCTGAACTTGACGGGCGGAAACGGCCGCAAATTGCATAAACCTTGGTTCAATTCGCCCCGTTTCAACCAAAAGCCGATCGCAGGTCTCCTCTGCCATCCCCAGTTCGACCGCATCGCCACAACACAAAAAGGAGATGCGATATGGAAACCTTGAAACTGCTGACACTGACGGGATTGATCGCAACCGCACCGGTTCTTGCTTTTGCTAATGTCGGACTGGGCGACAAACTGGGCACAAGCGAAGCCGATATCCGCGCGGCCCTTGAAGCCCAGGGGTACCAGATCGAAGAGATCGAATTCGAAGGTGGGAAGATCGAGGTTGAACTCATCAAGGATGGCGTGGAAACTGAACTGGTTCTGTCTGACACGGACGGGGTGGTGACAGCCATCGAGCTCGAAGAGGATGACGACTGAACCTGCAACGTCCAAGGGGCCGCATGAAAGTACCTCAAACGTCTTTACTCTGGCTCCTTCTGGTGGTGCAGGCCCTCTGCGCCGCCTTTTTCATGACGGATGCGCTGCTGGATTGGACTGGCGGCGAAGGCGCGGGGTTTCGTCACCTGCATTCGTTCGAGCTGTTTCTGTCGCTGGCGCTTGTCGGGGGCCTGAGCGCCACGATCGCCCTGATCCGTTCCCAGTCCAGACGGGTGCGCGACATGCAGCGGCAACTGCAAGTGGCGCAAGGGGCTTTTGCCCAGGTCATCGAAACCCAGTTCAGCGCGTGGCAGCTCAGTGATGCTGAGCGTGACGTCGCCATGCTGACGATCAAGGGTCTTTCCATCGCGGAAATCGCCGGAATGCGACAGACGAAAGAAGGGACGATCAAGGCCCAAAGCGCCGCGGTCTATCGAAAGGCGGGCGTTTCCAGCAGGGTGCAGTTGCTCAGTTTTTTTGTCGACGAACTTCTTTCAGAACCCTTGGTCAGGGATGTGCCCTGAAACAGTGGCTGAACCTCGTGCCTATTCACTCACACATTCCTAAAAACCTGTGAAACGAAGTGAAGGCCCGGCGCCTTTCTTTTTGGGCCAGCCTCGTCCACATCCATGGCATGCGGACTTTGGAACACTGGAGATGGTTATGTTCACGCGCCTCATTCTCGCCTCTTCGGCTCTGGCGATCAGCGCAACGGCGCTTGCCGCGCAGAGCCTGGGCGACGGCACCTATATTCACGGCTTCATCGGCTACAGCCAGCTACAGGACAGCGATTTCACCGGGGCGATCGGTGGCGCGACGCAATCGGTCGATACCGAATTCGACGCAGGTTTCGGATTGGGCCTCGCGATTGGCAAGGAAATCCCGCAATGGTCCAACGATATCATCGGAACGCGGATCGAGCTGGAACTGTCTTATCGCGACAGTGACGTGGATGGTGTGAACTTTACCGGCAATGGTCCGGGGCCCGAGGGCAATATCTCTGGCGACGTCACGCAGACCTCGTTATTTGCCAATCTGCTGTTCGATTTCAAACAGGCCGGCGCGCTGACACCGTTTGCCGGGTTTGGTCTGGGTGCCACCTATTCGGATCTGGATTTTTCTTATGGGCCGGGTGTGGCGCTGGACGATACCGACACCACCTTTGCCGCCCAGGTGATCGCCGGTGTGGCATATGACATCAACTCGTCGACAGCGTTCACCGTTGATGCCCGTTACGCCCGTGCCTTTGATGTTTCGTCGCAGCGTCTGGCCCCCAACGGAGCTTTGACCGGCAACGTAGAGGACGATCTGGATATATTCAGCGTCAATTTCGGACTTCGCTATAATTTCTGATCACTTCGGGTGTCAGGTTTCGCTCCGGTTTCCTGCCCCTTTTTGCCCTCGCGCCTCAGGTGCGGGGGCCCCGAAAAACCCTGAAAAAACAGCGCGCGCTGGATATGCCGGTGGTCACCCGGCCTGCAACAACCGCCTGCTTCATCTGGCTAAAAACATCCTCGGGGGGAATCGTGCCGGCAGGCACGATGGGGGGCAGACAGCCCCCCTGACCCGGCAACCGGCTTACGACGGCGCCTTGGTCTTGCGCAGATAGGGAAAGATCGTTTCGAACTCGCCAAACTTGGCCTTGGCGTCTTCGTTCGACACGGTTGGCGGGATGATCACGTCTTCGCCCGGCACCCAATTGGCAGGCGTCGCAACGCCCTTGGCTGACATCTGCAACCCGTCAAGCGCGCGTAGAATTTCAGCAAAGTTCCGGCCCACGGTCATCGGGTACGTCATCGACAGCTTCAACTGCTTGTCCGGGCCGATGATGAAGACCGAACGCACCGTGGCACTGTCAGCCGGTGTTCTGCCATCGGGCAGATATGCTTCGGCGGGCAGCATGTCGAAAGCCTTGGACACAGCCAGACCTTCATCGGCGATGATCGGAAAACCGGGGTTGGCCTTGCCGTATTCCTCGATGTCCTTCTTCCACTTCTTGTGGTCCTCGACACCATCAACCGATACGCCGATCACCTTGGTGTTGCGGGCGGCCCATTCGTCATTCAGCTGCGCAACGGCCGAAAACTCGGTGGTGCAAACAGGGGTGAAATCTTTTGGGTGCGAGAACAGAATGGCCCAGCTGTCGCCAATCCAGTCGTGGAACTGAATGGTGCCCTGATCCGTTTCTGCCGTGAAATTCGGGACGGTGTCGTTGATGCGCAAACCCATGGGGCATCTCCTTTTCTGTGAAAAACCTGAGTCGGTCGTCTGGAACCTAATCACTTTGTGCACAGGTTAAACCAGCCATCGTGTCCAGGGATACGGATTTCGTGAGCCTGACCAGAAAAAAATTTGATCAAATTCACTATTGCTCAGCCTGTGCATGGGTGACAGAGTGGCCCCGAACAGCCGGCTTCAGGCGAACCTTCAGGAGGGCTCAGGATGATCGAAAAGCGGGATTTCTATATTAACGGTCAGTGGGTGGCCCCGTCGCAGCCCAATGACTTCGAGGTCATCAACCCCTCGACCGAAGAGCCCTGCGCAGTGATCTCGCTTGGCGCCGAAGCCGACACGAATGCAGCCGTTGCCGCAGCCAAAGCCGCTTTGCCAGGCTGGATGGCAACTCCAGTGGAAACCCGCATCGCGCTGGTGGAAAAGCTGGTCGAACTCTATGCAACCCGGGCAGAGGATCTGGCGCAGGCGATGTCACTTGAAATGGGCGCCCCGATCGATCTGGCGCGCTCGGCGCAGGCTGGTGCCGGCATCTATCACCTGAAGAACTTCATCCGCGCCGCAAGGTCGTTTGAATTCGAGCGCCCGCTGGGGGATCATGCACCGAATGATCGCATCATTTATGAGGCGGTTGGCGTTGCCGCTCTGATCACGCCGTGGAACTGGCCGATGAACCAGATCACGCTCAAGATTGGTGCTGCTGCGATTGCGGGCTGCACGATGGTTCTGAAACCGTCAGAACAAAGCCCGCTGAACGCGATGATTTTTGCCGAGATGATGGACAAGGCAGGCTTCCCGCCCGGTGTGTTCAATCTGGTCAACGGCGACGGAGCGGGTGTTGGATCGCAACTTTCGGGTCATCCGGATGTTGATATGGTCAGCTTCACCGGTTCGACTCGCGCGGGCACTGCGATTTCGAAGAACGCGGCTGACACCCTCAAGAAAGTGCATCTGGAACTGGGAGGCAAAGGAGCCAACGTCATCTTTGAGGATGCGGACGAAAAAGCGGTCAAGCGCGGGGTGCTGCACATGATGCAAAACACCGGCCAGAGCTGTAACGCACCCAGCCGGATGTTGGTGCAGCGCCCGATCTACGACAAGGCTGTGGAAACGGCGGCCGAAGTTGCGAACATGGTCAAGGTTGGCCCTGCCATGGAGGAAGGTCGCCACATCGGTCCGGTTGTGAATGAAGTTCAGTGGACCAAGATTCAGGACCTGATCCAGAAGGGCATCGACGAAGGTGCGCGGCTGGTTGCAGGCGGCACCGGACGACCTGAGGGGCTGAACAAGGGCTATTATGTCCGCCCCACGGTCTTTGCTGATGCAAATAACCAGATGACCATCGCCCGCGAAGAAATCTTTGGCCCAGTTCTGACCATGATCCCCTTCGACACAGAAGAGGAGGCTGTCGAAACCGCCAATGATACACCCTATGGCCTGACCAATTATGTTCAGACACAGGATGGTGCGCGTGCCAGTCGCATGGCGCGGGCTCTGCGGTCGGGCATGGTCGAAATGAACGGACAATCGCGCAGCGCGGGCTCACCGTTCGGCGGCATGAAGCAATCCGGCAACGGGCGGGAAGGCGGAGTCTTCGGTCTCGAGGATTTCCTTGAAGTCAAAGCCGTCGGCGGCTGGGCCGCAGAGTAACTTCACCTGCGAAGCAGACAGATTGGGCGGGGCAACGCGGTTGCCTCGCCCATTACGCTCTATACGGGCCGCACCACAAGCTGGGGTTCGCCATCGGACGTGTGGCGTCTGGACCGACCGTCCCACCCAATCTCTCCGGTGACGCGCTGTCGAAATGCAGAGAAGCTGTCAAAGCGGACCACATCTACCGGCGTATCGAAATGCAGGGTCACTCGGCGACGCGCGCCATCGCCCAATACGGTCATGCCGCGAATTTCGGCTGTGAACGCCTGACCCAAATAGCGTCCTTCAACCCGATCACCTACGCGCAGATGCATCCGGTTTCCGGACATCGCATGCAAGGTGTTCCAGTCTCGAACGCCATGCTGATGGGCCAGAAGTTCCAATGCCGCGCTATGCGACAGAGAAACACCCGTCGTTTTCAGTTTTTCCCGCAAGCGTTTTGCCTGCGCTTTCAGCTCTTCAACCGGAGCAACGGTTTGGGATCGTGTCATCATGTGCCTCGTTTCCTTGAACGGGCGCGAAATCAGGACGGGGCTCGCATTACCATCCGCACGCCAAGAAAGGGCAACAGATGCATTTCAAAACCGGGTTTCACCAAAGCCAATGGCCGCGAACGGCAGGGGACCCGAACCTGAGGTGCCTTTTGGCAGCGGTCAGGCCGTCTGTCAATCAGGCGTCTGCCTGCGCCGCCTCGTAGGCCAGCATGGCACGCTTGACCGGCAATCCCCAGTGATAGCCTCCCAGGCCACCTGACTTGCGCAATGCCCGATGGCAGGGGATCAGCCAACTGACCGGGTTGCGGCCAACTGCCGTTCCCACTGCGCGAACGGCTTGCGGAGAGCCGACCCGTTGGGCGATCTCGGAATAGGTCGTGACCTGCCCGGACGGGATATGCATCAGCGCTTCCCACACCTTGATTTGCAGAGGTGATCCGATCAGGAAAACCGGTGTTGGCTCCAACCGATCGTTGGCAGCGCCAAAAGCACTCAGCGCCCAAGGACGCAGGCGCATCGGATCTTCGACAAACGTCGACTTGGGCCAGCGCGAGATCATGTCTTCCATCGCGGCCTCTTCGCCGGTCTCGGCCCCGAAGGCCATGCCGCAGATGCCCTTGTCGGTACCCATGACCAGCGCGGGGCCAAAGGGGCATTCGAACCACCCCCAATAGATCGTCAGACCTTCGCCCTTGCGGGCATATTCGCCGGGGCTCATGGATTCCCACTTCAGGAACAGATCATGCAGACGTCCGCTACCGGACAGGCCCACATTGTGTGCCGTTTCCAGTGTTGTGAACCGTTCGCGCAGCAATGCCTTCGCATGGCCCAGTGTCAGGTATTGTTGGTACCGTTTTGGCGACACTCCGGTCCAACGCGAGAACAGGCGCTGGAAATGGGCCGGGCTCATATCCATCTGGCGTGCCAGTTCATCAAGGCTCAGGCCCTCGCCGCCCTGATCAATCAGGTCGATTGCGCGGCGCATGACGTTGTAATGGTATCCGCTTTCCAGGGTCTGGACGTTCATGGTTCCACCTCATCTTCTGACAAAACCATAGCGCGCAGGCCACGCTGCCGCGACCCGGAACTTGCGCATTGGCTTTGGGCTTGTGTCAGAGCCCGGTGGACGGCATTAAGGCCCGGATGGCAAAGCAACTCGACTATCATACGATCCGCGAGATTTTCACGCGCTTTCAAGAGGCCGACCCGGAACCCAAGGGCGAGCTGGAGCATGTGAACGTCTATACTCTGGTCGTCGCCGTGGCCCTTTCGGCGCAAGCCACGGATGCAGGCGTCAACAAAGCGACGCGCGCGCTGTTCAAGATCGCCGACACGCCGCAAAAGATGCTGGATCTGGGCGAGGAAGGCCTGATCGAGCACATCAAGACCATTGGTTTGTTCCGCCAGAAGGCCAAGAACGTCATCAAGCTCAGCCGTATCCTCGTAGACGAATATGGCGGCGAGGTTCCCAATTCCCGGGCTGCCCTGCAATCCCTTCCGGGTGTGGGCCGAAAGACGGCCAACGTGGTTCTGAACATGTGGTGGCGACAACCGGCGCAGGCGGTGGACACCCATATCTTTCGCGTCGGCAACCGCACCGGTATTTGCCCCGGCAAAGATGTAGACACTGTCGAACGCGCCATCGAAGACAATATTCCTGCTGACTTTCAACTTCATGCGCATCACTGGTTGATCCTGCATGGCCGGTACCATTGCAAGGCGCGCAAGCCGCAATGCCCGACCTGCATCATCCGTGATCTCTGCCAATTCGAGGACAAAACCCTATGAAGACTTATCAACTGACCGGCATCGGAAATGCCGTTGTGGATGTGATTTCCCAGGCCGATGACAGCTTCCTGGAGCTGATGGGCATCGAAAAAGGCATCATGCAGTTGATCGAACAGGAACGCGGCGAGGTGCTGTACGCCTCGATGGAAAGCCGTGTTCAAACGCCGGGCGGCTCGGTGGCCAATACCATTGCGGGCGCAGGCGCACTTGGGCTGGATGCTGCGTTCATCGGCCGGGTTCACGATGACGCGCTGGGCCGTTTCTATGCAGATGCGATGAACGAGGATGGCGTCGATTTCGTGAACCCACCTGTACCCGGTGGTGAATTGCCGACGTCACGTTCGATGATCTTTGTGTCGCCCGATGGTGAGCGGTCAATGAACACCTATCTGGGCATTTCCTCGGAACTGTCGTCTCAGGATGTCTCAGAAGAGGTCGCTGGAAACAGCCAGATCATGTTCCTCGAGGGGTATCTGTTCGACAAGGAAAAAGGCAAGGCGGCATTCCTTGAGGCCGCGCGCGCCTGCCATATGAGTGGCGGCAAGGCCGGCATCGCCATTTCCGACCCGTTCTGCGTGGAACGTCACCGGGTCGATTTCCTGCTGCTGATCGAAAATGAGCTGGACTTCGTGATCGGCAATGAGGCCGAGATCAAATCACTGTTCGAAACTGACGATCTGGAAGAAGCATTGGCCAAGACGGCCGCGATCTGTCCGCTGGTGGTCTGCACCCGCTCAGGCGACGGTGTGACCGTTCTGAACGGCGACACCCGCATTGACGTGCCGGTTGAAAAGATTGTCCCTGTTGATGCAACAGGCGCAGGCGACCAGTTTGCGGCGGGCTTCCTTTTCGGCATGGCCACGGGTCGGGATTACGAGACCTGCGCCCGCATCGGCAATGTCTGCGCCCGCGAAGTCATCAGCCATATCGGCCCACGCCCCGAGGCAAACATGCAGGAATTGCTGCACGCCGAAGGGTTGATGTGACCTCAAATCAGGACCCTCTTGATTTGATCTGAAAACGGTTCGGGGCACCCACGCCCCGGCCCTGCCGTTTATCAAGAAAACAGCGCCAGCCAGATTCCAACAAACATCAGAACTCCGCCCAGGTTCACCCAGACGTGCCATATCGCGTAACGAAACGGTAGTGTCTTTTGGGCGTAAAACATCGTTCCGATAACATAACTGGCTGCGCCACCCACAATGCACCAAAGTGTGGCTGTGGGAACAGTGGTCATGTCTGGGATTGCCCCCAGACCAATGCCACCCAAACCAAGGTATGACGCTGTCGACCATCGTGATTTAACCGTTTCATTTGCGATCTTGTTCCAGACGGCTGCGATGGTCAGGCTCCAGCATACCCATAGCAGCGTCATGGTCCATGTCGTGCCCGCCTGAACGAAGAACGGTGTGAATGTCCCGCAGATGCTGGGATAAATCGCGGCATGGTCGATACGACGCAGCAGTTTGCGACGGTCATGCCAGGGCGCAAAATGATAGGCACAGGACGCAAGGTTCGACGCAAGCGCACAGAGAACATAAACAATGACCGCAAGAAGCAGCGCGGAATCCAAACGCTGATAGGCGTTCATGATCAGCAGGCTGCCAGCGGTCAGGATCAGGGACAACCCGAACACATGGACGACCATGTCGGCAGAGCGATGCGCGCGTACGGGGCTGGGATAGGTCGTTTGAGTCATGACAGGCCGGTTATGAACGGCTCAGCGCTAAAGGCCAGCCTGGAAAATGTCCAACTTTCCCAAGCGTCAGGCCTTTTTGCCCAAGTAGCTGTCAAAAGCCTTCAGCACTTGTTCATACACCGTGCGTTTGAACGGTACGATCTCTTCGATCAACCGATCAAGCGCCTGCCATTTCCAGTGTGAGAATTCGGGGTGATCGGTCGCGATATTGATCTGATCATCTGCCCCGATAAAGCGCAGCAGATACCATTTTTGTTCCTGCCCGCGATAGCGACCTTTCCAGATCTTGGGCACGATGTCGTGCGGAAGATCATAGGGCAGCCAGCCATCGGTCTCTGCCACGACCTCGACTAGATCCGCAGTCACGCCGGTTTCTTCCCACAGCTCGCGCAAGGCTGCGTCGCGCGGGTCTTCTCCCTTGTCCACGCCACCCTGTGGCATTTGCCAGGCGTCCTTGTGGCGATCATTGCGCTGGCCGACGAAAATCTTGCCCTCGGCATTCATCAACATCAGCCCGACGCAGGGGCGATAGGGCAGTTTGGCGATTTCTTCGGGGGTCATGCGCGGCCTCATCGGGTTGTTTCGACCACCTCTAGCAATCACCGGCGCAACAGCAAAGAGGGTGACGTGGGGTTTCGCGTGACAAAGCTGACGCGAACGTCAATCTAACACGCAAATTCGGGAGGGAGAGTTTCGCCATGACTGCGTACCCAAACATGCTGGCCCCGCTGGATCTGGGCTTTACCACGTTGAAAAACCGCGTGCTGATGGGCTCGATGCACACCGGGCTTGAGGAAACCGGCGACTGGAACCGGGTGGCCGAGTTTTATGCAGCGCGCGCTCGCGGTGGTGTGGCGCTTATGGTGACGGGCGGAATTGGGCCAAACCTTGAAGGCTCGGTCCTGCCCGGCGCTGCGATGATGACCAGCGACAAGGATGTGGCCAACCATTCCATCGTCACCGACCGGGTGCATCAGGCGGGCGGCAAGATCGCCATGCAGATCCTGCATGCGGGTCGCTATTCCTATGGCCCCAAATGCGTGGCGCCCAGCCCGGTGAAGTCGCCGATCTCGCCCTTCCCACCGAACGAGCTGGACGAAGAAGGTATCGAGAAACAGATCAGCGATATCGTGAACGCCGCCGTGCTGGCCCGGAAGGCGGGCTATGACGGGGTAGAGATCATGGGGTCGGAAGGGTATTTCCTCAACCAGTTCCTGGTAACCCATACCAACAAGCGCACCGACCGCTGGGGCGGATCCTATGAGAACCGGATGCGCCTGCCGCTGGAAGTGGTGCGCCGCACCCGCGAGGCAGTGGGCAGTGATTTCATCATCATCTATCGCCTGTCGATGATCGACCTGGTGCCCAATGGCTCGACCTTTAACGAGGTGGTGCAGCTGGCGCAGCGGATCGAGCAAGCCGGGGCCACGATCATCAACACCGGCATCGGCTGGCACGAGGCGCGGATTCCGACCATCGCCACCAGCGTCCCGCGGGCGGCCTTTGCCTGGGTGACCAAAAAACTGATGGGCAAGGTGGGGATTCCAGTCATCACCTCGAACCGGATCAACACGCCGGACGTGGCCGAACAGGTGCTGGCCGAGGGCTGCGCCGACATGGTCTCGCTGGCCCGGCCGATGCTGGCGGATGCGGATTTCGTGAACAAGGCGATTGCCGGCGAAGCCACGAAGATCGCGCCCTGCATCGCCTGCAATCAGGCCTGTCTGGACCACACCTTCAGCGGAAAGCTGACCTCCTGCCTGGTGAACCCGCGCGCTTGCCACGAGACAGAGCTGGTGATCGAAAAGACCGACGCGCCCAAGCGCGTGGCCATCGTGGGTGCGGGTCCGGCGGGCCTGTCCACGGCGATGATCGCCGCCCAGCGCGGCCATGACGTGACCGTGTTCGACAAAGCCGACGAGATCGGCGGGCAACTGAACATGGCCAAGCAGGTGCCGGGCAAGGAAGAGTTCTGGGGGCTGGTGGACTGGTACAGCACCATGCTCGACACGCTGGGCGTCAAGGTCGAACTGGGCCGCGAGGTTGGCGCCGATGATCTGACCGGGTTCGACGAGGTGGTGATCGCCACCGGCGTCAATCCGCGCGACCCGCAGATCCCCGGAGAGGATCGCGACAATGTCGTGAACTATATCGACGTGCTGCGCGACAAGGCCCCGGTGGGCAAGTCGGTGGCCGTGATCGGCGCGGGCGGCATCGGCTTCGACGTGTCGGAATACCTGCTGGAGGAAGGCCACTCGCCCACCACCGACTTGCCCCTGTGGATGAAGGAGTGGGGCGTCGCCGATCCCGAGCAGCACCGCGCAGGCCTGGCGCCCGAAGGCCCGCAGCCCGAGGCGCCCAAGCGCCAGATCACGCTACTGCAGCGCAAGAAACAGGCGCATGGCAAGGGGCTGGGCAAGACCACCGGCTGGATTCACCGCGCGACGCTGAAGATGAAGGACGTGAACTTCGTGGGCGGCGTGAATTACGAGCGCATCGATGACGAGGGGCTGCATGTCTCGTTCGGAGAAGAGCGCGCCGACCCGACTGTAATCCCTGTTGACACTGTTGTATTGTGTTCAGGTCAGGTTTCAGAGCGGTCACTGGCAGATGCACTGATCGAGCGAGGAGTCACACCACACGTGATCGGCGGTGCGGATGTGGCCGCAGAGTTGGACGCCAAACGCGCAATCAATCAGGGCACACGCCTGGCCGCTACGTTTTGAAACGAATTTCAAGTTACGTCGAGGAAAGCCGTCTCTAATGAGGCGGCATTTTTGTGCTGCTTGACTTAGGTGTTATCAATGTACGTATGTATCACATGAGTCATAAAATAGAACGAACCAAACAGGAATTCGGATTGAGAAACGCCTGCTGAAGGTCCT
Source organism: Ruegeria sp. AD91A (assembly GCF_003443535.1). Lineage (GTDB taxonomy): Bacteria > Pseudomonadota > Alphaproteobacteria > Rhodobacterales > Rhodobacteraceae > Ruegeria. The sequence continues at coordinate 3,227,956 of NZ_CP031946.1, read as the reverse complement.
CAAGGGACTGGCGGAGTCATTGGACATGACCCTTGGTTATCTGATCGAGGGCATCGCCCTGCACAGCTTCGAGAACAAACCGGCTTTTTCCAAGGAAACGCTGGAGAAGATCAAGCAGCTCAAAACCGCCTATGACCTCGACTGGACGGCCGAGGACAATCACCGTTTCAAGTAGGACGAGAAATGAGCGCCGAGATCACCAGCGCGTTTGAGGCACATGCCATCGACAATACGACGTTCGGACATGCCGAACATGTTCAGGTCGCCTACGATCTGTTGCGCAAGTATGACTTCATCGATGCGGCCGCGATCTACGCCAAGGGACTCCGTACACCTGCGACCAACGCAGGCGCCCCGGACACGTTCAACCTGCGGCTGGGCATGCGGACTACTCCACGGTAATCGTTATCACTTCGGATACAATCGGTGTGGCATGTGGCACGTGCCCGGCGTCGCCCAGAACCAGTTGCAATGTGTGCTGGCCCGATGGCAGGTCCAGCGTCACTTCGGTCTGACCGCCTCCGAAGTGTATGTGGTTGTCGTCGGCGGGCAAACCATTGGCCAACTCATCTGCACCATCCTCGCCCTCACCCAGCGGGGGACGGTCAAGCAGCAGATGGTGGTGTCCGGTGTTTTCTTTCTCGGTTCCCGCTGGAGCGACACCCATGCCGCTGAGGCCAAAGACAACCGTGACCGGTGATTGCACGGTGTCACCGTCCGACAGGTTGACGAAATAGACCTTTGCATCGGGATTCGATGGGGTCTCTCCTCCGGCGTGGGCAAAACCCGCCGAAAGGCAAAGGGCAGCAATGGCGAAAAAGGTCTTCATGATCTTCTCCCTGGTCACAAAAATGCCATTCTCAAGGTAACAGCTTAGCGCGATTGCCCAGAAAACACAGCATCACAATGCCTGAGGCGAGATTGGAAACCACTGTTTCTGCGTTTCCCATACGCAAACGATCCGATTCAAATCCCTGATATTATCCCATGTCTGCCCCGTTTCCGCCCAGATTCAGCGCCATAGTCAGGACGGAAATCAAGATCTGGGGAACGAGTATGGACCGACTGACCGAAATGGAAGCCTTCGCCAATGTGGTGGACCAGGGTGGCTTCACCGATGCGGCCAAGAAGATGGGCATCTCCAAATCAGCCGTGTCCAAACACGTATCGAGCCTTGAAGCACGTCTGGGAGCGCGACTGTTGAACCGTACCACGCGCCGGGTGTCACCAACAGAAATCGGGCTGGCCTACTATGACCGCGCGCGCCGCGTTCTCAATGATGCAGGAGAAGCGGATTCACTGGTCACGTCGATGCAATCAGCCCCATCTGGTCTTTTGCGCATCAGCGTTGCCACGGATTTCGGCGTAAATCACCTGTCACCTGTGCTGTCCGAGTTCCTTGCGGCCTACCCCGACATCACTGTGAACATGGTACTGAACAATCGTTACGTCGAACTTATTTCCGAAGGATTTGACGTGGCCGTCCGCATTGGTGAGCTGGAAGACAGCACGCTGCGGGCCCGCAAACTGACCGAAACCGTCAAACGCATGGTCGCCGCGCCCAGTTATGTCGAAAGATTCGGCCGCCCACAGAAGATCGACGATCTGAACGAACACAAGCTGCTGCATTATTCCAGCCAGTCCTCGGGCAATGTCTGGAAACTGACCGCGCCATCCGGCGAAAAGCGTCAGGTTCGGACGGCCGGATGGTTGAGCGTGAACGATGGCCAATCCCTGTTGAACGCGGCGGTTTCCGGCTTGGGTATCGCGTATCTGCCCAGCTATCTTTACGCAGAAGCCTTGAAGGCAGGGCTGGTTGTCGATGCGATGCCATCCCTGCCCGACGAAGTTCAAGGCGTTTACGCGGTCTACCCGCCCGGCCGTTTTACACAACCCAAAGTGCGGGCTTTCATTGATTTCCTCGTCGACTCTTTCCACGAGAAGGGTCCGATGGACTGGTAATTTCTCCCTGAAGACCAACCTTTGGCCCGCATGTAAAAGTGCGGGCCTTTTTTTATGGACCGATCACAGACAGCCCCATGGACCGGGCGGAAGAGCGCAGGCTGTCGGTCAGCACATTCTGACCCCGCGGCGGGGTTTCGGAACTGCGTGCCAAAAGGGCGATATCGCGATTTGCATTGGCAATGGAGAGTGGGCGCAACCGCACCTCGTCGCGGTAGATCCCCTGTCTGCGAGCATAAAGATCAGGCAGTACCGCAACACCAACACCCGAAGCCGCCATCAGGACAATGGAATCAAGTGTCGTGCCTTCATACTCATCCGAAACCACCCCACCGCATTCTGCCGCCAATGCATAGACGATGCGCGACAGGCGGTGGCTTTGATCCAGGGTGAGAAAAATCCGGTTCTGAAGATCTATGGCACTGACACCCTGCAAATCCCGCGCCAGAACGTCATCTACGGCAACCGCGACCCAGAGAGGTTCGTTGAACAAACGGTGTTGCACGGTATTCGGATGGTCTTCGGGCGTGGACAATATCAGGTCAAATCGACCGGATTTCAGACCCTGCTCCAGATCCAGTGTGTTTTCCTCGCGCACGACAATGCGCAACCCGGGGCGAATCTGGTGCACCTGTTTGATGGCTTGCGGCAACAGATAGGGCCCGATCGAAGGCAATACCCCCAGTCGCAACCTTCCTCCGACGGGCATATCGTTCGACATTGCATGGCGCAGGTCCTTGACCTCTGCCAGAATCTTCTGCGCGCGCAAGATGAGCTCTTCACCCTTTGTCGTCACTTGGATTCCACCACGGTTACGATCAAAGATTCGAACGCCAAGTTCTTGTTCTACAGTCGCAATTTGCGTCGACAGGCTGGGCTGGCTTACATTCAGCACCTCGGCGGCCAAACTGAATCGCCCAAGGCGACTGACGGTAACGATGTATTCCAACTGCCGCAATGTCGGGCGCATTTCATAGCCTAAAACTATTTATAACTTAGAAAGATAGTATTTGGCGAAATCTGTTTTGCAAGGCACCTAACCCGAAAACGAGGGGTCAGGAGTCAAATATGCCCGGAGTGATCGAGACACTGTCCAGCAATCTGCTGGTGCCTACCATATTGTTTTTTGCTCTTGGGCTTTTGGCGGCCTTTGTACGCAGTGACCTGTCCATTCCGGCGGGCGCGGCCAAGTTCATGTCGCTTTACCTGTTGCTGGCCATCGGGTTCAAGGGCGGTGCCAGTCTGGCTGCGCATGGCATTCACCTGCAACTGTTCCTGACACTGCTGGGCGGTGTTGCTTTGTCCTTTGCCATCCCCTTCGTGGCCTTTGGCCTGCTCAGGGTGATGACAAAGCTGGATGCGCTGAACGCGGCGGCGGTTGCAGGGCACTATGGTTCGATCTCGATCGTCACCTTTGTCACCGCCACCAGTCTGCTGGATCTGGTTGGGCTGTCCCATGACGGATTCATGGTGGCCGTTGCGGCTGCGATGGAGGTGCCTGCAATCCTGTCGGCGCTTTGGTTGGCGCACAGGACCGGAAGCAATGGTGTCAAGGATGACAAGCTGTGGCGCGATCTGCTGGCCAATGGCTCGATTGTTCTGCTCACCGGTGCCTTCCTGATCGGAGCCATCACCGGCGGCGAAGGTATGCAGATGATCGCGCCCTTCATCGTTACGCCTTTCACCGGTATCTTGTGCCTGTTTCTGCTGGATATGGGCCTGTCGGCAGGGCGCAGCCTGATCGGCAATCGAGACAAGCTGTCGGTTGGCCTGTTCGCCTTTGGTGTCTTGATGCCCCTGATTGGCGCAGTAATGGCCTGGGCGGTAGGTGCCGTGATCGGACTGCCACAGGGCAGCTTGTTCCTGTTCATGGTGCTGTCAGCCTCGGCGTCGTATATCGCGGTTCCCGCCGCGATGAAGATCGCCCTTCCAAAGGCCGAGGCCGGGATCTATCTGACCTTGTCGCTGGGGGTGTCGTTTCCGTTCAACATCACCGTAGGATTGCCGCTGTACCTGTGGTGGATCAGTTGACGAGCAATACTGCCTCGACCCGACGGTTCAGATCGCGCCCTTCCGGGGTTGCATTCGATGTAAGCGGAGACAGATAGCCAACACCCTGCGCTTCGATTCGGTCGGGTGCCACGCCATGTGCATCAATCAGGCGGGTTCGCACCGCCTCGGCCCGGCTTTTGCTAACCGAAATATTCGCCTGCAAGGCACCAGTATCGTCGGTGTGCCCCACCAGTGCCAGACGCGTTTTCGGGCTGTCAGTCAAGTATCCGGCCAACAAGGTCAGTGAGACAAACGGTCCCTCGCCCAGGGCAACCTCGCCCGTTGGAAAATGCAGATCATCCAGGATCACGTGGCCCGTTGTCGCCAAGGCCTCCAGCAACCCGACCGTACCCTCTACGGCTTGCTCGACCACCACAGGGTCCGAGTCCGGTGCATCTTGAGGCGTCACCCGGATCATCTGCACGTAGCCATCCGGGGGATTGCGGCTGACCAGCAGACTAAGGGCAACCGCCCCTTTGATCGCCGACAGAAAACGGTAATCCTGAATGGCGACATACATATCCGGGGTTGGCACGACCTCGGTGTCAAAGCGAAAGTCGAAACCACCGCAAGCCCGCGCGTCGCATTCGAACAGGATCTTGTATCCCTGCGCCTCGATCTGTTCCCGCAGCGGGGCGAGAAGCTGCAATGTCGTGCTCGACCCTGCCTGAAGCCGCCACGTATAGCGTTCCACGCGCCCTTCGAGAGTGTCTGCGGGCACAGAGCCATTCGCATACGGCCCCGTTGGCAGATCATAGCTGTCCAGCGGAGACGTCCGGTCACTGATCTGACGGGCACTGGCCGGTAGGGTCAGGTCCTGCGCGGCAACAGATCCTGTCATCAGCAGGGCTATAAGGGCGGCGATGCGGATCATCGAAACTGTGCGTGATATTCTTCGTTGGGCACCATCGCCGTTGCGCTGGCCACCCGGTTTGACATATTGAAAAACCCGGCGACATTGGCGATGTCCCAAATGTCCCGGTCAGTAAATCCGGCGTCTCGCAATTTCTGTCGGTCGGGCTCTTCGATCTCTGCGCTGGCGGTGGTCATCTTGGCAGCGAAGTCCAGCATCGCCCGTTGACGCGGCTCCAGCGGCGCGACGCGGTAGTTCATCACAAGCATCTCACCCAGTTGCGGATTGCCCGAAAGCTGACGCACCGCCGCCCCATGCGCGACAAGACAGTAGAAGCACTTGTTGATCGACGAGACGACTACGGCGATCATCTCGCGTTCTAGCTTGGTCAACCCACTGTCAGCCAGCATCAGGTCGTTATACATCGCGGTGAATGTGTTCAGCTTGTCTATGTCAAATGCGTTGGCTTTCAGCACATTCGGCACCATGCCCAGTTTTTCGATACAGATATCAAAGTATTTCTGCGTTTCCGGCGGCAGCGGATCAACCATGGGCAGGTTCAGCGCGGTGGGCATGTCTTTTTGTGTCACGGCGACCTCTTCAGTTCAGACAAGATGACGGTAATGGTATTCGCCTGCGATCTCCATCCCGAGGGCGCGATAAAGACCGTTGGCGCCCTCATTGGCTTTGGTGCAGATCACGCTGAGGTTTTGCGCACTGTGATCCCGCGCCCAGAATGCTGCTGCGCGCATGGTCCAGTGGCCTAACCCCTGTCGGCGATGTTCGGGAAGGATTTCAAGCGCGTGGACCATTGCAGTGTCTGCATGCATCGCCACAAAAGCCACGCCGCTGGGTTTGTCGTTGTGACGCAGCAAAAACCCTGTCTTGGGGCCCTTGGCGCGTTCCATCACCGCGATCCGCTCGGGTCCGATCCCGCCCGAGGCCCAGATGTCGCGCATGATCTCAAGCGGTTCCCAGATCGAAAACACCATGACCGGTGGGATTGGCTGATCGGTCAGTCTGGAGACGGGACAGGCATAGATGTTCACCGGGTCAAGAATATCATAGCCCCGCTGGGCCAGCTTTGCATCCAGGGCTTCATCCCCCGGGCGCAGACAGAAGATGCGTTTCTGCCCCATGGCCTGCATTGCGGCCTCGGCGGCGTCGATATCGTCTTCATTGACCGGACCCAATGCACTGGCCGCTGATACGCGCGACCCTCCGCCCTGCCCCTCACGCAGCAGAAACGGGCCAAGCCGCTGATAGCGTACGGCGGGCCAGGTTCCGTCGACTATTTCCGCCCAGTTATCGCTCAAAGCTCAAGCTCTTTCGCCAGGCGGGTGGTGGCCGCGTCGATCCGGCCTCCATCGGTGCCGCGCACAACCACGTTGGCCCCGAAGGCACCGTTGATCTGAAACGGGTAGCAACCGATGGACAGGTCGCTGAAAACTTCGGCCAAGGCCGACAGGGTTGCGGCGATATCACCTTCTCCGCGGTCCACACGCAGAGTTTGCGACAACAAAGGTCTGCCTCCGGTCAATGTTGGCAAAACGCTCGCTACCATCGCTTGAAAAACAGAAGGCACACCTGCCATGACATGCACGTTCGCAAGCGTGAATCCGGGGGCTGTTGAAACCGGATTTTCGATCAGCGTCGCACCGTCCGGAATACGCGCCATGCGCAAGCGGGCGGCATTCAGTTCCAGCCCGGATTTGTCGTAATGGGCCTGCAAGAGCGCGCGCGCGTCATCCCGCACATCAATTGGTGTATCGAAAGCGCGGGCAATACAATCGGCCGTGATATCGTCATGGGTCGGGCCGATGCCGCCGCTGGTGAAGACATTGTCATAGGCGTCGGACAGCACTTTGACGGCCGCTTCGATGGCGGAGGCGTCATCGCTGACAATGCGGACCTCTTTCAGGTCGATGCCGTGTTTTGTCAGCTCCTGCGCCAGAAAATGCATATTCGCATCGCGGGTGCGACCCGACAGGATTTCATCCCCGATCACCAACATTGCTGCGGTTGGATTGGCCATGGCGCTCTCCCCTCTTGATCGTCCTTGGGGGCAGGTATAGGCCCTGAACCATGCGATTTGAAACCCCTCTTGTTCCCGCCCGCCTGATCCGCCGCTACAAACGCTTTCTGGCCGATTGCACGCTTGAAGATGGGCGAGAGGTTACGGCCCATTGCGCCAATCCGGGGTCGATGATGGGGCTGGCCGAGCCCGGCGAAAAGATTTGGCTGGAGCCAAACGACGATCCGAAGAAAAAGCTGAAATTCGGATGGCGGCTGGTCGATCATGAGAACGGGCATTTTACCGGGGTCGATACCTCGGTTCCGAACCGGGCGCTGCGCACTGCTTTGGAAGCCGGTGAGATTCCCGAACTGGCCGCCTATGACATCGTTCGGCCCGAGGTGAAATACGGTAACAACAGCCGCATCGATTTCCTGCTCACGGGGCCGGGCCTGCCAGATGCCTATGTCGAGGTGAAAAGCGTGACACTGTCACGCCAGCCCGGACTGGCCGAGTTTCCCGACAGCGTCACAGCCCGTGGCACCAAGCATCTGGGCGAGTTGGCCGCCATGGCCGCGCAAGGGCACCGGGCGATCATGCTGTATTTGGTTCAGCGAACCGATTGCGACCGGTTTGCTTTGGCGGCCGATATTGATCCAGCCTATGCGGCGGCATTTGAGGCGGCGCAGGCGCAGGGGGTCGAGCGGTTAGTGTATGGGACGAAGATTTCACCAGAGGGGATCGCAGTCTTACCCAAACCGATCTAAAGGCTATTCAGCGGCGCGTACTAGAATCAAGAAAGCCTGGCATCTCGGGTCAAACCTAAAGCTCACTATAAATATTCTTAAAATACTATTTGTTGATTCATATCAATGTTAATCAGCATAAAAAAAGCTTTGCTATTCAGCACGACAATTTCGGGGGGAGATTTGTCATGCGATACAAAACCATTGGTATGACCGTTCTGTGCGCCGTACTCCTGTACACGGCCTCTTGCTCGGGCATGAGTTACGCGATGAAGACATATGGCGACGTCGACCCAGTAAACTTCGAAGCCTATGGCAGAACCTGGCGCGTCTTCGACAAGCCTGAAAGCGGCTTGATTATGCTGACACCTAGCCTGGGAGATGCCGCCTTGGCCGGTGCAGCAGAAGGGGCAACATTCGGCTTGGCTGGCAGTATGGACCCCACGCAGTTGGTCTTTCAATCGGCGGCGACAGAATACCTGAAGTCAACCGGCAGAACATGTGACATCCGTTCTGCCAGACTGGTCCTCGACCCTCAGTGGGAGTTCACCTATACCTGTTGAGTCTCCGCGAAACTGTCGCCTTATGTCAGAATCCACGGAGTCCAGCATGCCAAAATTTCTAATCACATTGGCCGCCATTCTCGCCGCCACAGCATGTGCGGAACAACCAAGTTCGATCGCACCGGTTCCAATCGGGGATGTCTATAGCAACGTATCCTGCGCTAAGGCACGACAACTCTACCAACAAGAGGTCGCCAGAGTGCCCGCCTTGATTTCCGCCCAGAAACAAGCAGTTGCCGGTGACGCTGTCGGCGTGCTGTTGATTGGAGTTCCTGTATCCAGTTTATCAGGGGATGATCTGGAGGGCGAAATAGCCGCGACCAAAGGCAAATTGATCGCCCTGTCCGCTCGTTTGGAAGTTTGCGGTACTCCGCCCCCCAGAATAGCCTGGGATTGAGCCTGTTTCGGCATAGGGTCGTAGTGCCAGCATGAGAGAGCGGCTGTTGAAAGTCATGAACCGTCGAACTACTTCGCTGAGTGAGTGTGACCCCGCGCCCTCTGGAACTTTCTGCACAAGCAGCGTAAAAGGAATGCTGCGCGCAACATTTGGAGCTTAGCGTCGATGAAAGAGCATCGTGGCCGCCTGACCAAGGACGGCATTCGCATCTATGAACAAGGTGACTTTGCCGGAATGCACGCGGCAGGGGCTTTGGCGGCGCGAATTCTAGATGATATTGCCGAACATGTGTTTCCAGGTCAAACCACTGGCGCAATTGACGGGCTGATCACGCAGATGGTCGAAAACGCCGGCGCGACCTCGGCCACCATAGGCTATAAAGGCTATCAGCACGCCAGTTGCATCAGCGTGAACCACGTTGTCTGCCATGGCATTCCGGGCGACAAAAAGCTGAAGGATGGCGACATTCTGAATATCGACGTGACAGTCATCGTCGATGGCTGGTTCGGCGACACCTCGCGCATGTATGTGGCGGGCAAGCTGCCGCGCAAGGCGGAACGGCTGATTCAGGTGACTCATGACGCGCTGTTCAAGGGCATCGAGATGGTCAAGCCGGGCAATACATTTGGTGACATCGGCCACGCAATTCAGTCCTATGTCGAAGCTCATCGGATGAGCGTTGTACGCGATTTCTGTGGTCATGGTCTGGGTCGCGTTTTTCACGCACCACCGAACGTGTTGCACTATGGTCGCCCGGGCACCGGTGCCGTTCTGGAAGAGGGTATGTTCTTTACCATCGAACCCATGGTCAATCTGGGTCGTCCCGAAACCAAGACGCTGGCCGATGACTGGACTGCCGTGACCCGCGACAAATCACTGTCGGCACAGTTCGAACATTCGGTGGGCGTCACCTCAGATGGGGTCGAGATCTTTACCCTGTCTCCCGGCGGCAAATACCACCCGACCTATTCCTCTTGATCCGCGGCCTGTTCGCGGAAAAGTTTCAACAGCATCGTTTCGTCCCCCCACGGCGTGACCGCGTCGTGGATGAAGACCGGCGCACGCATGGGTTTGCGCTCTGGGCTGGTGGAAGCTTCTGCAGCGCTGGAAAAGGTCCAGGCGAAAGGTATCAGGGTGCGATCCATACCCGCACTTTAGCACAACCGCGGGTCAAAGTCCCAACAACCCATGCGCCTGCGACATGTCCGTGATCACTTCGGCACCCAGATCCGCCAGCTTTTCACCGCCTCCATGAGGCGCATAAGCGAGGCAACGCATGTCGGCTCGGATTGCAGCCGTGACACCACTATGACTGTCTTCGATCACCACCGGAGCCCTTGCACCAAAGTGCTCGGCGGCCAGTTGGAACATCTTTGGGTCCGGCTTTCCGGTGCCCAGCACATGGGCCGAGAACATCACGTCCTTGAACCGGTCCCAAAGCCCGTTCTGACCCAGTGTGATCTTCATCTTGTCCGGGCTGCCATTCGACGCGACGCAAAAGGGGATACCCTTTTGATCCAGCCCCTCAAGCAGGTCTGCGATACCGGGCACCAATGGCACACCTGCACGCAGGCGGTCGTAGGTTTCGGCATAGATCTGATCTATCCAGTCTTCGGGCAGAAGGGCACCCATCGCGCGGGCCTTGTCGCGCACGCCGACCATCGTTCCACCCACAAACAGCGACATACATTCATGCAGCGCCAGATGCAGGCCATAATCCGCCAGATTGTCCACCAGCACCTGGTTCGAGATCACCTCGCTGTCCACCAAAACGCCGTCGCAGTCGAAAATGACAAGATCGTGCATATGGAATCCCTACTTCGCCTCGCGGTCGGCCTATCCAGGCTTTCCCGTCACTGCCCACCCATGTTAAGCGCCAAACCGCGCAGAGCGATTCAATCTGGAACACCTTTCCACATCAAAGAAATATGCGTGTCGCCATACCTGCGGCTGTCATGCAATGTGAATCCGGCCGGCGCCTGCATCCGGGCGTTTTCTTCCCAAACCAATAATGCATCATCCGCGATCCAGCCATTGGCCAAGGCGGCGACGGCCTTCTGCCCCATGGATTTCCCGTAAGGCGGGTCCAGAAAAGCCAGATCATAAGGCGCGCCGGTATTGTCGCCCAACCGGGTTGCATCGCGGCGGATCAAGTCGGTACGATCGGCGCTGCGGGTCAGATCGATGTTCTTGCGGATCAACCCGTGAGCCACCCGCCCGTCATCAACGAAGGTGACATGCGAAGCGCCCCGCGACAGTGCCTCCAGCCCCAGTGCCCCGGTTCCCGCGAACAAATCCAGCACCCGCAAACCGTCAAATTCGATCTGGTGGCTGAGCACATTGAACAGGCTTTCACGCACGCGGTCGGTGGTGGGGCGCAGATGCGCGCCCGCATCACCCTTGCCGACCGAGGCGAGGGCGCGGCCCCGGAATTCTCCGGCAATGATCCTCACGCCTTAAGCAGCGGTTTCAGGTCCGCGTTCGGGTCTGCCACAACTTCGGGATCAGCTGTCTTGCCCATTTCGATCAATCTCTTGCCGACCATGTATGCTCGCGGATCATTCATCGCATCCACAGCAATCAGCCTGTCGCCTTTGTAATACCAGAAGGACATGGTCTGACCCTCGCCCCCGCGGGTCACCACACGGTCATATCCGGTGTTCAGGCCCGCGATCTGAAGCTTGACGTCGTACTGGTCCGACCAGAACCAGGGGGTCGCCACGTAAACCTTTGCCGCACCCAGCATGTTCTGCGCCACGATTTCAGCCTGGTCGATGGCGTTCGGGACGCTTTCCAAACGGATACGACTTTCGCCATGGGGGAAAGAGGCGCAATCGCCGGCCGCCCAGATCGACGGATCAGAGGTCCGGCCATGGGCATCGGTTTTGATGCCGTTGTCCAGCTCCAGCCCTGCCATCTCGGCCAGTTGGGTAGAGGGCTCGATACCCACACCGACCACAACAAAACCCACCTCCAGCTTTGTGCCGTCGGTCAACACTGCCCCCACAACCTTGCCGTTTTCGCCGATCAGCCGATCGAGCCCGACGCCTTCGCGAATGTCGGCACCATATTTGCTGTGCAGCGCGCGGAAATAGTCGCTGGTTTCGGGTGCTGCAACCCGTTGCAGGATGCGGTCGGCCATCTCGACCAGAGTGACCTTGACGCCCCGCTTGGCGCAGACAGCGGCGGCCTCGAGCCCGATGTAACCGCCACCCACGATCAGCGCGCGGGCGCCTTGGGTCACTTTGGGTTCCATCTCGTCAATATGGGCCAGGTCGCGCACCACGTGGACACCGTCCAGATCGCCTCCGATGGCAGCAGGCAGGCGGCGCGGATCTGACCCGGTGGTCAGCGCCAGTTCGTCATACGGGATGACCTCATCCCCAAGAGTAACCGTTTTGGCCTTGGGATCGATGCCGGTCACGCGCTGGTCAAGGCGCAAAGTGATGTTGTTTTCGACGTAGAAGCTTTCGGGGCGCAGGAACAGGCGCTCCAGCTCCATCTCTCCAAGAAGATAGGCCTTAGACAATGGCGGGCGCTGATATGGCAGATGCGGCTCGGCCCCGATCAGAGTAATCTCTCCGCCGAACCCGTCCTTGCGCAGCCGCGCCACCAAAGACGCGCCCGCTTGCCCTGCGCCAATCACGACAATATGGCTCATGCTTTGCCCACCCTGCAGTTTTCCCGTGGTCTCTCTGATTGGACCACCTATATTGCGCTTAAGCCCAATTCTGCAAATCCAAACGACAGGAGCTAAGAAATGATTTCAACAGGAGACACCCTACCCGAGGCCACACTGATCCAGATGGGGGCAAACGGGCCGGAAGAGGTTCGGATTTCAGACAAGACCAAAGGACGCAAGGTTGTCATTTTCGCTGTTCCCGGCGCATATACCGGTACGTGCACCACCGCACATGTGCCAAGCTTCATCCGTACAAAAAAACAGTTCGACGACAAGGGCGTTGAAGAGATCATGTGCCTGTCGGTCAACGACCCGTTCGTCATGCAGGCCTGGGGTGAATCCACCGGCGCGACCGCAGCGGGATTGACCATGGTCTCAGACGCGGTTTCAGAATTCACCAAGGCCATCGGCATGGATTTCGACGCCCCGCCTGTGGGTTTGTTCGCACGCTCCAAACGGTATGCGATGCTGGTCGAGGACGGTAAGGTCACGGCCCTGAATCTGGAAGAAAACCCCGGTGCCTGCGAGATCTCAGCGGGTGAAGGCCTGGTGGAGGTGATCTGAATTTGGCCGGCTCCGGTTTGCCCGGGGCCGCGTGAACCCAATTTAACTTGAAGCAGCGCCCCAATGCGCGAATACTCGACGCATAATTTGGGGAGCTTTTTTATGAAACTTAAGTTGTTTTTATCCTTCCTGACCGGCGCGGCCCTTCTGGCAGCCTGCGGACCGGCCCCAACCCCGCAACAGCAAGCTGCACGACAGCACGAGATTGCCTGCCTTGGCGGCACATTGGGCGGCGCCTTGATCGGCGGTGCAATCGGCAACCAGTTCGGCGGCGGATCGGGCAAGACGATCCTGACAGCAGCCGGCGCCGCCGCCGGTGGCTTCGAAGGCCAAAGATTTGCATGCTGAGGAGATTGGAAATGAAACAGGCGATTTTTGTATTCACGGCTGCATTTTTGGCCTCGGCGACCAATGCCGAAACCGTGGCTGAACTGCATGAAAAAGAATTGAACGCCATCGACGCAAACAATGACGGGTTCCTGTCCAAAGACGAATTCGACGTTTTTTCGGACTATGCGTTTCAGGCCATGGACGAAGACAAGAACGGCACATTGGGTCAGGCCGAGGCCAAACCGTTTCTGGACATAAAGCAGTTCCAGAATGTTGACCGCAACAAGGACAGCTTTATCTCAAGATCGGAATATGATGCACAGATGAATGAAGATTTCGGCGCGGCAGATCAGAACGGCAATGGTCAACTGGACTAAGCCCGTTTTCAAGGAGCTTGGTATGAAAAGATGGATTGGAATGGGCGCTTTGGCGCTGGTCGCGGCCTGCGATGCGCCGCAGGCTCCGGTCGTGACGGGGCCGGACGGGCAGGCCCGCATTCAGATCAATCTGTCTGGCCTGACCTGCTACGAAAACCGGTGTCTGGATATCAACCCATCAGCGCGCAGTGTGCGCCAGATCGGGAACAAGACCACGGGCATCCCAAGATCCATTGATGTCAGCGAAGGCACCGTGACGCCTGCGGAATTCAAGCAGATGGGCACAGCCGCGTCCCTGGCCGGTGGCCAAGGTTCAGGCAACGACCGTTAGCACAGACTGTCCATCTTTCGAGCCAGCTTGGCGTCCAGTGACGACAGGCCACCTACGTCATGGGTGGACAGGACCACCTCGACTGTGCGGTAGACGTTGGACCATTCTGGGTGGTGGTTCCATTTCTCGGCCCAGATCGCCACTTGCGTCATCCAGCCAAATGCGTGCACGAAGTTGTCGAAAATGAAGGTCTTGGTGATCGCGTCGCGGCCTTCGACCATGGTCCAGCCGTTTTTGAACAGCGGGCCCAGCAGCGGGCCACGGGTCTCGGCGGACAAAAGTTCAGTCATTGCTGTTCCTCCGGGTTCGATTTCCTGAACGGGCCGTAATCCGTCAGAATCTCGATCTCTTCTCCCACTGCGCGGCCTTCGGCGTCCAGATATTTTTTGATCGCATCGGCAAAACCCGGATCACCGACCCAGTGCAAGCTATGCGTGCGCGTCGGTAAATAGCCGCGTGCCAGCTTGTGTTCACCCTGAGCGCCCGCTTCCACCCGGGCCAGACCGTGGGCAATGGCAAAATCTATCGCCCTATAGTAGCACAGCTCGAAATGCAGGCAGGCATGATGTTCAATGCAGCCCCAGTACCGCCCAAAAAGCGTTTCGCGGCCTATGAAGTTCAGCGCACCCGCAATGGCATGCCCATCCCGTTCAGCCAAAACCAGCGCCATATCATTCGCCATCGTCTCTTGTGCGATGTCAAAAAACCGGCGCGTCAGATAGGGTGATCCCCATTTTCGGGCCCCGGTATCCTGATAGAACCGCCAAAAAGCATCCCAGTGTTCCGGACGCAGGTCATCGCCTGTCAATGTATGGATTTCACCGCCAAAGCCATGGGCCTGCGCCCGTTCCTTGCGAATATTCTTGCGCTTGCGTGACGACAAGGCGGAGAGGAATTCATCGAAATCAGCATAGCCATCATTCAGCCAGTGAAACTGTTGCGAGCTGCGCAGCATAAGACCCATCTGCTCCCCCGCCAATGCTTCCTCTTCTGTGCAGAAGGTCGCGTGAACCGATGACACCTGGTTGTCAGCCGCCAGTTGAACGGCACCCTGCACCAAAGCCGACATTCCGATTCGCTCGTAGCCCGGGCGCACCAGAAACCGACGCCCCGTTGCGGGTGTGAACGGCACCGCAATTTGCAGTTTCGGATAATACCGCCCGCCTGCGCTTTCATAGGCATGGGCCCAGCTGTGGTCAAAGATGTACTCGCCCTGGCTGTGCGATTTGGCATACATCGGGGCCGCTGCGATCAGGATCCCGTCAAGAAAGGCCGTCAGGTATTGCGGCTGCCAACCCGTGCCACGCCCGACCGAGCCGCTTTCCTCAAGCGCCAGCAAAAAGCGATGCGTGGTGAAGGGATCAAGGGGCCGTCCACCATCGGCGGCCTCAGGGCAAGCGCAGGCATCCCACTCGGTCGCTGAAATCTGCGACAGTGACCCAAGTACCTGAACTTCGATTTGAGCCTGATCCATGTACCCTCCGCGCCAGCCCTTTATCTGTGACCGAGGCGCCAAGGTTCAAGCTGAATGCGCAGCCAGATACCCTTCGAAGGTCACATTGTCGGCAACCATGCGGGCCTCTGCCTCTTGTTCAGGCGTCCGAACAGTCCAGCACAGGATCGGCACGCCCTGCGCCTTCAGTTCAACCACACGTGCGCGGGACAGGTCAGCGGCCTCATGGCTGATGAAACCGGCCCCGACACGATCGAAATCCGGAATATCGCGCAAGTGATCACACACGTCTTGCGGCAACAGTTCGACACTGGGCTCATAGGCGCAAGTTGCGATGCCGCGCGGCAGATGCGGGGCCAGCCGCGCCAGCTCCGCAACCGAGTTGGGATTGAAGGACATCAGCGCCACCGGACCTTCGTACCCCTGCAATGCGCGCACGGTGTCGTGCTCGAGGGCACCGATATTCATACCCATAACGCCGTCCTGATCCTTCAACTCGATCAGCAGCGGCACCTGGCCTGCCACGATTTCCAGCACATCATCCAGCGTTGGAATGCCGTCCTCGCCATACAGAAGAGTGGTATTGGACGCCGCAACCGCCGACACCTGCCGGACCGGCCCGGACTGACCGGTCAGACGCGCCATATCATAGTCATGAAATACCACGGCACGATCATCAGCTGTAAGTTGAAGATCAATCTCAATCCCGTAACCGGCATCAATGGCAGCACGAATGGCCGCCCGGCTGTTTTCCGGACGGTTATTCGAGACGTCGTGCAACGCCCGATGGGCAATTGGGGCCTGCAGAAACGCAGCTGGCAGGGGCGGTATCATTCGATCTCGAATATACCTTCGATCTCAACTGCCACGCCCAAAGGCAGTGACGCAGCGCTAACGGCGGAACGCGAGTGGCGACCGGCGTCGCCCAGCGCTTCGACCAGGAAGTCGGATGCGCCGTTGATCACTTGCGGCTGTGCGGTGAAATCTGCGGTCGAGTTCACGAAACCGGTCAGTTTGATGACACGCACCAGTTTGTCGATATCTCCGCCACAGGCCGCCTTGACCTGTGCCAGCAGATTGATCGCGCAGACACGCGCCGCAGCGGCTCCGGCTTCGACATCCATGTCGTCGCCCAGCTTGCCAGTGATCAGCTCATCCGTTTTCGATATCTGGCCGGACACATACACGATATTGCCCACACGTACGAAAGGCACATAATTTGCCGCCGGCGCCGGTGCGTCGCCCAGTGTGACACCGAGGCTTTCCAGTTTTGCAGCGATGCTCATTGAGAGGGTCCTTCCCTGATTGACTCTGCCGGACGCTAACCGGGAAGCACAGCCGTGGAAAGACGGAATACGGCAATTTCCGGCTTGCACGCGATCTGAGCATATCTTTACTTATTATGACTTGTAGATACTCAATTGCTTTACCCGGACCTGACGGACAGGTTACACGCTAGGTGTTTCATTTGAGATCTGAAACGACTATGTGACAAGAACTTGTGCCTTACCGGCGTGTAAGTATTGGTGAATTGTGATTGTTGGCCCGACAGAACGGATGCCGGGCATTTGGGAGAAGCAAAGATCGTGTCGAGCAGATTTCGCCTGAAACACCTGGTTGTACTGTCGCTCATGGCCATTCTGTCCGCCTGTGCAACCACGCCTCCCGACGACGCCTCACGCAATGACGTGTTTGACCCCTATGAAAACGCGAACCGGGGTATTCATAAGTTCAATTTGGGCGTTGACCGGTTTCTGTTTCGACCTGCTTCCAAAGGGTACGTCAAGATCGTTCCCGATCCTATGGTTACCAGTTTCAGCACATTCGCCGAAAATATCTCGCTGCCCGGACAGGCGGTCGACTACCTGCTTCAGGGCAACCCGAAACAGATGGGCAATGCGCTGCTGCGCTTTGTGATCAACATGACCGTGGGCGGCTTTGGCCTGTCCGCGCCCGCAGATGAGCTGAACCTGCCGCCCGTTGATACTGATTTCGGTGAGACCCTGCACGTCTGGGGTGTCGGCGAAGGGGCTTATGTTGAATTGCCTTTCTATGGCCCGTCGACCCAAAGGGATGCTATCGGGGTCGTGATCAACCTGTTCTCGAATCCGATCAACTTTACCCCGGTCCGACCCGCCGACAACCTGGGCGTCTATGCCGAAGTCGTTCGCCGCATGGGCGATCGTGGTCGGTTCTCGGATACCGTGGACTCAATTCTTTATGAAAGCGCAGACAGTTATGCACAGGCCCGCCTGATCTATCTGCAAAACCGCCGCTTCGAACTGACAAGAGATGACGAAGACGCATATCTGGATTTGTACTCTGACCCCTATGCCGAAACCAGGGCAGACCCGGTCAGGGACCCCTATTTAGACCCCTACGAGGACCCCTATGCTGAATAACGAGTTGAACCGCCGTCACTTTGTCGCAGCCGGTCTGGCCTTGGCCGTTTTGCCCAAGTCCGCGTTTGCCCAGACCGAGGCAACGGCCAAGGCACTGGTCAGCAGCGTGGTCAACGACATCAACCGGGTTATCGAATCGGGTAAGTCGGAAAAAGCGATGTTGCGTGATTTTGAGAAGATATTCGTGCAATATGCGGACGTCCCGATCATGGCACGCTATGCCCTCGGCGCGGATGCCCGCACAGCCACCCCATCCCAACTGAAGCAATTTACCAAGGCGTTTCAGAGCTATATCTCGCGCAAATATGGCCGCCGCTTCCGTGAGTTCATCGGCGGTGAGGTCAACGTGCGCAATGCCCGCAAGATCAAGGCCGGATATGAAGTGCGCACAACAGTCAAACTGCGCGGCTCGGCCCCGTTTGACGTAACTTTCCTTGTTTCGGACAAGTCGGGGCGTGAAAAATTCTACAACATGTTCATCGAAGGCGTGAACCTGTTGCTGACCGAACGCACCGAAATCGGCGCGATGCTGGATGCCCGCAAAGGCAACCTGGACCAGTTGATCAAAGACCTGAAAAAGACCGGCTGAATCGTTTCATTTACGTTTGGGCGTTGAAAACCACCTTTGAAGAAAGTGGGGCAGAGTCGTCTGACCGCCTGTTTTTTCAGCGCGCCTCGGCTATATGTCGAGATCACGGCATATAACTGCGCACCAATGCACCCGCAATCAAAGCCCACCCGTCGGCTATCACAAAAAACGCCAACTTGAATGGCAAGGATACAATGGCCGGTGGCACCATCATCATACCCATCGACATCAATACAGCAGCCACGACAAGATCGATGATCAGAAACGGCAGAAAAATCAGAAACCCGATCTGAAACGCCCGCGCAATTTCAGACAGCATGAAAGATGGCATCAAAACCGACAACGGTGCCTGTGCGGACAACTCCATAGCCTCGCCGCCGGGACGTAAAGCTGCCATGGCATAAAACGTGTCCGCATCGAGTCGCGCCGCCATGAAGGCGCGGAACGGCTCTAACGCGCGCTCCAATGCTGACTCCACCTCCATCGTCTCTTCGATCATCGGGCGTATCCCTGTGGCCCATGCTTCGGAAAACACCGGGTCCATAATGAAATAGGTCAGGAACAACGCCAGGCTGACCAACAGCATATTGGGTGGAGATTGTTGCAGGCCGATCCCTTGCCGCAGGATTGAAAGAACAGTGATCAGGAATGGAAAGCAGGTGATCATGATCGCCAAACCCGGAGCGATGCTCAGCACTGTGATCAGCAAAATCAGCTGGATTGTTCGGGCGGAAATCGGTCCGCCTTCGCCCAAAGACAAGGTCAAATCCTGAGCTGCGGCCAGTGAGGGCATCAACATGACCACCAAAGCCAGCCAGGTCACATAGCGCATCAGCCAATTCCGTTTTGCAAATCCGCAATCTCGGTCAGGCGCACTGCCAGCTGCCCCGCCTGATCGCCCTCCATTTCCTCCAGCAACCCGCGTGCGACCAACTGATCCCCAACATAGAGGTCGACCGGGTCTTCGATACGTTTGTCCAAGATCAGCACTGCATTCTCTCCCATGTTCAACAAGTCCCGGATCAGTGGGCGCGTGCGACCAACTGAAACGGTCACTTCAATCGGGACCGAATCGAACGGGTTGGGTTTTTCAGTTTTCGGAATCTGGGTGTCATTCATTGGACAAAGCCTTTCTTGCCTCAAAGACATAAGCGTCAAAGATCTGTGCGATGGCGGCGAGCAACGCGGTGCAATCGGCCTCACGCCTGCTTGTGCCTACCTGAAGGCGGGCCTGACCCGGCTCCAGCTCAGAGTGTTCGATAACCTGAGGAGTGGGATGCAAGTCTTGCGGCAACAGCGCTGCAACCTTTTCGGCGCATCCCGGCGGCACCATAATCTGCATCGGCTGCTCTGCCCGGGAACACGCCATTTCACAGAGTTGTTCCACAAGGCGGGCAGCCAAGCCGCGCTCGGCCATCTCAGGCAGTACGGTCTGAACCAGACTGGCGAACATGGGCTCCAGAGACAGGGTCATGCGGGTGATTGCTTCGTGATAGGTGAAAGACATATCCTGAAGCGACCTGGCCAATTCAGCCGAGATCTGGCCGCGACTTTGTTCCTGCGCCCGAGAGGCATCTTCCCAACCGGCCCCATACCCGTCTTCAAAGGCAGAGAGCCGTTGTTCTTCCAGCGCGTCCTCATCCAGAAGCAGAACGGGCCCGGTACCAGTCTGGGTGGTGAAATCCTCAAGCAGATGGGCAATCGACATCACACCCGCTCCTCGCCTTCTTCAAGCCAACTGCGCAGGATCTCGACAGTCTCTTCCTGCTTGTCACCGATCATGGCGCGCAGCCGATCAACAGGATCCTCCGTGGCGCTCGAGCCGAGGGCCGGGACACTGCGCTCTGCTGGCAAGGAAGAGAACTCTGCCGGTTCCTCCGGCGCGATTTCACCAGTCAGAGCCAATGCGCCCGAATTCGCCCCATCCGCAGCAGCCAGCAACGCCGGTGCCGAGGTTGGCTTCGTCAGGATCGGGCGGATCACGAACAGCGCCAACACCAGCGAAACCAGAGCCAGCACAGCCATCTGTATCAAGGACATGGCATCCAGATGGATGTTCTGCCAGAACGACGAGGTCACCAGAGTACCCTGCGGCTCAACCGAGGGAAAATCCATGGATTTCAGTGTGATAACGTCCCCGCGCGCCGCATCGTGCCCGACTGCTGAAGCCACGAGTTCTTCTAGAGCGGTCAGCTCTTCCTGAGGCAAGGGCGTAAATGCTTCGGATCCGGACGCATCCACCGATCTTGTCCCATTGACCAGAACCGCAACCGTCAGACGCTTGATCGCGCCGGGGGCCTTGTGTACTTCCAGCTCTGTCTCGGAGACTTCATAGTTCACCCGCTCACGAGTCTGGGTGGCCGTCGAGTTGGATTCATCTCCGCCTGCCGCGTCACCATCAGGCAGATTTGACGCCACAGTAACATCCGATGACTGATTTCGAGCACTGTCCGAGCGTTCTTCGACATCCGTGCTGATCGCCACGCGGCCCTTGGGATCAAAGCGCCTCTCTCGAATGGATTCTGTCTTGGTCTCGGTATCCACACTGACCTCGACCACAGCATTGCCGGTACCGACACGCGCCTCGACCAGACGCAGAACACGTTCTCGCAACTGACGCGACTTGTCATCGGCGGTGTCTGTTGTCGCTGTGGTATCTTGCCCGCCAATCACAGCCCCTTGTGAATCAATCACCGTTACGTTCTCTGGCGTCAGCCCACTGACAGCCGAGGCAACAAGGAACCGGATAGCCTTGGCCTGATCACCGGTAATTTCGCTTCCGGATGGCACGAGATAAACCGAAGCCGTTGGTGCCACACTGCGCTGAAACGGGTTTGCTGTCCCATTGGCAATATGGACGCGCGCCTGACTGACATGCGGGCTGCCGACAATAGTCCGCGCCAGTTCACCCTCTTTCGCGCGCCAATAAGCAGCATCGAACATCTGAGACGTGGTGCCAAACCCGCTTAACGAATCAAGCAGTTCGTACCCTTTGTTGCCGTTTGCGGGCAGGCCTTCGCTGGCCAGGGTCATTCGCAACTCGTCGCGCTGCGCACCGGAGACGTAGATCGATCCGCCCCGGATCTCATATGTGACGCCACGCTGGTCCAGCGCTCGTACTATATCCCCAGCGGCACCGTTTTCCAGACCAGCATAAAGCAACGTCATGGACGGAGCAGTCACAAGGCGCGACATTCCGAGGATACCCAGAAACACCAGCGCAACCGCGCCAGCGACAATGATTTGTTTACGCCTGTCCAAACTAGCCCAGACAGTTCCGATCTGCTGCACGCTCACCTCCGACTCGCCGGCATTCTGCCCGACGCATCCTCTGTTTGGACGATTGCTCTTAACAATCGGTTAGTCCCTGCACGGTTATGACAGAGACAGAACGGATGAATGAGGACGTCATGACCGACGCAACCTACAAACTGGCGGAACCCACCGAGAAAAAAGGGAAAAAGGGAATGCTAATCGGGATGATCCTTGCGGTCGTCGGAGCTGCGGGCGGGTATTTCCTGACATCGTCCGGATTGATTCCGCTGGGCGGCAAAGCCGCAGTTGAGACCAACAAAGACGGGGCGAAAGACGAACCTGCCAAAGCGCTGGCAGATGTCGGGTTTATTGATCTGCCGCCGGTCGTTGTATCGGTGAATTCCGGCAAGTCGCGGCATTTGAAGTTCCACGCACAGCTCGAAGTTAACGCGCCGTACATGGATGATGTGAAAAAAATGCAGCCACGAATCATGGATGTCCTGAACGGTTACCTGCGAGCCGTTGAGCTGAAGGACCTGGAGGATTCACTGGCATTGACGCGCATCCGAGGTCACCTGCTGCGACGCATTGGAATAGTCGTCGGCGAAGGGCGCGTTCGCGATGTGCTGGTGATGGAATTTGTGCTGAATTAGGAGGCGGAATTGGAGCTGATTGCGGATATTTTGCTGGTCGCCGGTGCGTTGGGCGCGGGTCTTTATTGCTTTGTGCTGTCGCGCCGCCTCAAGCGGTTCACCGATCTTGAAAAAGGCGTCGGTGGTGCAGTGGCCGTGTTGTCGACCCAGGCAGAAGAGCTGAAGAAATCCCTGGACAGCGCGCGAAACGCCTCTGATCAATCGGGTGATCAGCTTAAGGCGCTGACGCAAAGGGCTGAAACCGTGGCACAGCGCCTGGAACTCATGATGGCATCTCTGCATGATATCATCCCCGAAGAAGAAACTGCTGCCCCGGAAAAAGCAAAGTCTCTCCAAGACGAGCCTCAACCTGAAGAGGAAATGGGCACCGGGCACGAGAAAACAGCGGAACCGGTCGAAACTGGTGCGAGTGAAGAGCCACCCAAAGCGCCAGAGGGCCTGATGTTCTTCCGGCATGACCGCAAGCAGAGCGAGGCGCAGGTATGAGCCTTGCGCGGAACGCCAAACACAATACACGCCCGCGCGGTGGTGTGCTTGCCGTCATCTCATTGCTGATGATCGGCTCGGCAGCCATTCGCCTTGGCTTGGAGGCGGGACCTGCGCTCGCCAAACCGGTGACACCCGAAGCCGTGGAAAACAAGCCTGCCGCGTCCGAAACACGCGATGTTCAGGTTGTGCTGGCAGAGCTTTTGAGCCGGGAGAAACGCGTCAAACAGCGAGAGGATGATTTACGCGATCAGGAAAAAGCACTGGAAATCGCAACCCAAGCCGTTGAAACGCGCCTGACGGCCTTGAAGGACGCGGAAGATTCCCTGCGCGACACACTGGCGGTTGCAGACAGGGCGGCAGAGAACGATCTGGCGCGCTTAACGGATGTTTACCAGAACATGAAACCAAAGGACGCAGCCGCATTGTTTGAAACCATGGACCCGACCTTTGCCGCAGGGTTCTTGTCCCGCATGCCGGCGGACGCAGCGGCTGGCGTACTGGCGGGCCTAAGTCCCGAAGCTGCCTACACGATCAGCGTTGTCATGGCCGGTCGCAACGCCTCGGCCCCGCAGGAATAATCGCCTGTGTTGCCCGGTTTTGCACAGAACTCATCTGGAGATCTCAAATGATTGGAATTGTTGGAATTGTTGTCATCTTCGTAATGGTCTTCGGGGGCTATCTTGCGGCAGGCGGCAAGATGACCATCATCATGAAGTCCCTTCCATTCGAAATGATGATGATCGGCGGTGCGGCCGTAGGAGCCTTTCTGATCAGCAACGACATGGGTGGCGTGAAACATACGATCAAAGACATGGGCAAAGTGTTCAAAGGCCCGAAATGGAAACCCGAAGACTATCGCGACCTTCTATGTCTTCTGTTTTCGTTGATCCGTATTGCCCGCGCCAACCCCGTGGAGGTTGAGCAGCATGTTGAAGACCCTGAAAACTCCAGCTTGTTTTCTGCATACCCCAAGATTCAATCCGACAAAGAGGCCGTCGACCTGATTTGTGACACGATGCGGTCAGCGGCAATGAACTATGACGATCCACACCAGGTTGAAGAGGTTCTGGAGAAGCGCATGGAGGCAAATTTTCATCATGCCATGCACTCCAGCCATGCGCTTCAGACAGTAGCAGATGGCCTGCCCGCGCTGGGGATTGTTGCTGCGGTTTTGGGCGTAATCAAGACGATGGGATCAATCGATCAGCCACCCGAAGTGCTGGGGAAATTGATCGGGGGTGCCCTGGTGGGTACGTTCCTGGGCGTTTTTCTGGCCTATGGTCTGGTCGGCCCCTTCGCTGGCAAATTGAAAGCCGTGGCTGAAGAAGACAACCACTTCTATCAATTGATCAAGGAAGTGCTGGTTGCCAATCTTCATAATCATAATGC
This sequence comes from Ruegeria sp. AD91A, assembly GCF_003443535.1. Classification (GTDB taxonomy): domain Bacteria; phylum Pseudomonadota; class Alphaproteobacteria; order Rhodobacterales; family Rhodobacteraceae; genus Ruegeria. The sequence continues at coordinate 3,203,855 of NZ_CP031946.1, read as the reverse complement.
CGCCATGTGCATCGAGGTTGGACGCCAAAATACCCCAACTCACAACCGCCCCGGCTTTTCGGAGTTGGAGGACGCTTTAAAAGAGCTCAAGCAGGCTGCAGCATGAAGCGTATCGGATTTCTGATAGCGGTTTTGGTCACGGCTGCAAATGTCGTGACCGCACAGGGAGTGGTGGTGCGATCCGGAGAGCATGACGGATACACACGTCTGGTTTTCGACGTGCCACCGGATACTGGTTGGGTGCTGGCGCAACGTAAGAACGGCGCAAGCATTACAATTGCCCTGGACGACGTGACATTCAAAACCAACTCGGTTTTTGGGCGTTTGACCACGAACCGCCTGACCTCCTTGTCACAGAAAAGCCCCGGCAGCGCATTGGAGATGGAATTCGGATGCAACTGCGTAGCGTCGGCGTTTCTGTACAGAAATTCGATGATCGTACTGGACATCATGCCAGGGGATTTTTTGCCGCCGCTTCTTGAGGATATACCGCCACCCTTGAGCGGGAGAACAGCCGAAGCCACGCCGCCATACATCGACACAGGGTTGAATCTGCCACTCCTCACCATGACTGAGCAAGGGATAAAGGACCAGCTGTCGATCCGTCTTTTGCAAGGGACCGATCGCAAGATACTGGACTTGGAGCTTGCACCTGTCGGGCCGCGCAATACCGTCTCACCCGATACAACAGCTGTCTCATCCCAATTGAATTCGAACGTGCGTCTGACCACGGTTTTGGACGATTTGCAGAACATTCTGAACGCAGAGCTGCAACCAATTGATCCAAGACCTGCCTGTATCTCAGCTGGCGGGCTGAATTTTGCGTCCTGGTCAGGGGAGGCACCTTTTCTAAGCCAAGTGTCGGCTCTTCGCTTAGGGCTGTACAAAGAGTTCGACAAAGTTGACGACGAAAAGGCTCTGAAACTGGCTAAGCTCTACACCTCGTACGGCTTCGGGGCCGAAGCGCTGAGTGTTTTGAAGTTGGTGGAGACACCGCCAGACGGCACCAAACAAATTTCAGCAATTGCGCGGGTTGTTGATAACCGAGCGACGCTTCCGATGAGTCCATTCATTGGCCTGCAACGATGTGAAAGTGATGCTGCGCTTTGGGCTGTGTTGTCCGAAAAGGAACTGGCACCTGACGCAAATATTGAAGCTATCGAGCACGCATTTGCAAGACTGCCGGATCATCTTCGCCGCCTGCTAGGGCCGCGGCTGTCACAAATACTTGTGAGCGCTCAACAACTGGAGGCTGCACGCAGAGTCATTCGTTCCGTTGACCGGATAGAACCGGAAACAACGCCCAGTGTCACTCAGGCCAAAGCCAGCGTTGCCAAAGCGGAAGGTAACAGTGA